>NZ_JBSHIM010000003.1:0-41025 GCF_053618975.1 Microbacterium sp. NPDC055599 | reverse complement strand
CGCCCTGGTCGCCTACACGGCCGCCGAGGCCGGCGTGCGGGCGCTGTCGCTCAAGGGGCCGTTCGCGGCCGAGTACGGGCTGCGCGACCGCCGCCCCTCCGCCGACGCCGATGTGCTCGTCGACCCCGCGGCGCTGCCCGCGCTGCGCGAGCGTCTGGAGCAGCGCGGCTGGCACACCCGCGCCGGCCGCATGCCGCCCACGTTCATCGACCTGCACTCGGTGACGCTGATCCACGACGACTGGCCGTGCGACATCGACCTGCACCGCTTCTTCCCCGGCTTCCTCGCCGCGCCCGAGGTCGTGTTCGAGCTGCTGTGGCAGGGCAGGGAGGTGCACCGCGCGGGCGGCGCCGCCGTGCTCACCCCGTCCCGCGCCGGCATGGCCGCCGTCGTGGCGCTGCACGCCGCCCGCGACCCGCACGTGTCCAAGAACCGCCGTGACGCGGAGTCGGTGCGCACAGCCGTCGCGACGCGGTTCACGGCCGCGGAGGTGCGCGAGTTCTGCGACATCGTGCGCGGCGGTCGCGCGCAGTGGGTGCTGCGCGAGCTGATCGCGGAGGCAGGGCTGCCGCTCACCGCCGACGACGCCACCGCGGACGAGAAGGCGCTGTGGCTCCGGAACCAGCAGCCGGCGCCGGCGAAGGCCGCGTCGCTGTGGATCAGGGAGATCGCCGACGCCCCGCTGCGCGACAAGGTCAAGGTTCTGCTGCACGCGCTGTGGGTGCCCCGCGACGACATCCCCCGCAACGACCCGCACCGTCGGCCGAGCCGGCGCGAGGCCCTGGCCTTCCAGCGTCGGCGATGGGCCAGGGGCTTCCGGTCGCTGCGCGGGTACCTGCGCCGCCGCTGAGCCGCACGCCCGCGGGCGGCCACCGGCGTTCTCCCGGGGAACTGCGCTTGAATAGGACACGATGTCCTCCTCCGCTCCCACCCGTGCCCAGCTGCGTGCCGACGCGCGTCGCGATGTCCCGCGTCGCGCCCCCTGGCGTCGCATCGTCTGGATCGCCCTCGGCGTCCTCGCCCTCGTGCTCGCGGTCGCCGCCGTGGTCGGGGGGATCGCGGTGTCCAAGGCGCTGACCGTGCGGGACGCCCTCACCCGGGCGATCCCGGTCGCGAGCGGTCTGCCGGCCAAGATCGTCGCCGGAGACACGGAGGGTGCGACCACCGACGCCGCCGCGCTGCAGAAGTCCGCGGCCGCCGCGGTCGCCGAGACCGAGGACGGCGTCTGGACGGCCGCGGAATGGATCCCGTTCCTCGGCCCGAACCTCGCCGCGATCCGCACCGCCGCGGAGGGGGTGGACGACCTCGCCGACTTCGCCGTCGAGGCCGTGCCGACGCTCGACCTCGCCGCGTTCCGCCCGGTCGACGGCGCCGTCGACCTGGCCGCCGTGCACAGCCTCGAGAAGGTCGTGTCGAGCGGCGCGGCGGTGTTCTCGTCGGTGAACCAGCGCATCGACGAGACGGACCGCTCGGTGCTGCTGCCGCAGGTCACCGGAGCGCTGGGCACGCTCGACGACGCGGTCTCGCGCGTGGACGACACGCTGGGCACGCTCGCCCCGATCCTGCGGGTGCTCCCCGCGGCGCTCGGCGAGGGCACCCCGCGCACGTACCTGCTCATGTTCCAGGGCAACTCCGAGCTGCGGGCCTCCGGCGGCAACCCCGCGGCGCTGGCCCTCGTCACCGCGACCGATGGCCGCATCGAGCTCACCACCCAGGCCACGAGCGTGCAGTTCGACAACGCGCGGCCGGAGAGCATCGCCCCGCTCGACCCCGAGACCCAGAACCTCTACTCCGACATCATCGGCCGCTGGATCCCGAACATGACCGCGACGCCGGACTTCCCGACCACGGTCGAGATCATGCGCGCGTGGTGGGCCGACGAGGGGCTCCCGCCGTTCGACGACGTGATCTCGACCGACCCGGTGGCGCTGAGCTACATGCTCAAGGCCACCGGACCGATCCCGCTCGCGACCGGCGAGACCCTGACGAGCGACAACGCGGTGGCGATGCTGCTGAACGAGGTGTACTTCTCCTACGGCGAGTACGTGCCGGGCAAGGTGCTCGACGCCTCGGCCCAGGACGAGTTCTTCGCGGCGGCTGCTGCGCAGATCTTCTCCGCGCTCACCACCGGCATCCAGAGCCCGCTCGGGTTCCTCGACGCGCTGAGCCAGGCGTCCGACGAGGGCCGCATGAAGCTGTGGTCGTCGAACCCCGACATCGAGGCGATGCTCACCGGGAGCAAGGTCGCCGGCACGCTCCCCGCCTCCAACGCGGACCAGACGGTCGCCGGCGTGTACTTCAATGACACCACCGGCGCGAAGACCGACTACTACGCCGACGCGAGCGTGGTGTCGTCGAGCGACCAGTGCACCGCGACCGGCGCGCCGTCGTTCCGGCAGACCATCACGTTCGCCAACAACATCACGCCGGAGCAGGCCGACGCCCTGCCCTACTTCATCACCGGCCCGCACTTCCAGCCCGGCTACATCGCCACCGACGTGGTCGTCTACGCGCCCGTCGGTGCCACGATCAGCGGCTGGGGCGTGGAGGGCGCCGAGAGCTACACGCTGGTGTCGGAGGGCACCCACCTCGGGCGCACGGCCGTGCGCATCAACGTGGTCACACCGCCGCAGACCGCCGCGGTCATCACGGTCGACATGACGGGGGCGGAGGGAACCACCGGGGCCGACTACGGGCCCTACGACGTGTGGACCACGCCCATGGTGCGACAGACCCCGGTCACGCTCGAGACGCCCGGCTGCGGCTGATCCCGCGGCCGGGGGTCACGGGCCGCCCCACCGGTCGAACGGCCACAGGATCGGCCCCGCCCTGCCCACGACCTCGTCGCGCGTCATCCACCGGGCGCAGTCGCCGGCGTCGGGCCTGCCGCGGCACGGGTAGACCGAGTCCGCCGAGTTCGCGCGGTTGTCGCCCAGCACCAGGTACGAGTCCTCCGGCACGGTCACCGCGGGGAAGCAGCGCGTCGAGGCCGGGGTCGTGTCGCAGTCGAGCTCTCCCGCCACGAAGGGCAGGTCGCGCGTGACGTAGGGTTCGTCGAGCGGTTCGCCGTCGACCAGGACCGCGCCCTCGGCGTCGCAGCACTCGACGGTCTGCCCCGGCCCCGCGATCACCCGCTTCACCAGCACGTACGGCCGGATCCCGGTCGCCTCGCCCGCCGCGTCGAGGGCGTCGCGCAGCGGGTTGCCGGTCGGCGCGGGGCGCTCCCACCCGTCGCCGGGACGGAACACCACGATGTCGCCCTGCTGCGGGTCCGCGGCGACGTACGCGAGGCGGTTCACGATGAGCCGGTCGCCGGGCTCGAGCGTCGGCGCCATCGAGTTCGACGACGGCTGCCCCACGAACGCGACGATCAGCAGCGCGAGCACCAGGGCGAGCGCGACGTGCACCCACACGCTCCCGCGCCGCCGGCGTCGCGGGCGGGACGGCTCGGTCGTCGTCATGGTCTCTCCGGTCGCGCGGTCGGTGGTGCACCCAATAGTGTCAGGGAATGCGAGGGGGAACCGAGGCCGACGTCGTGTCCACCGGAGTGTCGAGCGGCGTGCGCGCGACCGATCGGCTGCGCATCCCCGACGTGCTGCGCGGGATCGCGATCGTGGCGATGCTCGTCGCGCACGCCGCGGTGTTCCTGCCCGTGAAGCCCCTGCCGGTCACGTTCGTGAGCTCGATGCTGAACGAGCTGGCCTCTCCGCTGTTCGCTCTCGTGATGGGCATGTCCGCGCAGCTGCTGTGGACCAGGGGCCCGCGGGTGCCGCTCACGCTGCTGCAGCAGGTGGTGCGAGGACTGTTCCTGATCGCGCTCGGGGTGTGGATGTCGACGTGGGGGTCGTGGGTGGCGATCATCCTCGGGCATCTGGGCGTGCTCCTGATCGTCGGCGCCCCGCTGCTGCTCGCCCGCACGCCGTGGCTCATCGCGATCGCCGCGACCCTGCTGCTGCTCAGCGACCCGCTGGTGCGTCTGACCCGGGGGTGGCTGTGGGCGTACACGGCGCCCAGCCCGCTGCACGAGGTGCTGGAGTGGGTCGCGCTGAGTCCGTCGTACCGGCTGCTGAACCTGCTGCCGTTCTTCCTGGCGGGTGCCCTGCTGATCCGCCACGGGCTGCGCCGGGACGGGCTGCTGTGGGCGTTCGCGGGCGTCGCGGTCGTGGCCTACCTGTCGTGGGGCGTCGCGGCCTTCACGGAGTTCGGCGGAACGGACTCCGGGCTCCTGTTCGACACCCTGCGCGACATCGGCCTGGTGTCGGCCACGTACGTGCTGGTGGTGCTCGCGGCCACATCCCGCCGCGGCGCCCGGTTCTGGAACGCGCTGTTCACGCCGCTGGTGGCGTGCGGGCAGGTGGCGCTGTCGCTCTACCTGCTGCATGTGGGTCTCATCGCGCTGTGGAACGGAGCGTACGGACGGCCGGCGGAGAACGCCTGGCTCGGATGGCTGGTGATCGTCCCCGGCATGATCCTGGTCGGCTGGCTGTGGTGGCGCTTCGTCGGCACCGGCCCGGTGGAGTGGGCGATGGGCTGGGTGACCGGGCGCCGCAAGCAGCTGCGACGCACGCGCTGACCCGCGGCACGCACGAGGGGTGCGGTGTCGGCACCGCACCCCTCGTGGCCGGCTCGTCAGAGGAGCGTGATGCCCACGTTCGAGGTGGTCGTGTTGTTGCCGGTCACGTCGTCGCCCGCGACGGTGGCCGTCATCGTCTGCTGCGGTCCGCCGAGCAGCCCGGTCACGATGCTCAGGTTCAGCAGCGAGTCGAGCGTCGTGCCCAGGTTGATCACCACGTTGCCGCCCGCCGGGATCGACGGGAGCGTGAGGGTGTAGTTGCCGTCGGAGCCGGCGACGGTGACACCGGCGACCGGGCCGATGTTCAGGGTCAGCAGCGACGGCGTGTACTGGATGGTGGTCGTGGCGCCGGCGGGGGAGGCGGCCGGGCCGTTGTTGGTGATCGTGAGCGTGTTCACCGTGGCGATGCTCGCGACGGCCAGCGGGCCCACGCCCAGGCTGAGCGTGATCGGCCCGCTCAGGGCGGGGACCAGGTCGCTGTCGGTGAGCGATGCGGCGGCCAGCGGCGTCGCCACCGCGGCCGCGATGACGGGGACCGACCAGGCCGCGCCCTTGACGACCGTGCGGCGCGAGATGCCCTTGTTCTTCTGGATTTCCTCGGTCACGTGAGTGTCCTCCCTCGTAGATGCAGATGCGGTTTCCCGCGGTGTCGTGAAGAGGCGACACGTTGTCTGCATCCCCCAGGAGCCCCTCCGTGGACCTCAAGCTAGGGCGGCGGGGAACGGCGTTCCGGGGCTTCCCGCGAAAGACGCGCGGGGTGCGCCGAACCTGCGCGGAGTGTGCTCTGGGAGGGGCGCGCGGGCTAGGCGCGGCGGGCCGAGCGGAGCGCGCGCGGGGTTGCGGAGTAGGACTCGTCGAGGGCGCGGCGCAGGCTCATCGGCGACTGGAAGCCGGCGCGCTGCGCGATCTGGTCGATGCTCAGCACGTCGTAGCGGCTGTCCATCAGCAGGGAGTGCGCCAGGCGGGCCCGCTGTCGCCGGATCTCGCCCGCCACGCTGTTGCTCACCTCGGAGAACACCAGCTGCAGCTGTCGCAGCGACGACTGCACCTCGCGCGCCACCCTGGCCGGGTTGAGCGACGGGTCGCCGCACTGCTGGGCGATCACCGCGATCGCCCGCTCGCGCAGGACCTCGTGGGGCGTGCCCTGCCCGGTGACACCGCCCACGCGGTCGAGCACGAGGGCGCCGCTCATCTCCATCACCAGCTGCTCGATCGCGTACTGCTCGATGGCCGACGCGTGCGCATCGGTGTCGAGCAGGCCGGCGATGAACCGTTGCAGCGACGCATCCAGCAGCCGCCGTTCGGGGTACACGCTCGCGTCGGGCGGGAGGGAGGGCACGAAGGACGCGATGGCCGAGCGGGGGACCAGTGCCGCGACGCAGCGCCAGACCCCGGCCGCACGGAGCCGCCGGGTGATGCCGTGCGGTGCGATGACGAGGCCGCTCTCGGTCTCCACCCAGGGCTCGCCGTCGACGCGCGACCACAGGGCCTGCGCCTCCAGGAACGCGAACACCGAGTGGTCGGGGTAGGCGCTGACCGTGTCGACGGTGAGCTCGGACGTGGCGCCGCCCATTCCGAGCAGCAGCACCCCTCCCGAGCTGCGCACGCGCGAGCGGAGACCGGGGTGGTCCCCGACTCGACGGATCCCGTGCAGGGAGAGCTCGCGGTCGTCGATCGAGTGGGCGGCCTTGGTGTTCACGAGGTCCTCCTCAGAGGTTCCGTTCCGCGGGGGGATCCGGGCGGAGGTTCGCTCCGCCCGGATCGCTCGAGGGTTCGGGGCGCACCGCCGGTGGACGACACTGCCCGATTTGAACAAGTATTCAGTGGAGCACGCGGAAGTACAGAGGTGATCAGAGAATTCCCGCGCCGACGGGCACGGGGATGGTGGTGGTCGCCGTCGCGGCGGTCCCGCCGATGGTGACCGTGAGCGTCACGGGGAAGGTCGCGAGCGCGCTCACCGTGACACCGGTCGACGCTCCGGCGAGCCCGACGACGACCGACAGGTCGACGGCGCCGTCCGGGGCGACCGTGACGGTGCGCGTGCCGGTCCACGTGGTGGCGGGGAACCCGGACAGCCCGACGATCGGCGCGGTCTCGTAGACCGCGGTGCGTTCGCCCGCCGTCGTCCTGACACCGTCGACGGACCAGACGCCGATGCCCCGCGCGCGGCCGAGCGAGAGCGTCAGGTCGGTGGGACGCCCGATCGCGATCGTGATCGTCGCCGGGGCGGCGGTGATCGGGCTCGGCCCGTTCACGATCGTGAAGCGGGTGGGCACCGTGACCACGTTCTGGCTGGTGAGGACGCCGCCGCCGTCGAGCAGGGGAAGGGCCACGAGTGAAGTGGTGGCGCCCGTCCAGGCCAGGCTGAAAGTGGTAGCGCTGGCGGCCGCGAGCGGTGCGGCGGCGGCCAGCGCGATCACCGGGACGCTCCAGGCGGCGGCGTGCAGGACGGCTCGTCGCGACGGTCGGGGCGGGGGACGGTCGTCGTCGATCATGGGGCTCTCTCCCGTGGGTGCAGAAGCGTGACGTGCGGTCGCGGAGCGGCGACACGAACCGTCTGCATCCCCCAGGAGCCCTCCGTGGAAGAGACGGTAGGGGCGGGCGGACGGGCGCGGGCGGCGCACCGGGGAAAAGCGCGCTGTGCGCGTTCTTTCTGCGCGGATTGTGCGTTCGACTCGGGGTGGGCGAAAGCGCCGCGGGCTCGGCCGCCGGCCCGGGGAGCTGCCGCGGTGCACGGATAGGCTGGCGCCATGTCCGACCGCATCCGGGTCGCCGCGATCGGCGCCGTCATCGACATCGACGCGTCGACCAGGGGTCCGGTGTTCGCGGATCGGGTGCGCGCCGCCTGGAGCGACGCGCTGACCGACGCCGACGGCCCGCTGTACTCCGTCGTCCGCGTTCGGGAGGGCGGCGACGACGACGCGGCCCTCGCGCTCCTGTCGAGTGACGTGACCCTCGCAGCGCTGGCCCTGCGCCGCGGCGACGCCCTGTGGATGATGCACGCCGCGGGTCTCGCCGACGCCGACGGCCGGGTCGCGGTGCTCAGCGCGCCGTCGGGCACCGGCAAGACCACGGCCGCCCGCCGGCTGGCCCGTCGGTACGCGTACGTGAGCGACGAGACCGTCGGGGTCGCCGCGGACGGCACCGTCGTCGCCTACCGGAAGCCGCTGTCCGTGATCGAGGCCACCGCACCGCACAAGGTGCAGGTCGCGCCCTCGTCGCTGCACCCCGGGGTGCCGCTGTCCGGGGCACCGCGCGTCGCCGCCGTCGTGGTGCTGGACCGCCGCGCGGACGGACCGGACTCACCCGAGGTCGAGCGCCTCGACCTCGCCCAGGCGCTCGAGCTGCTCGCGCCGCAGACCAGCTACCTCAGCGACGCCCCGCGCCCGCTGCACCTGATCCGCGACGTGCTCGACCGCGTCGGCGGGGCCGTGCGCGTGCGCTACCGAGAGGCCGAGACGCTCGACGCCGTGGTGGCCGCGCTGCTCGCGGAGGCGCCGACGGGGTGGGAGTCCCGCGCGGACGACGCCGCACCCGCACCCGCACCCGTGGCCGCGGAGGAGGGCGCGGTCGGCGCGCTCGTGCGCACGGCCGTGGTCGACGCGCTCGACCTCGGCGACGGACGACTGGCCCTGCTGCGCCGCACCGACGACGGCAGCAGCGTGCACGTGCTCGACGGCATCGGACCGGCCGTGTGGCGCGCGGCCGACGGGCGCCCGCTCGACGACATCACGGCGGAGGTCGTGAGGGTGCACGGCCGCCCGGAGGGCGCGGACGCCGGGGCCCTCGTCGCGGCGGCGGCGGAGACGCTGCGCACGGACGGCCTGCTGCGGCGGGTGCCTCAGACCTGAGCCGTGCCCCGGCGGCGCACGCCCGGCGTCTGCCCGGCGTCGGACGGTGCGGCGGTCGGAGCATCGTCCGGCTGCGCGTACCGCTCGTACGCCCCGTAGTACTCGCGGCCGTAGTACGCCGACTCGGCGCCCTTGCGCGGCACGCGGTTGAGCACGACGCCGAGCACGCGGCCGGTGGTGCGCGTGATGTTGGCGATCGCGCGCTGCAGCATGTCGAACGTGGTCTTGCCGGACGACACGACGATCAGCACGCCGTCAGCGCCGGCGGCGAGCACCGCGGCATCGGTCACCGGCAGCACGGGCGGGGAGTCGAGGATCACGATGGCCGACGAGCTGATCTCGGCCAGGAAGTCGCGCATGCGCTTCGAGCCCAGCAGCTCGCTGGGGTTCGGCGGGATGCGGCCCGCCCCGACCACGGCCAGCGGTACGTCGCGTGAGGGGCGGTGCGCCACGTCCTGCAGCTCCGCGCGTCCGGCGAGCACGTCGGTCAGGCCGACGTCGCGGGACATGCCGAAGATGTCGGCGATGACGGGACGCCGCAGATCGCAGTCGATCAGGATCGCCCACTGCCCGGCGGCCGCGAGGCTCGAGGCGAGGTTGACCGACACGGTCGACTTGCCGTCGCCCGGCACCGAGCTGGTCACGACGATCACCCGCGGCGGGTGATCGACGTCGATGAACTGCAGGTTCGTACGCAGCTCGCGCATCGACTCGATCGTGTGGTGGAAGACGCCGTGCTGCGACTCGAGCGAGAAGTCGATCACCTGCCGCTCGTCGGACATCGACTTCTCCAGCGGCAGCGTCCCGATGACGGAGACGCCGGTCTCGCGCTCGATGTCGCGGGGGTGGCGGACCCGCCGGTCGACCGTGTGGCGCACGAACGCGTAGACCAGGCCCAGCGCGAGTCCGGCGAGCGCGCCTATGAGGACCGCGATGCGCGTGTTGGGGGAGGAGGGTTCGGTGGGCAGGCGCGCGGAGTCGCCCACCACGAGGGAGATCGCGGCCGGGGTCGACGAGGTGCCGCCCTCGAGCTTGTCGATCTCGATCGCCATGCCGTCGAGCCAGGCCTGCGCCAGCGCCTGTGCCTCCTGCGGCGTCGGTCCCTTCGCGGTGACCTGCAGGGCGGTCGTGTCGAGCGGATTGGTCACGGTCACCCGGTTCACGAGCACGTCGGGGGTCGTGTCCAGCCCGAGCTCGTCGATCGCGTGCTCGGCGACCGCCCGCCACGAGCCGATGTTGAGGTACGACTTCACCCTGCTCTGCGCGAGCTGATTGCCCACCAGGGCGGAGCCGCTCGAGCCGTCGCCGCCGGCCGCCGTGACGATGCCGGTGGTGTCGGCGGAGTACACGCGCGGCTGCAGGGCGGTCCATCCGAACGCGGCGGCGGCGCCGACCAGCGTGGCCACCACGATCACGATCCAGTGCGCGCGCACGATGCGCACGTAGTCTCTCAGTTCCACGGTTTCCGCCCCTCGCGCATCCCTCGGGGAGCACGGGATGCCTGCATGACCATGAGCATACGGTGATCGTCCGCGCGGACGGGTGCGTCTCAGCCGATGGCGTCGCGCACGACCCGCTCGACCTCGGCCAGCGCCGGGGTGAGCTGCGATGCCGAGAGCGCGTAGGTCTCGCGCGAGCGGCGGTACGGGTCGATCACGTCGTCGTCCTCCGGCTGCGAGGGGGTGAGCCCGCGCTGGTCGTTGAGCGCGCGCAGCACGGCGGCGAACCGGTCGGCAGGGGCGTCGCCGGCGGCATCGGCTGCCGCCCTCGCGTCCGCACTGGTCAGCGTGGACGCGAGCCGGGCGAACTCGCGCACCGTGAACGTGCGCCGCAGGATGCTCGGCAGCATCTTCACCGCGTGCGAGCGGTGCTCCCTGGCCATGGTCAGCACGAGGTCGGTGTCGGCGAGCAGCGGCTCGACCAGGTAGCGCGCCTGGTGGGCGGCGGCGATCGACGGCTCGACGCCCGCCGTGGCCGCGAGCTCGAGCGCCGGCTCCGGCATGCCGTGGCCGACCAGCGCGTGCGTCCCCGCGCTGTGCACGCGCACGCCCAGCGGCTCGAGCGAGCGGCGGAGCATCACCTCGGCCAGCGGCGAGCGGCAGATGTTACCCGTGCAGACGGTGAGGATCGTGAGGCGGTGGCCGGGGTCGCCGCCCGCGTCCGGGCGCAGCAGCGCGTCGAGCGGGCCGGGCGCCGGGGCGTCCGCGTGCGCGTTCCCGGGTTCGGGGGAGGAGGAAGGGGAGGCGGAGGGCGCGGCGGGCGTCGTCGCCCGGAGCTCGCGCCATTCCCTGCGGCTCATGCCGGCCGGAGGGCCGTCGGGGTGGGGCGTGGTCACGACACCAGCCTACGGCGGGCCGCCGCCGGACGATCACCCGCCACCAGCTGGAGCAGCACCAGGGCGAGCACCGCGCCGATCAGCGTGCCCGAGGTGTTGGCGATGATGTCGCTGAGGGCGGGGACGCGCGAGGGCATGAGCCCCTGGACCGCTTCGATGACCACGCTCATCAGACCGCCGCAGAGCACCACCTGCCACAGGCGCAGCCGCGGGAGGGCGAGCGCGAGCAGCAGGCCCACCGGCACGAACAGGGCGACGTTGGCGAGGATCTCCAGCACCACGGCGCTGCGCTCGTACGAGGCGATGCCCGCATCGGACACCCACGCGGCCATGACGCCCACCAGCCCTGTGACCTTGGCCGAGACCGAGGCGGGGAGCCAGACGGTGAAGCCGACGAACAGCAGGTAGCCGACGAGGGCGAGACGCGCCGTCACCGTGCCCGCGCGCGAGGGGGCGACGGCGGGGGAGGTCATGCGGTCATGCTAGCGGCGGGGGGTGTGCGCCCCTCTCAGGTTCGCGCGCCGCTGTGCTCCTCGATGTAGCGCAGCAGCACGCCCTCGCGCAGGGCCCACGGGGAGACCTCCAGCTCGTCCACCTGCAGGGCGCTCATCGCGGTGTGCAGAGCGACCGCGGCCGCCACGATCTGGAACGTGCGATCGGGGGTGATGCCGGGCAGCTCCTGTCTGGCCGAGGCGGGCAGGCGGGCGAGCCGCGGGATCCAGGAGCCGAGCGCCGCGCGGGGCAGCAGCATCCGGTCGCTGCCCGACCACCCGGGCGCCGGGTAGCCCACCAGACGGGCGAGCGAGCGGATGGCCTTCGACGATCCGACGACGTGGTCGGGGCGGGGCAGGGCGCGGAACCGGGGCAGCACCTCGGCGAGCGTCGTCTCGGCGTGCGCGCGCAACCGCTCGACGTCGGCTTCGCCGGGCGGGTCGTCGGGGAGGAACTGCACGGTCATGCGGCCGGCGCCCAGCGGGACGGAGGCGGCGGCGTCCGGCAGCTCCTCCGCCCCCGCGGCGATCTCCAGCGAGCCGCCGCCGATGTCGAGCAGCAGCAGCTGTCCGGCCGACCACCCGAACCACCGCCGCACCGCGAGGAACGTCAGCTCCGCCTCGGTCTCGCCGTCGAGCACCTGCAGCGGCTGCCCGAGCGCGGCTTCGATGCGGGCGATGACCTCGGCGCCGTTGCGGGCGTCGCGCACGGCGCTCGTCGCGGTGGCGAGCAGCTCGTCGACCCGCTCCGCCTCGGCGACGCGGCGGGCCTGGGCCACGGCGGCCTCGAGCGCGGCGACGCCCTCCTCCGAGATGGCGCCGTCGGGGGTGAGGTAGCGCATGAGGCGCAGCACCGTCCGGTCGCTGGTCGTCGCGAGCGGGCGGCCGCCGGGACGCACGTCGGCCGCGAGCATGTGGACGGTGTTGGATCCGATGTCGAGGACTCCCAGGCGCACGGGAAGAGACTACTCGCGCGCCGTTACGATGGTGCACGTGACCCCCGACCCCACGCTGCCGTTGTCGCCGTACCGGGAGATCGGCCGAGCCGAGTGGGCGCGTCTGGCCGCGGGCCTCGACCAGCCCCTCACCGAGACCGAGGTCGTGGAGCTGCGCGGCATCGGCGACCGGCTCGACCTCACCGAGGTGCGCGAGGTGTACCTGCCGCTGAGCCGCCTGCTGAGCCTCTACGCCTCGGCGACCAAGCAGCTCGGCGCGGCGACCTCGACCTTCCTGCAGGAGGACGACAGCACGACGCCGTTCGTGGTCGGCGTCGCCGGATCGGTCGCGGTGGGCAAGTCCACGATCGCCCGGCTGCTGCGCGAGCTCATGAGCCGCTGGCCGGGCACGCCACGCGTCGAGCTGGTGACGACCGACGGCTTCCTCTATCCGAACGCCGAGCTGGAGCGCCGCGGGCTCATGGACCGCAAGGGCTTCCCCGAGTCGTACGACCGGCGCGCGCTGATCGAGTTCCTGACCGAGGTCAAGAGCGGCGCCCCCGAGGTGCGCGCGCCGTTCTACTCCCACATGCGCTACGACATCGTGCCCGACGCGCACGTCGTGGTGCGGCGACCCGACGTGGTGATCGTGGAGGGGCTGAACGTGCTGCAGCCGCCGCCCGCGCCCAACGACGTCGCGGTCAGCGACCTGTTCGACTTCTCGATCTTCGTCGACGCCGAGACGTCGCACATCGAGAAGTGGTACGTCGACCGCTTCCTCGCGCTGCGGCAGGGCGCGTTCAGCAATCCGTCGTCCTACTTCAACGTGTTCGCGCACCTCACCGACGAGGAGGCGATCACCACGGCGCTCGGGTACTGGAACGAGATCAACATGCCCAACCTGGTCGAGAACGTGATGCCCACCCGGCATCGCGCACGCCTGGTGCTGCGCAAGGGCCCGGACCACGACGTGGAGAGCGTGCTGCTGCGCAAGCTGTGACGCCGCGCCGTCGGCGCTCTATTGTTCGGACGACTCGCAAAAATCGCGTCTTACCCTGTATCTCATGTGTGGAATCGTCGGATACGTGGGCCCGCGGCCCAGCCAGGACATCCTTCTCGCCGGTCTCGCCCGGCTCGAGTACCGCGGCTATGACTCCGCGGGCATCGCCGTGATCGACGGCGACGGCGAGCTGGGGATGCGCAAGAAGGCCGGCAAGCTGGCCGTGCTGCGCGACTCGCTCGGCGACGCGCCGCTGCCCGACGGCACCACCGGCATCGGCCACACGCGCTGGGCCACCCACGGCGGACCCACCGACGGCAACGCCCACCCGCACCTCGCCGACGACGACAAGCTCGCCGTGATCCACAACGGCATCATCGAGAACTTCGCCGCGCTGCGCGACGAGCTGCTCGCCGACGGCGTCGTGTTCCGCAGCGAGACCGACACCGAGGTGGCCGCGGCCCTGCTCGGTCGCGAGTACGCCGGCAACGGCGGCGACCTCGAGCTCGCCTTCCGCTCGGTCGTGAACCGCCTCGAGGGCGCCTTCACCCTGCTCGCGATGCACCAGGACCACCCCGGCCTCGTCGTCGGCGCCCGCCGCAACTCCCCGCTCGTGATCGGCCTGGGCGAGGGCGAGAACTTCCTCGGCTCCGACGTCGCGGCCTTCGTCGAGCACACCCGCCAGGCGCTCGCGATCGGTCAGGACCAGATCGTGTCGATCACGCCCGACGCCGTGACCGTGATCGACTTCGCCGGCACCCCGGTCACCCCGGAGCCCTTCGACGTGTCGTGGGATGCCGCCGCCGCCGAGAAGGGCGGCTGGTCGAGCTTCATGGCCAAGGAGGTCGCCGAGCAGCCCGAGGCCGTGGCCAACACGATTCGCGGTCGCATCCAGGACGGGCAGGTCGTGATCCCCGAGCTCGACGGGCTCGACGAGCTGTTCACCGGCATCAACCGCGTCATCATCACCGCGTGCGGCACCGCGTCGTACGCCGCCCTCGTCGGCAAGTACGCCATCGAGCAGTGGGCGCGCGTCGCGGTCGACGTCGAGCTCGCGCACGAGTTCCGCTACCGCGACCCCGTGATCGGCGCCGACACCCTGGTCGTGTCGATCAGCCAGTCGGGCGAGACCATGGACACGCTCATGGCCGTCAAGTACGCCCGCGAGCGCGGCGCGCGCACCCTCTCGGTGTGCAACACGCAGGGCGCCACCATCCCGCGCGAGTCCGACGCGGTCGTCTACACGCACGCCGGACCGGAGGTCGCGGTCGCGTCGACCAAGGCGTTCTCGGCACAGATCACGGCGCTGCTGCTGCTCGGCCTGCACATGGGTCGCGTGCGCGGCACGGTCGCCGACGCGTCCACCGACGTCGCCGAGCTGCTGGCCCTGCCCGAGAAGGTCGCCGCGGTGCTGGAGAGCGAGCAGGAGCACGTCACGCAGCTCGCCGGCTGGATGGCCGACACCCGCTCCGTGCTGTTCCTCGGTCGCCACGTGGGCTACCCGATCGCGCTGGAGGGCGCGCTCAAGCTCAAGGAGATCTCCTACATCCACGCCGAGGGTTTCGCCGCCGGCGAGCTCAAGCACGGCCCGATCGCGCTGATCGAGCCGGGGCAGCCGGTGTTCGTGCTGGTGCCGTCGCCGCGCCACTCCGCGCTCGTGCACTCGAAGGTCGTCTCCAACATCCAGGAGATCCGCGCGCGCGGCGCCCGGGTCATCGTGGTGGCGGAGGAGGGCGACGCCGCGGTGCTGCCCTTCGCCGACGAGGTCATCCACATCCCGCTCGCCGGCCCCATGTTCGAGCCGCTGCTGGCCGTGGTGCCGCTGCAGATCTTCGCGATGGCGCTGGCCACCGCCAAGGGGCTCGATGTGGACCAGCCGCGCAACCTGGCCAAGTCCGTCACGGTGGAGTGACCCCGCCCGTCGTCCGCGAACGGCCCCGTCCCGCTCCGGGGCGGGGCCGTTCCGCGCGAGTAGGCTGAACGGGTGATCATCGGCACCGGCATCGACCTCGTGGACATCCCCCGGTTCGAGCGCACGATGACCCGCACGCCCAAGCTCCGCGAGCGGCTGTTCGCCCCCTCGGAGCAGGCGCTCCGACTGCCGTCGTTGGCCGCGCGCTACGCCGCCAAGGAGGCGCTGATCAAGACGCTGGGCGGGTCGGACGGCGTGCACTGGACCGAGATCGAGATCGCCTCCGAGCCCTCGGGGCGGCCGTACTTCGTGCTGTCCGGATCGACGGCGGCGGTCGTCGAGGAGCGCGGCATCGTGACCCTCCACCTCACCCTCACCCACGACGCGGGCCTGGCCGCCGCGTTCGTCGTCGCCGAAGGAGCACCGCTGTGATCGTCCCCTTCCGTGAGGCCGCGATCGACCTCGACGCGATCGCCGACAACGTGCGGCACTTCCGTCGGCTCACCGGGGTCGAGGTGCTCGCGGTGGTGAAGGCCAACGCGTACGGACACGGTGCCGCGGCGACCGCGGTGGCCGCGCTCTCGGCCGGTGCCACCCGGCTCGGGGTCGCCGAGATCCCGGAGGCGCTGGAGCTGCGTCGGCAGGGCGTGCACGCGCCGATCCTCGCCTGGCTGCACGCCCCGCGGGAGCGCTTCACCCAGGCGGCGGCCGAGAACATCGAGCTCGGGATCTCCTCGTTCGACCAGCTGGAGGCGGCGGCGGCCGCGGCGGCGGTCGACAGCCCGGTCGCGGTGCACCTGAAGTTCGAGACGGGGCTGTCGCGCAACGGCATCGCCCCGGGCGACTGGGGGCGGGTGCTGGCCGAGGCCGCGCGGCTCGAACGCATCGGGCGGCTGCGGGTGGTGGGCCTGTTCAGTCACCTGTCGAACACCTCACCCGCCGACGACAGGGCGGCGCTGGCGAAGTTCGAGGAGGGGGTGGCCGCGGCGGCGTCGTTCGGCATCCGCCCGGAGATCCGCCACATCGCCGCGACCGCCGCGGCGATCGACCTGCCGGAGACGCGGCTGGATGCGGTGCGGATCGGCATCGGCCTGTACGGGCAGTCGCCGTTCGACGACCGCTCCTCGGCCGAACTGGGCCTGCGTCCGGCCATGACGCTGCGCGGCGCGGTCGCGGCCGTGCGCCGGGTGCCGGCCGGCACCGGTGTCTCGTACGGTTACGACCATCGCACCGACCGCGACACCACGCTCGTCCTGGTGCCGCTGGGCTACGCCGACGGCGTGCCCCGCAGCGCCTCCGGGCGCCTTCCCGTGTCGATCGGCGGGCGCCGCTTCGTGAACGTCGGCCGCATCGCGATGGACCAGTTCGTGGTGGACGTGGGGGACACCCCCGTCTCGATCGGCGACGAAGTGGTGCTGTTCGGCGATCCGACCCTCGGCGTGCCGTCGGCGCGGGAGTGGGCGGACGCCGCGGGCACGATCGACTACGAGATCGTGACCCGCATCGGACACCGGGTGCCGCGGAGGGCGTCGTGAGCGTCGACCCGGCGTTCCTCGGCCGCCGGGAGATCGCCACCGCGGACGAGATGGAACAGCTCGGCCTGCGGATCGGCGAACAGCTGGAGGCGGGCGACCTGCTCATCCTCACGGGGCCGCTCGGGGCGGGCAAGACCACCTTCACGCGGGGGCTCGCGGAGGGGCTCGGCGTGCGCGGACCCGTGCAGAGCCCCACGTTCGTGATCGCGCGCACCCACCCGTCGCTCGTGGGCGGGGCGCCGCTCGTGCACGTGGACGCCTACCGGCTCGGCTCGGCCGCCGAGCTCGACGACCTCGATCTCGACCTGCAGCGCTCGGTGGTCGTGATCGAATGGGGGCGCGGCATGGCGGAGGAGCTCGCCGACGCGTGGTGGGACATCGAGCTGGAACGCCCGGTCGGCGCGGCCGGAGCCGACGACGACCTCGACCCGTCCGAGCTCGACGCGGACGCCCCGCGCGTGGTCACCATCGTCCGGGAGCAGCGGGCATGACCGCCCGCAGCGTCGGCGACCTGGTCGCGGTCATCATCGAGGACGACCCCGGCGTGCAGTCGCTGCTGGAGGAGGTGTTCCTCGCCGCGGGCTTCGAGGTCGCCGTCACCGGATCGGGGCCGGAGGGCCTCGCGGCGGTCGAACGGCACCAGCCCGTGATCACCACGCTCGACATCAACCTGCCCGGCATCGACGGGTTCGAGGTGGCCCGGCGCATCCGCCGGGTCAGCGACACGTTCATCATCATGCTGTCCGCGCTCGCGGAGGAGTCCGACGTGGTGCTCGGTCTCACCTCGGGCGCCGACGAGTACCTGGTCAAGCCGTTCCGTCCGCGCGAGCTGCGCGCGCGGATCGAGGCGCTCCTGCGGCGACCGCGGCTCCCGGTCGCCACGGCGACGCAGCGGCCGGTCGCGCCCGCGCCGCCGGCCGCCGCGACCGACACGACGGTGTCCACGTGGCGTGGTCGGGTGCATCGCGACCTCAGTCTCGACCTCGACACGCGACTCGTGCTCGTGGCGCAGCGTCCGGTCGAGCTCACCCCCACGGAGTTCGACCTGCTCGCCGCGCTGCTGGAGTCGCGGCGCCGCGTGTGCAGCAAGGCGGAGCTCGCACGGGGTCTGCGCGGCGCGCCGTCCGGCTCCGCCGACCCCGTCAGCGAACCGGACAAGCGCGCGATCGAGACCCACATGGCCAACCTGCGCCGCAAGCTCGGCGACAGCCCCACCGAGCCGCGCTACATCGAGACCGTGCGCGGCGTCGGCTATCGGCTCACCCCAGCCGGCGATCAACCCGGCTGACAGGGGTTCGAGGCCGCGGCTCCCCCACCGCGGCCCCGGATGCCTGCGAATCCCCACTCGCGCGGCCCCAGCGTCTGCGAAATCCCCAGTCGCAGTGTCGGCCCCCACTCAGAATCGTAGGACGCCGATGTCGCCTGAAGAGCGCGTAGGCCCGATCTTTGAGTAATCTTGCGACAAAGCTGAGGATCGACCAGGAGGCGGGGGCTTCATGATCCGCACTGTGTCGATCTGGCGTTGGCAACTCGTGTTCGCGGGCAGCATCGTCGCCATCGTGGTGATGGTCGCGGGCTTCAAGCCGCACACGCTCACGATCCCGCTGTTCGTGGTCGGGATCGTCCTCGTGGTGGTCACCACGCTCGTCGCCCTGCTCGTGCCGTGGCGCCGGCTTCCGCGCACCGCCGTGACCGCGCTCCCGCTGCTGGACATCCTGGCCGTCGGCTTCACCACCAACGCCCCCGACCTGCGGCTCGGGTTCCTGTGGGTGTTCCCCGTGGTGTGGCTGGCGACCTACTTCTCGATGCCGTGGGTGTTCACCGGTGTCGCCTTCAGCAGTGGCTGTCTGGTGTTCTTCGCCGACCGGTCGGGGGAGCCGGCCGACGTGCTGCTGCGGGTGCTGACGGTCGTGGTGACCCTCAGCTTCCTCGGGGTCACGGTGCGGATTGGCTCGCAGCGGTCGGGTGCCGCGCGACGGCTGCTGCAGCGGCGCTCCGAGCAGGTGAACAGGGCGGCGGAGCGGGCCGAGACCAACCAGCAGCGGGTGACGCAGATCATCGACGCGCTCGGTGTCGCCCTGGTCGTGGTCACCGCCCAGGGGCGGATCCTGCAGATGAACGACGCCTACCGCGCGCTGTACGGCCGCGACCGCTACGGGGCCGCCCTGCCCTCCGCCTCGGTCGAGTACGACGCGCGGCGCGGCACCGCCCTGAGCCCCGCGCGCACGACCCTGGCGCGGGCGGCCGCGGGGGAGGAGCTGCGCGCCGAACGGGTGTGGCTGTTCGACGGCGCAGGACAGTGGCGGGCGCTAGAGGTGACCACGCAGGCGATGGCCGGGGCCGGCGAGGGCGAGCACATCGCTCTGGTCGTGATCGACGACGTCACCGCGCTCCTGGAGGCCGCGGAGGAGCGCAGGGCCCTCACCGCGATCGTCTCGCACGAGCTGCGCAACCCGCTCACCGCGATCATCGGGCACGTGGAGCTGCTGCGCGAACGCGACGACCTGCCGGGCCGCGTGCCAGCGCAGGTCGAGGTGATCGCGAACGCCGGGGAGCGGATGCAGGACCTGCTCTCGAGCATGCAGGCGCAGACCCGCAGCTCGCCGGAGCCGTTCGAGCCGGTGGACCTGCGCGAGGTGGTGGAGGCGTCCGCGGCCTCCTTCGCGCCGCTGATCACCGCTGCCCGGCAGGAGCTGAGCCTCGACGGCGCGGACCGCCTGGTCATCACCGGCGACGCGTTCCGGCTGCGCCAGGTGCTCGACAACCTGATCGGCAACGCCGTGAAGTACACCCCGTCCGGTGGCCGCATCCAGGTGCGGGTCGGCGCGGACGATGCCAGGGCCGAGGTGAGCGTGGTCGACACCGGCATGGGCATCGCCCCCGACGAGCTGCCCCGTCTCTTCGAGCCGTACTTCCGCACCGACAGCGCCGTGCGGGGCGGGATCTCCGGCACCGGGCTCGGCATGGGCATCGCGCGGGACATCGTCGTCGCGCACGACGGGGAGATCCTCGTCGACAGCGAGGTGGGCGCCGGCACCACCGTCACCGTGCGCTTCCCGCGCCGTTCCCCGAGGAAGGATCCGGCATGACACCGCTCGTGCCCGTCAACGTCGACGTGACCACCAGCATGGTCGCCGTCGTGACCGTGCTGACCGCGATCGTGATCGGTCTCGCCACCCTGGCGCGCCCGAGCAGGGCGACGATCGTGTGGGGCGTGGCCTTCGGGATCGGCATGCTGGGCGCGTACCTGTGGCTGGCCGGGCATCACACCGGCCTCCCGGTCCTGCGGGCCGCCTCGTCGGCGCTGACGGTCGTGTTCATCCCCCTCGTCTGGATCGGCGTGCGGATCCACTTCGGGCGCTCGGCCCCCTGGCTGCCGGTGATCGTGGCGCTGATCGGCGTGCCGGTCGCCCTGGTGTCCACGGCGGGCACGGCCTGGTACCTGCTGGTCTTCCACCTCGTCTTCCTGTCGATGGGCGTGTTCGCCGGGCTCCTCGCGTGGGAGCTGCTGCGCGGGCAGCCTCCCGCGCGCGACGTCGTGATGCCCCTCGCGCTCGCCGCGTGCGGCTTCGCGGTCGTCTCCGTGGTCAGCGGGGCGTCGGCACTGGTGTCGGGGAGCGTGAGCACGGAGGCGCAGTTGAGCGCCCTGCGGGGCATGAACGCCGTCGGCGCGATCGTGGTGAGCACCTGCGCCGCCTTCACCCTCGTGCTGCTGGTGCGGGTGGAGAGCGCGGCGCGCGGTGACGTCGGGGCGGCCGACCGTGCCAGGGCCCGCCTGCGCAAGGCCGAGGCGCAGAACGACGGGGCGTGGTCGGTGCTGGACGTGCGGCTGGACGACCCCGCCGACCTGCGCGAGGCGTCGAGCAGCGGGGCCTTCCGCCGGATCGTCGACCGCTTCCACGCCGACGTCCAGGAGGCGCTGCCCACCACCGCCGACGCGGAACGGCTGAGTGACGACCGGGTCGTCGTGCTGATCCGCGGCAGCGACGAGGCCGTGCGCTTCCACCTGCGCGCGATCCTGTCCCGGATCTCGGTCATCGACACGGATGCGCCGGTGAGCGGCATCCGCTCCTCGGCCAGCATCGGCTGGGCCACCTCGAGCGTCGCCGGCTACGACTACGACGCGCTGCTGGCGGCGGCGGCCGCCGCCGCGGACCGGGCACGTGCGGCCGGCGGCGACCAGTGGAAGCGCGCCGTGTCCGCCGACCTCTCGCCGGTGTGAACGGCTAGGACCGGCGGTGCTCGCGGCCGCGGGCGAGTGCGGCGGCGATGGCCCCCTCGGCGGTGGCGTCGGTGTCGGCGGCGGCGGAGACGTTCTCGGCGCCGACGGCCTCGATGATCTCGGTGCGCTGGATGCGCGTCTCCCGCGGGGCCTTCACGCCGATCCGCACGCTGTCGCCCTTGATGTCGAGCAGCGTGACCTCGATCTCGCCGTCGATGCGCACGCTCTCACCGATCCGCCTCGTCAACACCAGCATTCGATCAGCCTACTGGTGCGACGGGGGCGGGCCCCAGCGACGCGGTCGAGGCGTCGCGCACCACGCCGATGGTCTCGATCGTCAGCGGCGCCGCGGTGGCCTCGCTGTACGACAGCACCGGCAGGCCGTCGGTCTGCGCCGACACGAGCCGTCGCACGGCCGGCCGCAGCGACGGCGCGCACACCAGCACCGGTTCCGGCCCGTCCGCCTGCGCGGCGACCGCCTGCTTGACCGAGGCGATCACGGCCTCCATGCGCTGCGGTTCGAACACGATCTGGGTGCCGTCGTCGCCCGGCCGCAGGCTCTCCAGCATCGCCTGCTCCAGCAGCGGGTTGATCATGACCACCCGCAGCACGCCGTTCTCCGCGAAGCGCGCGGCGATCGCCGGGCCGAGCGCGGCCCTGGCGGCCTCGATCAGCCCCTCCGGGTCGGTCGAGGTCTTGGCGCGCAGGGCCAGCGCCTCGTATATGCGGCCGAGGTCGTTGATCGGCACGCGCTCCGCGAGCAGCCCCTGCAGCACGCGCTGGACCTCGGCGAGCGAGAGCTGCGCGGGCGTGAGCTCCTCCACCGCCGACGGCGACACCTGCTTGAGCGCGTCGGTGAGCTGGCGCACGTCCTCCCGCGACAGCAGCCGCGCGGCGTGCGTCTGGATCACGCTCGACAGGTGCGTGACGATCACGCTGGCCCGGTCGATCACGGTCGCCCCGGCGAACTCGGCGCTGTGCCGCATCTCCATCGGGATCCACTTGCCCTCCAGCCCGAACACGGGGTCGAGGGCTGCGGCGCCGGGCAGCGACTCGAGCCCCGAGCCGAGCGCGAGCACCGATCCGCCCGGCGCGGTGCCGCGTCCGGTCTCCACCCCGGCGATGCGGATCACGTACGTGGCCTGCGGCAGCTCGATGCTGTCGCGCGTGCGGACGGGCGGGGTGACCAGGCCGAGGTCGAGCGCGATGCGCCGCCGCAGCGCCTTCACGCGCGCGAGCAGGTCGTCGGGGCCGCCGGTGACCAGGTCGACGATGTCGGGCGAGAGGAGGATCTCGAGCGGGTGCACGCGCATGCGTTCGATCAGCTCCTCCGGCTGCTCCGCCGGCGGCGTCACCGGTGCCTTCGCGGCTTCGGCCGCCTCCCGCTTCCTGGTGGCCGTGATGCGCTGGGCGACCAGGAGCAGCAGCGCCCCGATCGCGACGAACGGCAGCATCGGCATGTGCGGGATGAGCGACATGATGATGGCCGCGCACCCGGCGATCAGCAGCGCGTTGCGGGACTGCCCGAGCTGGGCCGATGCGGCCGTGCCCATCTCGGTCTCGGCGGTCGAACGGGTCACGATCATGCCGGTCGACACGGCCATGAGCAGGGCCGGGATCTGCGTGACCAGGCCGTCGCCGATCGTCAGGAGGCTGTACGTGCTCACGGCCTGGTCGATCGACATGCCGTGCTGCACGAGCCCGATCGCGATGCCGCCGACGATGTTGATGATGATGATGACGAGCCCGGCGATCGCGTCGCCCTTCACGAACTTCGAGGCACCGTCCATGGCGCCGTAGAAGTCGGCCTCCGCGGCCACCTCGGCGCGGCGCTGCCTGGCCTCCGTGTCGGTGATGAGTCCCGCGTTGAGATCGGCGTCGATGGCCATCTGCTTGCCGGGCATCGCGTCGAGCGTGAACCGGGCGCCGACCTCGGCCACGCGCTCGGCACCCTTCGTGACGACGACGAACTGGATGACCACGAGGATGAGGAACACGACCGCGCCGATGATGAGCGAGCCGCCGACCGCGATGGCCCCGAACGCCTCGATGACCTGCCCCGCGTACGCCTCGCCCAGCACGAGCCGGGTGGACGCGACGTTCAGGCCGAGACGGAACAGCGTCGCCACCAGCAGCAGCGAGGGGAACACCGAGAAGTCGAGCGGCTTCTTCACGAACATCGACGTCAGCAGGATCACCAGCGCGAACATGATGTTGAGGATGATGAGCACGTCGAGCAGGAACGGCGGCACCGGGACGACGAGCAGCATGATGATGCCGACCACCCCGATCGGCACCATCAGCGTGGTGAGCATCTTCTTCATGCGGTCCTCCGGTAGGGGAGCGAGTGGATGCCGCGGGCGGCGCCGCGACGCCGCAGGGCGTCGACGAACACGAGCACGCGCGCCACGGCGTTGTACAGGTCTTCGGGGATCTCGTGGCCCAGCTCGCACGCGGCGTGCAGGGATCGCGCGAGGGTGATGTCGCGCACGAGGGGCACCCCGGCCTCGAGCGCCTTCTCGCGGATGCGCTCGGCGATCACGCCGCTGCCCTTCGCGACCACGCGGGGCGCGGAGGTGCCGGCCTCGTAGCTCAGCGCGATCGCGATGTGGGTGGGGTTGACCACCACGACGTCGGAGTTCGCGACCGCCGCGATCATCCGGTTGCGGCTCACGGCGAGCTGGCGCGACCGGCGCTGCTGGCGGATCAGCGGGTCGCCCTCGGAGTTCTTGTTCTCGTCGCGCACTTCCTTCTTGGTCATGCGCGTGTGCTTGCGGTTGCGGCGCATCACCACGAACAGGTCGATCGCGGCGAGGACCAGGCCCACGCCGATCGCGGTCTGCAGGAGGGCGGCGGTGCCCTCGGCCGCGGTGCCCAGCAGACGGGAGATCGAGTGCGCGCCGCTCGCGGTCAGCACCGGCATGAGCCCGGCGATCACGAACCACAGCGCGAGCGCGATCGCTGCCGTCTTGAGCAGCGCCTTCGCGCCCTCCCAGAGCGCCTGCAGGCCGAACACCCGCCGCATGCCCGAGACGAGGTTGAACTGCTCGTAGCGTCCGGTGAGCGTGCGCAGGTGCACGCCGCCCTGCACCACCGCGCCGAGCAGGGTGACGACCGCGACGGCGGCCAGCAGCGCGCCGAGCGTGGGCAGGACCGACGCGAGCCCGCGGCCCAGCGCGCCGAGCGCGGCCTCGGGCGACGGCGTCCGCATGAGCGAGGTGAGCGAGATGAGCTGCTCGGTGCCCGCGGCGGTGCCCGCAGCGATCGCGGCGGGCATCATGACGGCCGCGGCGCCGATGCCGAGCCACGCCGTGAGGTCCTGGCTGCGGGCGAGGCGACCCTTCTGCCGGGCTTCGCGCAGGTGCTTGTCGGTCGCCTTCTCGCTGCGCTCCCCGCTGTCGGCGTCGCTCACGGCGTCACCCCCTGCATCAGCCGGAAGGCCTGGGAGGCGAGCGCGTCGATGATGCCGGGGAACGCCACGTACACGGCGCCGGCGAGCAGCAGCGTCAGCAGGATCTTCACCGGGAAGCCCATCGCGAACGCGTTGAGCGCGGGGGCGACCCGGGTGATCAGGCCGAGGCCCACGTCGGCCAGGAACAGCACGAGCACGAGCGGGCCCGCGATCTGCACGGCCGCGAGCACCATCTGCGACACCCCGTCCACGAGCAGCTCGACGGGCCCGGCGACCGCGAAGACGCCGTCGACGGGCACCGCGTCGAAGCTGCGCGCGAGCCCTGCGAGGATCAGCTGGTAGCCGCCGGAGGCGAACAGCAGCGTCAGCGCCGTCAGGTGGAACAGGCGGGTGAACTGGGCGCCGTTGACCATCGCCGCCGGGTCGAACGCCTGGGCGAGCTGGAACCCGCCGAACACGTCGATCAGGCTGCCGGCGGCCTGCAGCGCCGCGAAGCACATCATCACCAGGAAACCCAGCAGCGCCCCGGTGAGCACCTGGAGCACGAGTGCGCCGAGGAACGCGCCGGTGTCCAGCGGCTCGTAGCCGGGGGCGACGGCCGCGCCCACCGCGAGGGACAGCCCGATCGACAGCATGGCCTTCACGCGCACCGGGATCGCGCCGTAGGAGAACGGCGGGGCGATCATGATGAACGCCGTGATGCGCACGGCCGCGAGCATCGTGGCCTCCAGCCACGCGAAGTCGATCGGGATGTACACGCGCTCACCCGCTCAGCAGCGCCGGGATCCGGGCGAACATCTCGTTCGTGAAGGCGATGATCTCCGCGATCATCCAGTTGCCCGCGATCAGCAGGGCGATGCCGACCGCGACGATCTTCGGCACGAACGACAGCGTCACCTCCTGCACCTGGGTGATGGACTGCAGCAGCGAGATCGCGAAGCCCACCACGAGCGCGGTCACCAGCATGGGCGCGGCGAGCTTGGCCGCGATGAGCAGCCCCTGCGCGCCGATGTCGAGCACGGCCTCCGGGCTCATCCCACACCTCCGTAGCTCTCCAGGAGGGCCTTGATGATGAGCCCCCAGCCGTCCACGAGGATGAACAGCAGGATCTTGAACGGCAGCGAGATCATGACCGGCGGGAGCATCATCATGCCCATCGACATCAGCGCGGCCGCCACGACCAGGTCGATCACCAGGAACGGCACGAAGATCACGAAGCCGATGATGAACGCGGCCCGCAGCTCGGAGATCATGAACGCGGGGATCAGGGTGTACATCGGCACGCTCGCCGCGTCGTCGGGGTTGTCCTGACCGGCCATGCGGGTCATGAGCGCGAGGTCCTCCTCGCGCGTGTAGTGCAGCATCCACTCGCGCAGCGGGCCCTGGCCGATGTCGACCGCCTGCGTGAACGTGAGGGCGCCGTCGATGTAGGGCTGCACCGCGAGCGTGTTGATCTCGGTGAGCACGGGCCACATGATGAACAGCGACAGGAACAGCGACAGGCCCGCCAGCACCTGGTTCGGCGGGATCGTCGGCAGGGACAGCGCGTTGCGGGTCATCGCCAGCACCACGAAGATCTTCGTGAACGACGACATCATCAGCAGCAGCGCCGGAGCGACCGACAGCAGCGTGATGCCGAGCAGCGTGAGGATGGAGCCGGACGGGCTGCCGTCGACGCCGTTGATGTCGATCGAGACGCCCTCGCCCTGGTCGTCGGGCAGCACCTCGGCGTGCGCGGGACCGCCGCTGCACAGCACGAGCACCGCGACCACGAGCAGCACCGCGGACGCGACGGCGAGCAGCCGCCACGGCGCGCGACGAGGCTCGACGGCCCGGGCTGCGGTCATCGTGCGCGCCGGAGGGCCTCGGCGGTCTGCCGCCAGGTGTCGGGTGAGAGGATGGAGCCGCGCAGGGGGTCGTTGCGGTGCCGCACGCGACGGCGCAGCTCGGTGCCGTCGCCCGGGGTCGCGGGGCGTGCGGGGGTGCCGGTGAGTGCGGGGGTCGCGGGCGTGCCGGAGGTCGCGGGGGTGCCGGAGGTCGCGGGGGTGCCGGTGAGCGCGGCTGCGGCGAGGATGCGCTCGAACTCCGCGGCGTCGGCGGCGGCGTCGCGCGGTGCCGGCCCGGTGGGCGGGGCCGCGGGCTCCGGGCGCAGCGGAAGGCGGTCGACCACGCTCACGCCGTGCTCCGTGACACCCAGCACGTAGCGGGCGTCCTCGGTCTGCACCACCACGAGCTGCGCCTTCGCCCCGAGGCCCTGACGCCCCAGCACCGTGATCGGCTCGGCGTCGCGCTTGCGCGACTGGCTCTTCGCGACCCGGCGCTGCAGGAACCACAGCAGGCCGAGCACCGCCGCCAGGGAGAGCCCGACCCGCAGGGCGAGCAGCAGGTCGTCCAGGGTCAGGCCTCGACGTTCTCGAGGATGCGCGTGATCCGCACCGCGTAGTCCTGGTCGACCACCACGACCTCGCCGTGGGCGATCGTGCGGCCGTTCAGCTTCACGTCCGCGGGGGCGCCGGCCGAACGGTCCAGCTCCACGATGCGGCCGGGCTCCAGGTCGAGCACGTCGCGCACGGCCATGCGGGTGCGGCCGATCTCGACCGTCAGCTCCATCTCCACACCGGCGATGCGGTGCAGGCGGCCGTCGCCGCCGGCGGGTCGTGCCGGGCGGTGGGTGATGCGCACGGCAAGCCGGCCGATCGTGCGCTCACCCTCGTCGACCAGGTCGAACAGCTGCGCGTGCGGGTCGGCGAACAGCGCCGACGCATCGCCCGTGGCGGCCTCGCCCAGCACGCCGGGGCCCAGGGCGGTCACGGCCGCCTCCAGCGCGTCGAGCAGCCGGTCGGCGACGGGCCGTCCCGCCAGGCCGTCGATCAACGCGTCGGGGTCGAGCAGCTGCACGGCGAGCTGCGCTCCGGCTTCGCCGACGAACTGCACGACGACCGCGTCGCCGGTGTCGCCGGAGGCCTGCGACGCCCGTGCGGTGACGGGCGCTGCCGTGGGGAGCCGGGCGGCGAAAGCGGCGGCGACGGCGGATTCGTAAGCGGTGGTGCTGGTCACGCGGACTCCTGGGCGGCGGGGGCGGATGCGGGGACGGTGGTGGTGACGACGCACGCGAGGCGCGCGCCGGAGCTGCCGACCGCGGCCGTCGCGACGGTCTGATCGCCGACGGTGAGCAGCAGCGGCCGGTCGGCGGAGTGGGGGAGGGCGAGGAGGTCGCCGACCGCGAGGTCGAGCACCTCGCGCGGCAGGACCGAGCGGGGGGCGAGGCGCAGCGCGACCTCGACGGGCGCGGCCTCGACCTGGCGGCGCACGAGGCCCGGGGTCTCCGCACGGTCGGTGAGGGCCTCGCGCACGGCGAACCCGGACAGCACGGACGCGGGCAGCATGATGCTCGCCGGCACCGTGCGCCCGCCATGCCGCATCGACAGTCGCGCCACGATCACCGGCTCCCCGGCGGCCGCGACCTGCGCGAACTGCGAGCTGTACTGGATCCCGGCGACGGTGACCCCGGTGGGCAGCAGGCCGTCGAGCGCGGCCGCGAGGTGCTCCGTGGCCTCCGTCACGAGGGAGCGCAGCAGCGCCTGCTCGATCGGCGTGAAGGTGCGGTCGTCGACCGTCGCCGTCGAGCGCCCTCCCACCATCTGCACGATCCATGAGGTGGCGGTGGAGGTCGGCACCTGCAGGATCATCCGCTCGTCGGAGTCGGGCAGGGCGCACACGATCATGGTCGTGGTGGTCGGCAGCGACTGCGCGTACTCGCCGTAGGTGAGCATCCCGACGTGCTCGACCGCGATGGTCGCGCGCACGTGGATCCGGCCGGACAGCTGCGCCGACCACTGCCTGGCGAACGTCTCGAACGCGAGCTCGAGCGTGCGCGCGTGCTCGCGCGACAGCGTCGCCGCACGGCCGAAGTCGTACACCTCGACCTCGGCGGTCGCTGTCGCCGTGCGTGCGCGCACCGCGGAGCGCGCACCGTCATCCCTCACCACGTACCCGACTATCGGGCGGCGGAGGGCGTGCGTTAGGGAGGGGTCAGGGGGAGGTCTGCGCCGCGCCCGCGGCGGGGAGCAGCGCTCGCACCTCCTCGCTCGCATCGGAGAGGACCACGATGTCGACGCGGCGGTTCTCGGCCAGCTGCTCCGGGGTGCTGCCGGCGACCACGGGACGGGTGTCGCCGAAGCCCACCGACTTCAGGTGCGCGGGCGGCAGGCCGGCCGACTCCACCAGGTAGCGCAGCACCTGGGTCGAGCGCCCGGCCGACAGCTCCCAGTTCGTCGGGAACGGCGCGACGGAGCCCCGGGCGTCCGCGTGGCCCTCGACCGAGATCTCGTTGGGCGTCGTGACCAGCACCGATCCCAGCGCGTCGAGCACCTGCGTGGCGGCGGGGCTCAGCGCGGTGCTGTTGGTGGTGAAGAACGTCTCGGCGCTCACCAGGCCGATCGTGAGGCCGCGCTCGTCGATCGTGAAGGTCACGTCGGCTTCGAGGCCGCGCTCGGCGAGCACCTGCCGCAGCCGGTCGCGCAGCGCCGACAGCTCGTCGAACTCCTGCTGCGCCGCCGCGGCCTCGGTGTCGGCGAAGTCCTGGCCCTTCTCGTCCACCAGCTCGGGCGGCACCACGACACCGGTGACCGCGTCGATGTCCTCGGAGGGCTCCTGCCCGAAGCCGGTGGCGAGCGACGCGCTCAGCGCCTCGAACTTCTCCTGGTCGACGGTCGACATCGCGAACAGCACGATGAACATGCACATCAGCACCGTGACCATGTCGAGGTACGACGCCATCCAGCGCTCGTCCGGTCCGCTGTGCTCGGACTCGGTCACGCGGCGGCGTGCGCGCACGCTCATGAGAACAGGTCCTCGGCGTCCTCCGCGGGTGCGGGCTGCTCGGTGCGGCGCGAGCGTCCGCCGGACCGGTCGGACACCAGCGCACCCAGGCGCTCCCGCACCAGCTGCGGTGCGGCGCCCGCCTGGATCGCGAGCATGCCCTCCATCAGCACGGTCATGCGCTCCAGCTCCAGCTCGCCCAGGCGCTGCAGGCGTCCGCCGATCGGGAGCCAGATGAAGTTGGCCGACAGCAGGCCCCACAGCGTCGCGACGAACGCGGCCGCGATCATCGGGCCGAGCGTGTCGGGCTTGTCGAGCTTCTCCAGCACGTGCGTCAGCGACACGACCGTGCCGATGATGCCGACCGTGGGGGCGAAGCCGCCCAGCGTCATGTAGAAGCGCGAGGCCGTGCGGTTGCGGGCGGCGGTCGAGGTCAGCTCGTCCTCCAGCAGCACCCGCAGGTCTTCCGCGTCCGTGCCGTCGGCGATGCTCTGCAGTGCCTGCCGGAGGAACGGGTCCTTCTCCTCGTCGAGGCCCTGCTCGAGGGCGAGCAGCCCCTCCGACCTGGCCTTCTCGGCGTAGCCGACGACCGTGTCGATCATGCTCTGCGCGGTGCGGCGCTCGCCGCGGAACGCTCGGGGGAGCGACTTCACGGCGTGCAGGGCGTCGCGCAGCGTGCCGCTGGCGAGGCCCACGGCGATGGTCGCGCCGAACACGAGCACCATCGGGGCGGGCAGGAGCAGCGAGCCGATGGTCGCGCCCTCGAGGTTGATCATGGCGATCAGGGCCCCGAACGCGAGGACCAGACCGAGGATGAGCGACGGATCCATCAGGCCTCCGTCCCGGCGGCGGCCGTGTCGGCGGTGTCCGTGTCGACGGTGTCCGTGGCGACGAGGGCGGCGGCGGTGGCGAGCACTCCCGCGCGGAAGCGGGTGATGCGGGCGATCACGTCGTCCATCGTCTCCGTGACGACGAAGGTCGCGCCGTCGACCATGATCAGCGTCGTGTCGGGCGTGGCCTGCACACGTTCGATCAGGTCGGGGTTCACCGCGAACCGGGTGCGGTTCAGGCGCGTGAGGACGATCATGGGCTCCATCCTGGAAGGCTCGCTCCGTCCGGAGACGGAGAACAGACGGCCCGTCCTGGGCTGTCGGGAGGGACTGTCGGCCGTGCGGCGCGACGCGTTAGGGCGCGGGGTGCGCGACGCGCCGACGATGCCCCGACCTGGCGCGTGCGCCGTGTCGCAGGCGGCCGGGCGCGTCGACCGGGGTCAGCATGGACGGGACCGGACCCGACCGAGAGCGCATCGACGTGCGCGCGGCGCCGGAGGCGGACCGGAAGAGAAGGAGACGCACCCCGTGAAGCAGCGAACCCCGCAGACGGCGGCCGAGACGGCGGCGGAGGACTGCGGGTGCGCCCCGACCCCCGCCGAGCGCGAGTCGCTGTGGCGGGTGAACGTCAGCCGCCGCGGCGCCTTCGGGCTCGGGGCGCTCGGCGTGGTCGCGCTCGCCGCGTTCGGCGTGGGCACCGGGGTGTCGGCCGCGTACGCCGCGACCTATCCGAGCTGGGACGACGTGCAGCGGGCCAAGAACAACGAGGCGGCCAAAGCGGCCGAGGTCTCCCGCATCGAGGGGCTGATCCAGTCGCTCACCCGCAAGGTCGCGGAGACGCAGGCGGCGGCGCAGGTCGCGTCGGACGAGTTCTACGCCGCCCAGCAGGCCTACTTCGCGGCGATCACCGAGGCGGACAACCTCCAGGCGGAGGCGGATGAGCAGTCCGCGCTCGCCGAGTCGTCCGCGAAGAAGGCCGGACAGATCGCGGCGCAGCTGTACCGCAGCGGCGGAGACGACACGTCGCTGCAGCTGTTCTTCGCCGGCTCCGGTGCGAGCGCCGACCAGCTGCTGTCACGGCTCGGCACGATGGACAAGTTCCTGCAGTACAACCAGTCGGTGTACGACAACGCCGTCGCGGCGCGCAACGCCGCCCAGTCGCTGAGCGACCAGGCCGCGGTCGCCCGTGATGAGCGCGACCGGCTGCAGCAGGTCGCCGAGCAGAAGATGGAGGCGGCACAGCAGGCCGCGGAGGCCGCGCAGGCCGCGCTCGACGAGCAGTCGGCGAACCTGGAGACCATGCAGGCGCAGCTCGCGGCCCTCAAGGACACCACGGCCACCACGGTCGCGCAGTACCAGGCGGGTGTCGCGGCGCGCGAGGCCGAGGAGAAAGCCCGACGCGAGCGTGAGGCCGCGGCGGCGGCCGCGGCGGGCGGCGGCAACGGCGGCGGCGGAGGCACGGCGGGCTCCGGGGGCTGGGTGCGGCCGCACGGCGGGGCCCGCAGCTCCAGCTACGGACCCCGCACGTCGATCTGCGGCCCTCGGGGCTGCTCGTCGAGCTTCCACTACGGCGCCGACCTGGCGAACGGCTGCGGTGCCGCGATCTACGCCGCGAACTCCGGCACCGTGGACTACGCCGGATCGAACGGCAACTACGGCAACTACGTGCGCATCCAGCACGGCGGCGGCGTGAGCACGGGCTACGCGCACATCAAGAACGGCGGCATCATCGTGCGCCGCGGCCAGTGGGTCAACGCGGGCCAGGTCATCGCCTACGCCGGGGACACCGGCCGTTCGTTCGGCTGCCACTTGCACTTCGAGGTGTACATCAACGGCGGGTACACGAACCCCGTCCGCTTCATGGAGGACCGCGGCGTCTACGTCTGACCCCGCGGAGGCGCGGCGGTCGACCCGGTGGGTGAGCCGTGTGCGCAGCCCGCCTGCCACTCGGCTCAGCTCGACGGATACGACGGCGGAGCAGCGGCCGCGTTACTGAGCTTTACGGATGCTAAACCTCAGTAACGCCCCCGCGTCAGCCCACGCTGACCGGGCGCGAGCCGAGCTGGAGCACGGTCGGCGCGCCGCAGCAGCCGCCTCCGGCTTTGGCGTCGAACCCGCCCGCACCGCCGCACACCCCGGTGGCGGGGAGCACGAGCTCATCGCGCGCGGCGGCCTCGTGGTCGCCCGCGAGGTGCGCGACCACGCTCCGGACCTGTTCGAAGCCGGTCAGTGCGAGGAACGTCGGCGCCCGGCCGTACGACTTGGCACCGACGACGAACAGGTCCTGTTCGGGCTGGGCGAGCTGTCGCGCACCGGTGGCGGGCACGGAGCCGCACGAGTGGATGTTGGGGTCGATGTCGGCGGCGATGCCGACGACGGCGTCGAGGGTGGGGTCGAGGGCGATGCGCACCTCGCGCAGGAAGCTCGTGTCGGGCCGGAACCCGGTGAGCGCGAACACCTGGGCGACCCCGGCGATCTCGCGGCCGTCCTCCGCGTGCACCGAGAGCGTGTCGCCGCGGGAGGCGAGCTCGGCGACGCGGAACCCGGTGACGAGCTCGACCGTCCCGGCGTCGACCACCTCGCGCGCGCGGCGGCCGAGGGCGGCGCGCTCGGCGAGGTCGTCGGCGTCACCTCCGCCGAAGGTGTGCCCTGTGCTACCGCGCCGCAGGAGCCAGGTGACGCGGGTGCCCGGCTCGCGGCGGGCCAGGTCGGCGAGGCGGAGCGCGGTGTGCGTCGCGGAGTGCCCGGCCCCCACGACCACGACGTGCCGCCCGGCGAACGCGGACACGTCGTCGGGGATCCGGTACGAGACCCGGTCGGCGGCTGCGGTCTCGCCCAGGGCGGGGAAGCCGTCGGCGCCCGCGGGGTTGGGAAGGCACCAGGTGCCGCTCGCGTCGATGACCGCTCGGGCGACGATGCGGCCCTCCACGCCCTGGCGGTCGCGCGTGTGGACGACGAACGGCTGCGCCGCCCGGCCGCTGTCCACGACCCGGTCTCGTCCCTGTCGGGCGATCCCGGTGACGGTGGTCGCGTAGCGCACCCGCTCGCCCAGGCTCGCGGCGAGGGGCGCGAGGTAGCCCTCGACCCATTCGGCGCCGGTGGGGTACCCGCGGCTCGGCGCGACCCAGCCGGTGGGTTCGAGCAGGCGGCGCGCCGCCGCGTCGGTCAGCTCGGGCCACGCGGAGAACAGGCGCACGTGCCCCCATTCCGCCACGGCGGCCCCGGCGGCGTCGCCGCGTTCCACGACGATCGCGTCGAGACCGCGCTCGGTCAGGTGGGCGGCGGCGGCGAGGCCCTGCGGGCCGGCTCCGATGACGACGACGGGTAGTGCGGACATCCGATGCTCCTCGTATCGATGAATATCAATACGAGGAGCATCACGGATCTATCGAAGAATGTCAATACGTGAGAGACTGGACTGGTGAGTCTCCCCACCGTGATCGACCAGACCGCGTGCTGCGTGCCGCGGGTGACCTCCGCCCTCACGCCGCACGACGCCGAGCGGGCGGCGCGCGTGTTCAAGGCGATGGGCGATCCGACCCGGGTCCTGCTGCTGTCGCTCATCTCGGGCAGCCCGGAGGGGGAGGCGTGCATCTGCGACCTCACCCAGCCCGTCGGGCTGTCGCAGGCGACCGTGTCGCACCACATGAAGCTGCTCGCCGAGGCGGGACTGGTCACGCGTGAGCAGCGCGGGCGGTGGGCGTACTTCGCGGTGAACGACGAGGTGCTCCGCGCCGCCGCCGACGCGCTGCGCCCGGCCTGACGCTCCGCCCGCTCCACCAAGCCGTACGAGACGGGAGGGTCCCCGACGCGCGGTGGACCCTCCCGTGCGACCCCGCGGGATCAGCGCTTGAGGTTGGTCAGCTCCTGCAGCACCTCGTCGCTCGTGGTGATGATGCGTGCGTTCGCCTGGAAGCCGCGCTGGGCCACGATGAGGTTCGTGAACTCCTGCGACAGGTCGACGTTCGACATCTCCAGCGCGCCGCTGATGATGCCGCCCAGGCCCGCGGTCCCGGCCTGACCGAGCTCGGGCTGACCCGAGTTGCCGCTCGGACGGAACTGCGAGGAGCCGACCTTCTCGAGTCCGCCGGGGTTGACGAAGCCGGCGAGCGCGATGCGGGCGAGCACCTGGGTGTCGCCGTTGCTGAACGTGCCGACCAGGCTGCCGTCGTTGGTCAGCGCGTAGGAGGCGAGCGTGCCGGCCGGCTTGCCGTTCTGCTCCTTGAGGGCGAGATCGCTCACGTCGGCGAAGCCGGTCACGGCGGACAGGTCGACCGTGATGCCGCCCGACACGATGCTGCCCGCGCCGTTCTGCTTCCCGTCGGTGAAGGTGAGCGAGGTCGTGGCACCGGCACCGTCGGCCACGTCCCACCCGGTCGCGGTGCGGGTGAACGTGAGGCGCAGCGTGGTGGCGGCGCCGTCGGCGTCGTAGGTCTTGATGTCGCGGACGAGGGTCTCACCCACGGCGGCACCCGAGGGCAGGTTCCCGGTGGCGCGGGCGGTCGTGGTGGCCGCGGCGGGGCTCAGCGCTCCGACCGGGAGGGTGATGTCGCCGATGCCCTGGCCGGGAACGATCGCGCCGTTCTGCGCCGTCCAGCCCTGCACGAGCGCGCCGCCCGCGCCGACCAGGCGACCGGTCGCGTCGAACGTGAAGCCGCCGTTGCGGGTGTACAGGGTCTCGCCGCCCGACCGCACCACGAAGAAGCCGTCGCCCGAGATCATCAGGTCGGTGGGCACACCGGTCGGCTGCGGGGCACCGCCGGCGAAGTTGGTGCTGATGCCGGCGACCTGCACGCCGAGGCCCACCTGGGCGGGGTTCTGACCGCCCTGGGCCTGCTGCGGCAGCATCGAGTTGCGCAGCAGCTGCGACAGCGAGTCCTGGAACTGCACGGACGACGCCTTGAAGCCGGTCGTGTTGACGTTGGCGATGTTGTTGCCCGTCACGTCGAGCATGGTCTGGTGCGAGCGGAGGCCGGAGATTCCGGAGAAGAGCGAGCGGAGCATGGTGATGCCTTTCTGGGGAGAGGGGTCAGGCAGCGGAGCCGGGAGCGAGGGAGACGCCGGAGACGGCGTCGAGGGGGATGGAGACGTCGCCGATCATGACGAGCGGCACCGCCCCCTTGTAGGACACCGCGGTGACGATGCCCTTCTTGGTGGTGCCGTCGGCGTCGACGTACTGCGCCTCGCGCCCGATCAGCGCGGCGGCGGTCTGGCGCATGCTGAGCGCGAAGTTCTCGGTGGTGGTCGTCGACAGCGCGGTGAGCTGCTCCATCGAGGCCAGCTGCGTGGTCTGCGAGATCATCTCGTTGGTGTTCATGGGCGAGCTGGGGTCCTGATTGGTCAGCTGTGTCACGAGCAGCTTCAGGAACACCTCGGAGTCGAGGGTCTTCTTGCGCTCGGACGCGGGGGTGGTGCTGCCCGTCTGCACGCCGGACGCGGGCGTGCTGCCCGGGGGGATCGTGCCGGGGATGGAGTCGACCGTGGTCATGGGGTCCTCTCTGATCAGGCGTAGACGTCGATGCCGCCGTGCGGCGGGGCGGTCGGGACGGGCGGCGGTGGTGCGGGCGAGGTCGACGGCAGGGGCCGCGCGGCCGCGGGCTGCCGGTCGGTGCCCTGGCCCCCGGCGGCGCCCTGGCCTCCGGTGGTGCCCTGGCCTCCGGCGGAGGGGCCCTGCGGGGTGGACGAGCCGGGGCCGTCCGACGACGAGGCGAGACTCAGGGTGGCCTGGGGCGCGGCGACGGCGAGGTCGCGGCGGAGGTCGGCGAGGATCGCCCGCAGCGCCTCGCGGCCGAGCTCACCGGGCGCCTGCAGCTCGATGCGGATCGCGGCGCCGGAGATGTGGGCGCGCACGGTCACCGGTCCCAGGTTCTCGGGCGACACCGTGAGCGTGATCCGGTGGTCGCCGTCGGACGCGCGGGCGAGCGAGACCACGGGCGCCGACAGCTGCGGCAGGAGCGGGGTCCGTGCCGCGGCGGCGGGCGCGGCGGCGGGTGGAGCGGCGGCGGAGGCCGGGCTGCTCGGGGCGACCGCGGCCACGGGGGCTGCGCCCTCCGACACGGGGGACGGACCGGCGGCGGGGCTCGCGGTCGCGGCGGTGGCGGGTGCGGATGCGGGGGTCGTCGCGGCGTCGGTGGCGGCGTCGGGGGCGGAGCCGGTGTCGCCCGGCACGAGGCGCAGGGGCGGTGCGGTGTCGGTCGCCGCGGCGACGGGCGCGGGGGCGGACGACGTGGTGGAGGGCACGGGAGTCGCAGCTGCGGCGGGCGCGGGGGCGGCTGCTGCGGCCGCGGGGGAGGGCGCGGCGGCGGGCGCGTGCGCGGGGGAGGCAGCTGCGGGGGAAGCGGCTGCGGGGGAGGCGGTCGTGGCCCCCGCCGGGGAGTCCGCCCCGTCCGCCGCGGTTGCCCCGAGCGCGGAACCGACGGCACCCGGGAGCGGCGCGGGAGCAGTCGCCGGAGCGAGGGCCGCCGCCGCGGTCGCGGAGGGTGCGGGCGCCGCGCGGACGGGGAGGGCGTCGGCGTCGGCGCGGAGTGCGCGTGGCGTGTCGCCGCCCGGGGCCATGCCACCGGAGACGGCGTCACCCGCGGGCGTCGCGACCTCGGGCATGCCGGGTGCCGCGGGCCCGGTGCCACCCGCGAGCGTGCCGTCGGCCGGGGCAGCGGGGGTCGCCGCAGCGGGGGGTGCGGGCGGCGCCGTGGTGGGGGCGGGGTCGAGGTCTCCGGCGCCGGCGTCGGTGGGGTCGGCCGGCGCGGGGCGCGGCTCGGTCGGGGCGGCCGTCCCGGGGGCGGACTCCGCGGACGGAACCGGGGTCTCGGCGGCATCCGCGGATGCCGTCGCGCTGCGGCCGCGATCCTCGGCGGCGTTGCGGCGCTGGGCCGAGCGCTCGGCATCGCGCACCGCGTCGGCGAACGCCGCGGCCCCCGCCGACGGCGCGGCCGCCGGGCCGCCGGAGGGGCGGGGTGCGCGCACGCCGAGCGCGCCGAGGAGGTCGATCGGGGTCACCGGGGGTCCTCCGTCCGCGTGCGCGTGCCGATCTCGTCGAGCTCCGCCTGCTCCGCGTGCAGGTCGGTGGCACGGAGCTCGGCCGCGTGGGCGTCGGCCAGGCGCTCCAGGCCGCGCAGCGTGCGGCGGGCGTCCGCGTGCTCCGCGCGCGCCTCGGCGACGGTCTCGTGCTGCAGTTCCGACAGCGTGCGCAGGTCGGCGAGCAGCGCGCGGCCGGCCACCCGGGCGGCGGCGAGCGCGGCGAGCGAGCGCACGTCGACGGCCTCGGTGTCGGCGCCGGACAGGTGCGCGCGCAGGGCCCGGTCGCGCGCCTCGGTGTGCTGCGCGTCGATCACGGCCCGTGACAGCCGCTGCGCCGCGGCACGCTCCTGGATCTCCCGCACGCGCAGGAGACCGGCCAGCGAGAACGAACGACTCATGCGACCCCCTCGAAGGCGCCGACCAGGGCGTCCAGCCGGCGCCACGACTCCTCGATGTCGCAGGTCTCGTCGAGCGACTGCGTGAGGAAGGCGGAGATCTCCCGCTCGTGCGCGATGGCGGCGTCGATCCGCGGATCCGCTCCCGCGTGATACGCGCCGATGTCGATCAGGTCGGTGGCGCGACGGCGCGCGGCGAGCACGGCCCGCAGCGTCGCGGCGTGCGCCCGGCGCTCGGGCCCGGTGATCTTGCCCGCGACGCGCGACACCGAGCCGAGCACGTCGATCGCGGGGTGGTGGCCGGACAGCGCCAGGGCACGGTCGAGCACCACGTGGCCGTCGAGGATCGAGCGCACGGCATCGGCGATCGGCTCGTTGTGGTCGTCGCCGTCGACGAGCACGGTGTAGATGCCGGTGATCGACCCGGTGCGGTCGGTGCCGGCGCGCTCCAGCAGCCCGGCGAGGATCGAGAACGTCGACGGCGGGTAGCCGCGCGTGGCCGGGGGCTCGCCCGCCGACAGCCCGATCTCGCGCTGGGCCATCGCCACGCGCGTGAGCGAGTCCATCATGAGGATCGCGTGGGCGCCGTCGTCGCGGAACGCCTCGGCGATGCGCGTGGCCGTGAACGCCGCCCGGATGCGGGCCATGGCGGGCTGGTCCGAGGTCGACACCACCACGACCGAGCGGGCGAGGCCGGCAGGTCCGAGGTCGTCCTCGATGAACTCGCGCACCTCGCGTCCGCGTTCGCCGACCAGCGCGATCACGGTGACCTCGGCCTCCGTGCCGCGCGCGATCATCGACAGCAGCGACGACTTGCCCACCCCGGAGCCCGCGAACAGGCCGACGCGCTGACCGCGGCCGACGCTCACGAGCGTGTCCAGGGCGCGCACGCCCAGGGGGAGCGGGGCGGTGATGCGGTCGCGCTCCAGGAGGGAGGGCGTGGCGTGGTCGAGGCTCACGGTGGGGGCGCCGAGCGGGCCCTTGCCGTCGATCGGGCGGCCGAGCCCGTCGAGGATCCGCCCGAGGAGCGCTCGTCCGGTGGGCACCCGCACCGGACCGCCGCTGCCGCGGACGGGCGCGCCGACGGTGAGCCCGGCGACCGGGGCGAGCGGCATGCACCGCAGCCCGTCCTCACCCGTGGCCACGACCTCCGCGTCGATGCCGTCGAGCGTCACGACGTCACCCACCGCGCCGTCGAGTCCGCGCACGTGCACGCTGAGCCCGCGTACCCGGGTGACCTCGCCGATGCGCTCGGGTCGTACGGCGTCGCGCACCGCGCCCCAGGCCGTCATGTCGCGCTCCCGTCGAGCGCGCGGCGGGCACGGTCGAGCGCGGCGGAGACCCGGGCGTCGACCACCCCGTGCTCCGGCACCGCGACGGCGTCTCCGCGGTCGAGCGTGGCGTCGGCCACGAGGGTGAAGCCGTGGCCGGCCGTCTCGGGGTCGCGCTCCAGCACGCGCAGGTCGTCGGGGTGCACCCGGACGGTGCGGGCGGCCGCGGCCTCCGGGGCGGCGAGCACGCGGCGCAGTGCGGCGGCGGCGGAGGCCCCCGGTTCGCTCAGCTCGGCGGCGAGGATCAGCTCGGCCAGCTCGATCGCATGACGCAGCACCTGCTCGTGGGCGACCGCGGCGAGCTCCTGCTCGCGCGCTGCGATCGATGCGGTGGCCGCGTGGAGGGCGGCCACCGCGGCGGCGGTCTCGTGCTCCCTGGCGGCCTCACGCTGCGCCCGCTGCTCCTCGGCCGCCCTGGCCTCGGTCTCCGCCTGGGCGGCACCCGCGCGGTACCCCTCGGCGTGGCCCTCCGCGTAGCCGCGACGGCGTGCACGCTCCTGCTCGGCGCGGTGGTCGGGGCCGCCGAGCCGCGGGAAGGCCGCGGGGGCGAAGGCGTCAGTAGACATATTCGTCCTCGTCGGCGCGCTGCACCGTGATGTCGCCCGCCGCCTCCAGGGCTCGGATCGTGCGGACGATCTCGGCGCGTGCCTCCTCGACCTGCGACATGCGGACGGGCCCGAGCGTGCGGGCCTCCTCGTCGAGGTTCTCCCTGTTGCGCTCGGAGACGTTGCGGCGGATGAGGTCGACGATGGGCTGCGGGGCTCCCTTGAGGGCCAGCGCGAGCGAGCGGATGTCCATGCCGCGCAGCACGCGCTGCGTGTCCCGGTCGTCGAGCTTGACGATGTCGACGAACGTGAACATGCGCGAGCGGATGTCCTCCGCGAGGGCGCTGTCGCGGTCTTCGATGCTCGCCAGCAGCGCCTTCTCGATCGTCGCCCCGGAGCGGCCGATGATCTCCACGAGCGGCTCGACACCGCCCAGCACCTCCGGGGCGTCGCGCGACGCGAAGCTGCCGGTGCGCGACTTGAGGGCGTCGGCGACGATCGCGATGGCCTCCTGCGACGCGGTGCCCATGGTCGCGATGGCCTGGGCGACGTCGGTGCGAGCGGGGTCGGGGAACGCGGCGAGCACCGCGGCGGCCTGATCCGCGGAGAGGTGGGCGAGCACGAGCGCGACGGTCTGCGGCAGCTCGCCGTCCAGCAGGGTGGCCAGTTGCGCGGGGTCGGCCGAGGTGAGGAACTCGAACGAGGCGCTCATCGAGGTCGAGCCGACGCGGCCCAGCACGGCCGCCGCCCGTTCGGCGCCGAACGACGCCTCCAGCAGTCCGGCCGCGATGTCGCGTCCGCCGCGTGCGGGCGGCAGGTGCCCGGCGGCGATGCGGTGGAACTGTCCGAGTGCCTGCGCCGTCGTGGCGGCGTCGAGGTCCTGCAGCCCGATGATCTCCGCGGCCACCGCCTCCGCCTCGGCCTCGGACAGGTGCTTCATCACCTCCACCGCCTGGGCGCGGTCGAGGTTCATGAGCACGACCGCGGCGGTCTGCCGGTCGGTCAGCCCGGTCACGCGTGCGACCGATCGTCGATGAGGGTGCGCAGCAGCTCGGCCGTGCGCTGCGGATCCTGCCGGGTGAGGGCGCCGATCTCGGCGCGGCGGCGCTCGAGGCTGACCTGGGCGGGCTCCGGGTCGGGCTCGGGCTCCGGGTCGAGGTCGGGCGCCGGCTCCAGGAACGCCAGCGGGGTGGTCGGGGCCTCCAGCACGGCGGTGGGTGCGTCGGCGGACAGCGCCGACAGGGCGGGCGGCCGGTCGCCGAACAGCTGATCGAACTCCTCCACGCGTCCGGCCCGACGGCGGGCGCGGATGATGAACGCGGCGATCGCGGCGATCAGGGGGATCGCGATGGCCGCGGCGATGATGACGGTGTTGAGCAGGGCGGCCTGTCGTTCCGCGTTCTCGGCGTCCTTCGCGGCCTGCAGCGCCGCCTGCGCGGACTCGGCGTCGGTCTTGCTGAACGCGACCAGCTCGACGGTGAGGTCGTCACCGCGGGCGCGGTCGATGCCGGCGGCCGTGGACACCAGGTCGCTGAGCTGTGCGGAGCTGAGGTCGCCGCCCGCCCCGGCGTCGACGGCGACCGACACCGACTGCCGCAGCAGCGTGCCGGCCGGGGTCGAGGTGCTCTCGGTGGCCTTGTTGACCGCGTTGGTGCGGCTCTGCTCGGTCGCCGACGACGTGCCGCCGTTCTCGCTGGGCACGGCGATGTTGTCGGGGCCGAGCACGCCGGCCTCCGAGCTCGCGCCGTTCTGCGTCTGGCTGCGGGTCTCCTCGGTCAGCGGCGGGGCGCCCTCGGCCGGGGTGTAGGTCTCCTCGATGC
>NZ_JBSHIM010000002.1:9315-287869 GCF_053618975.1 Microbacterium sp. NPDC055599 | reverse complement strand
CCCGGGGGAGCCCGGGAGTGCGGGGGAGCGCGGTCAGGACGGGCGGGACCCCTCCGCCTGATCCGCGTCGATCCCGTCGACCCAGGTCGTGAGGAAGCGGTGCACGTCGCCGAGCTCGTCCTCGGAGATGCTGTGCGTGAGGCCGCTGTACACGCGGCCGGACAGCTCGGCGTGCGACGGCAGCCACTGGGCCGTGTGGTCGATGAGCGCCGGAGGGATCACGTCGTCGTGCGTGCCGCGCCCCCAGAACACGCGGGGCCGGATTTCCGTCAGCGCGTCGTCGCCCGGCAGCGGCTCCGGTGCGACATAGCCGCTCAGTGCGACCACGGCGTCGAAGCGCTCCGGCGCGAGCCGCAGTGCCTGCAGTGACACGGCCGCGCCCTGCGAGAACCCGAGCAGCGCGACCGACGGGGCGTCGCCCGCCGCGGCGTCGAGCCAGCGGAGGAACGCCTCCGCCGCGAGCGTCACGGCGGTCGAGCTGCGCCCGTCCAGGCCCTCGATCGGGTACCAGGAGCGTCCGGGCTGGGGCCACGGCGGCGCGAGCGGTGCGGCGACAGAGGCGACGGCGGGTCCGCCGGGCAGGTAGGGGACGAGCCCGAACAGGTCGTGCTCGTCGGCGCCGTACCCGTGCAGCAGGACCACGAGGGGGAGCCCGGCGCGCTCCGCCGTCGACCAGCGGGTGGCGGTGTCGTCGATCGTCAGAATCTCACTCACCCCGTCATCCTGCCAGGCGACACCGACGCGCCGCCGGTGTCCCTCGTCGGAGGGTGCTGATAGAAAGGACGCATGGCGGTGCGCACACCCGATCCCGATCCGGAGCCCGACGACGAGGGCCTCGGCGCGTTCCGCGACGTCACTCCGCCGGCGCCGGACGCGAACCCCGGCTGGCTCAGCGACGTGGAACTCGAGGAGGCGCGTCGACGCCTTCCCATGCTGTACGTCGAGGCGATCCCGGTCCGCACCGACGGCTCCGGTCAGGTCACGGAGATCGGCATCCTCCTGCGCTCCACGCCGATGGGGGAGATGACCAGGACCATCGTGTCGGGTCGCGTGCGCTTCGGGGAGACGATCCGCGACGCCCTGTTCCGTCACGTCGAGAACGATCTGGGGCCCATGGCCTTCCCGCTCCTTCCCCCGCAGCCGCTGCCGTTCACGGTGGCGGAGTACTTCCCGATCCCCGGGGTCAGTGCCTATCACGACGACCGCCAGCACGCGGTGTCGCTGGCGTTCGTGGTGCCGGTGACCGGGACGTGCGAGCCGCGGCAGGACGCGCTGGAGGTCACCTGGTTCTCGCCCGAGGCTGCCGCGTCCGACGCGGTCGCCGCCGAGATGGAGGGTGGCCGGGGCACGCTCATCCGGCACGCCCTGGCGAGCCTGGGCCTGCTGCGCTGACCGCGCGCTGACGGCCCCGGGAGCGGGGCGTCGCGCTGTTCGTCGTGCCTCGGCGGACGGGGATGATCGCCGGTCCGTGGAAAAGTCTTGCGCTGTCGCCGATCAATGGGCTAAAGATTAGACCATTGATCCAATCGGCAAAGGATGCTTCGACATGGATGCTTCGACAACGACGTCGCCCTCCGCAGAACAACCCCGCGAGCGCAACCTCCGCGGCAACCTCGGGGCGGTGGCCGTCACCTTCATGGTGATCGCCGCCGCCGCGCCCCTCACCGTGGTCGGCGGCATCGTGCCGATCGGCTACCTGCTCGGCAACGGGATCGGCTTCCCGGTCATGTTCCTCGTGGCCACCGTGATCCTGCTGCTCTTCTCCGTTGGCCTCACCGCGATGAGCCGCTACCTGCCCCGCGCCGGCTCCTTCTTCGTGTTCATCACGCACGGACTCGGTCGCACCCCCGGCCTCGCCGCCGCCTACCTCGCCCTGGTCTGCTACACCACCGTGCAGATCGCGGTGTTCTCCTACCTCGGCGCCACCATCTCATCGAGCATCGCGCTGCTCGGCGGACCCGAGATCCCCTGGTGGCTGCTCACCCTGGTCTCGGTCGCGCTGGTCGGTGCGCTCGGGTACCGGCAGATCGAGCTCAGCTCGCGCGTGCTCGTCGTGGTGCTGCTCGCCGAGATCGGGATCGTCGTCCTGCTGGGGCTCGTCATCCTCGTCACCGGCGGAGCCGACGGCGTGACCTTCGGCTCGTTCGTCCTGCAGAACGTGCTCTCCGGGGCACCCGCGCTCGGGCTGATGTTCGCCATCGCCAGCTTCATCGGGTTCGAGTCCACGGTGGTGTACCGCGACGAGGTGCGCACGCCGGAGCGCACCATCCCGCGCGCCACCTACGCCTCCGCGATCGTGATCGGCGTCTTCTACGCGTTCGCCGCCTGGACCGTGGTGGTCGGCGTGGGGGAGGGAGACGTGATCGACGAAGCCGCCGCCGACCCCACGACCCTCATCACCCGCGTCACCGAGCAGTACCTCGGCCCGGTCGGCTCGGTCGCCGTGGCCCTGCTGTTCCTGGGCAGCATGTTCGCGGCGGTGCTCTCGCTGCACAACGTGCTCACCCGCTACCACCACGCCATGGCCAACGCCCGCGTGCTGCCCGACCGTGTCGGCAGCGTGCACACCCGACACGGATCGCCCCACGTCGCCTCGCTCGTGCAGGTCGCCACCTCGGGCGTCGCGATCGCCCTGCTCGCCATCCTCGGCTTCGCGCCGGAGAACATCTTCTCCTGGTTCGCCGGCATCGGCACCCTCGCGATCGTGATCCTCATGGCCGTGACCTGCCTCGCCGTGATCGTGTACTTCGCCCGCACCCGCGCCCTGCGCAGCCCCTGGCACACCGTGATCGCCCCGGGCCTCGGCCTGCTCGGGCTCGCGGTGTCCGCCGTGCTCATCGCCGCGAACTTCCCGCTGCTCGTCAGCGATGTCGACGCCGACGGCAACCCGGCGTGGGGCGTCATCAGCATCACCCTCGTCGCCGTCGTGATCATCGCCCCGGTGATCGGCCTGGTGCAGGCGGCGATCATGCGGGCGAGCGCACCGGCGGCCTACGCCCAGATCGTGCGGCGCTTCGACGAGAACGCCTGACCCCGAACCGAAGGATGGACATCATCAGTCTCCCCGCCCTGCCCCGGCCCCTGATCGGCATCTCCGGTCGTCGCACCAGCGGCGCGGCGATCGGCGCCCCGTACGGCTTCGCCGACGCCCCGCTGGAGGCGTACCTCAGCGAGTACGCCACCTCGGTGCTCCGCGCCGGCGGCCTGCCCGTGCACCTGCCCATGGATGCCGACCCGGCCGAACTCGTGGCGCGGCTCGACGGCGTCGTCATCGTCGGCGGCGACGACGTGGACCCGCGCCGGTACGGGCAGACCCCCGGCCCGTTCACGCCCCTCGTCGACCCGCAACGCGACGAGTTCGAGTCGGGCCTGATCCTCGCCGCGATCGAGCGCGCGCTGCCGCTGCTGGGGGTGTGCCGGGGAGCGCAGCTGCTCAACGTGGTCCGCGGCGGTACCCTGCATCAGCACCTCGCCGCGGGCGAGGGCGAGTCGCACGGCTCGTACGCCTACCCCCGCGCCCACCGGGTGCACGAGGTGCGCACGGCAGAGGGCAGCGTCGTGCACGGCCTCTACGGCGAGAGCACCCGCGTGAACTCGTTCCACCACCAGGCGGTCGACACCCCCGGCGCCGGGGTGACCGTGACCGGCTGGGCGCCCGACGGCGTCGTCGAGGCGATCGAGCTCGACGGGCTGCCGGTGGTGGGCGTGCAGTGGCACCCCGAGACCTTCGGCGGCGACCCGGTCTTCGACTGGCTCGTCGATCAGGCGTCCGCGCACACCGCGGTCGCCCCCACCCCCGCGACCGAGAGCGTCGCCTAGGCGCCGCAGACGCACGAACAAGGAGAGACACCATGCGACACGCAGACAGGAACGCCTTCATCACGGGCGCAGGATCCGGGATCGGCCGCGAGACCGCCCTCCGCCTGGCGAGCGAGGGGGCACGCATCCTCGTCACCGACGTCTCGGCCGAGGGCGCCGCCGAGACCGTGCGCCTGATCGAGGCGACCGGAGGCACGGCGCTCGCGGCGGTGGTGGACGTGCGCTCGCGCGAGCAGATCCGCGCCGCGGTCGCGCAGGCCGCCCAGGCGTGGGGAGCCCTGCACCTGCTCGTCAACAACGCCGGCGTTGTCACCGAGCACTCGTTCGAGACGCTGACCGAGGAGGCGTGGGACTTCGTCTTCGACATCAACCTCAAGGGCCAGTTCCTCGTGGCGCAGGAGGTGGCGCCGCTCATCGCCGAGTCGGGCGGCGGCGCCATCGTCAACCTCTCCACCGTGGAGGCACTGGTCGTGGTGACCAGCACCGGCACCGCGCAGCCGCACTACAACGCCAGCAAGGGCGGCGTGCCCATGCTCACCAAGGCGCTCGCGGTCGAGCTCGCGGCCAAGAACATCCGCGTCAACTGCGTCGCCCCCGGCCCCATCGCGACCGACTTCTTCGACTACGAGAGCGTCACCAGCCCCGAGGCGCTGGAGTTCATGAAGCAGCGGCTGCTCGTGCCACGGGTGGGCCTGCCGAGCGACATCGCCGCGGCCGTATCCTGGCTGCTCAGCGACGAGGCGTCCTGGATCGACGGCATCCAGCTCCCCGTCGACGGAGGGTGGCTGACGCGATGATCGACGACGTGCGCCTGGCGCCGGACGAACTGGAGGCCGCGGGGATCCGCACCGTGATCGTCGCGACGCCCGACCTCCAAGGTCGGCTCGTCGGTCGCCGCATCCCCGTCGAGGGCTTCGGCCGGGTCGTGGCGAACGGTGTCGACATCTGCACCTGCGCGTGGGCGTGGGACATCGATCAGGGGCTCGAGCTGATCGACCAGAACCGCTTCGCCCTGTGCGGCATGCACAACGGCGTGCCCGACGTCACGCTGCTCCCCGACCTCGACACCCTGCGTCCTGCGGCGTGGCTGGAGGGTGTCGCGATCTGCCTCGCCGACCCGGTCGACGTGCACACGCACGAGCCGATGCCGCTGTCGCCGCGGGTGATCCTGAAGCAGGAGCTGGCGCGCCTGCGCGACCTCGGTCTCACGCCGCTCGCGGGCACCGAGCTGGAGTTCTACCTGTTCCGCAACGACCCGCGGGAGCTGCGCCGCTCGGGGTTCCGCGACCTCGATCCGACGACCCTCACCCCCTCCGACTTCATGATCCACGAGGGCAACCTCTACGAGCCGTTCTTCCAGAGGCTGCGGTCTGACCTGCGCGCGAGCGGCATCCTCGTCGAGGCCGCGCAGAGCGAGTGGGGTCTCGGGCAGTGGGAGATGACGTTCGAGTACGGCGACCCGCTGGAGATGGCCGACCGGCACGCGCTGTACAAGCTCGCGGTGCGTGACACCGCCGCCCGGGCGGGCATGTCGGCGACCTTCATGGCGCGTCCGCTCAACGACCAGCCGGGCTCGTCGTGCCACGTGCACGTGTCGTTCGTCGACGACGAGGGCACGGCACTCTTCTGGGACGACTCCGACCCCGATCACCTCAGCCCCCGCATGCGCTCGGCGATCGCCGGGGCGCTGGAGCACGCGCCGGCGCTGATGGCGTGGTACGCCCCGACGGTCAACTCGTACCGCCGCAGCAACTCCACCGACGTCGCCGGCAGCGGGCGCACCTGGGGCTTCGACAACCGCACCACCACGGTGCGTGTGGTCGGCCACTCGCCGCAGGCGCTCCGGTTCGAGTTCCGCCTGCCCGGCGCCGACACCAACCCGTACTTCGCGCTCACGGGCATCCTCGCGTCGGCCCGCGACGGGATGCGGACGGGGGCCGAGCTCGGCGATCCGGTGCGCGGCAGCGCCTACGACCTCCCCGGCGACGGCGCCATGCCCGCTGACCCGCGGCAGGCGGGAGCGCTCTTCGCCGAGAGCGCGTTCGTGCAGGAGCTGCTGACGCCGGAGCTCATCTCGCATCAGCGCATCCTGCTCGACCACGAGTGGTCCACCTTCATGTCCCGCGTCACCGACTGGGACCTGCACCGCTACTTCGATCGGATCTGAGATGACCTTCCCCGCCCTGCGCACCTGGATCGGCGGCGTCGCCGAGGAGAGTCCGGAGGCCGACGGCTCCTGGCTGCACGACCCGAACACCGGCGAGCCCCTCGTGCCCACCGCCTCCAGCTCCCTGGAGCAGGTCGACCGGGCCGTCTCCGCCGCCCGTCGGGCGCACGACGATGGCCGCTGGCGCGGACTCGCCCCCGAGGAGCGCGCGGTCCGGCTGGGGGCGCTGGCCGCGTGGCTGGACGACCGTGCCGAGGAGATCGCCCGCCTCGACGCGCTCAACAGCGGGGTGCCGCTCGCGGTGACACGGCTCTTCGGCGGAGCCAACGGCGCGACCCTGCGTGACGCCGCCCGCCGAGCCGTCGTCCGCGGGGACGTCGCGGAGCTCCCCGCCGAGCAGGGCGGCGTGCGACTGCACCGTGTGCCGTGGGGACCGACCGCGCTCATCCTGCCGTGGAACGCGCCCAGCGCCATGGCCGTGAAGAAGACCGCGTTCGCGCTCGCCGCCGGAGCGACCGTGCTGCTCAAGCCCTCGTCGTTCTCGCCGTGGAGCGCGCAGCTGCTGCTGGAGGGCGTGCACGAGGCGGGCATTCCCGACGGTGTTGTCGGACTCGTGCAGGGCGGCGGCGGCATCGGCCGTGCCCTGGTCGCCGACGAGCGCATCGCCGCGATCTCGATGACCGGCTCCACGCCGACCGGCCGCGCCATCGCCGCCGCGGCCGCGCCCCGGTTCGCCCGGCTGCAGCTGGAGCTCGGCTCGAACAACGCCGCGATCGTGCGGGCCGACGCCGACCTGGAGCAGGCGGCGGAGGCGCTCGCCGACGGCGTCCTGAAGCTGTCGGGGCAGTGGTGCGAGGCTCCGCGTCGAGTGCTGGTCGACCGCGCCCGGCGCGACGAGCTGGCCCGTCTGCTCATCGCGGCGTTCGCCCGCCGGACCATCGGATCCAGCCTCGACGACGCGACCGAGGTCGGCCCGGTGGCCTTCGCCGCCCGGCGGGACGAGCTCGACGACCAGCGGGAGCGGCTGGCGGCCGCCGGCGCCGAGCTGCTGCGGGTGTCCGCGGTGCCGGAACGGGGATGGTTCTTCGCCCCCACGGTGGCGGTGCTCGACGGCCCGGGGCTCGCGGACGAGGTGTTCGGGCCGATGCTGCTCGTGGGCGGCTACGACGACGAGGACGAGGCCGTGCGCCTGGCGAACACCGGCCAGGTCGGCCTCGCCGGCTACGTGTTCGGGGCGGATCAGGAGGGGGCCGCGGCGCTGGGCACCCGCCTGGTCGCGGGCGAGGTGAAGGTCAACGGCACGAGTGTGCTCGACATGTCGCCGGCCTCCGCGCAGAGCTTCTTCGGCGCGAGCGGCCTGGGCGGGCACGGCGACGACGATGTGCTTGACTTCTTCACGGGGAAGCAGGTCGTCGGCACGGACCGCGCCGGTCTTCCCCTCTGACCGGAGGAGTGGCCATGGGCGAGCGTGACGACGCGCCGCACGACTTCTCCCGCGCCGTGCTGCACCCCGTGTCGGGCTATCAGGCCGTGGCGGGGTTCCTGCGCCGGGAGATGGCGCTCGGCCGCATCCGCCCCGGCGACCGCCTGCCTCCGGAGCGGCGTCTGGCGGAGCAGCTCGGCGTCTCGCGCGAGACGCTGCGGCAGGCGCTGCGCATCCTGGAGGGGAGCGGCCAGATCGTCATCACCCGGGGAGCGTCCGGCGGGGCGATCGTCCAGGACGCGGCGCTGGATCCGCGGCTCATCCGCGACGAGGTGCGCACGCGCTCGGCCGAGATCGGCGAGCTCACCGAGTTCCGCGAGATCGTCGAGTCCGGTGGGGCGGCGCTCGCGGCGGCGCGACGCAGCACGGCGGATCTGGAGGCGATGGCCCTCGCCCAGAGCGAGCTGGCGGGGGCGGCCACCAAGGCCGAGTCCCGCATCGCCGATACGCACTTCCATCTCGCGCTCGCCGCGGCGTCGGGCAACACGTTCGTGCGCGACGCGGTGGAAGAGGCGCGCGTGCGGATGTTCGAGCCCGTCGACCTGATGAGCTTCGACTTCGTGAAGGAGTCCAGCTGGCACGCCCACGAGCGCATCCTCGACGCCGTGCGGCGGGGCGACGCCGACGCGGCCGATGCGGCGATGCGCGCGCACCTGCGCACCACGCGCGAGGAGTTCACGCGCGTGGTCGACCACTGAGACCGCTCAGGCGGTGGTGAGGCGTCCGAGCGCGTCGACGAAGGCGTCCACGTCGGACTCCTCGGTGTCGAAGCCGCACATCCACCGCACCTCGCGCCGGGCCGCGTCCCAGTCGTAGAAGCGGAACACGTCGCGCAGCCGGTCGGCAACGCCCTCGGGCAGCGTCGCGAAGACGCCGTTGGCCTGGGTGGGCTGGGTGAACTCGACACCGGCGACGGAACCGTCGGCGAGCCCCGCCTCGATGCGGGAGCGGAGCCGGGCGGCCATGGCGTTCGCGTGCCGGGCGTTGCGCAGCCACAGGTCGCCCTCGAGCAGCGCGATCAGCTGCGCCGAGACGAAGCGCATCTTCGACGACAGCTGCATGTTGAACTTGCGGGCGTAGGGCAGCCCGTCGGCGGCGGCGGGGTTCAGCACCACGATGGCCTCGCCGAGCATGGCGCCGTTCTTCGTGCCGCCGAACGTCAGCACGTCCACGCCGACGTCGCGCGTGAAGGCGCGCAGCGGGAGGTCGAGTGCGGCGGCCGCGTTGGAGAGCCGGGCGCCGTCGAGGTGCAGCTTCATGCCCCGCTCGTGCGCGTGGTCGGCGATCGTGCGGATCTCGTCGGCCGTGTAGAGGGTGCCGAGCTCGGTGGACTGCGTGATCGACACGACCAGCGGCTGCGCGCGGTGCTCGTCGCCCCAGCCCCACGCCTCGCGGTCGATGAGCTCGGTGGTGAGCTTGCCGTCGTCGGTGGGCACGGTGAGCAGCTTGAAGCCGCCGATCTTCTCGGGCGCGCCACCCTCGTCGACGTTGATGTGCGCGGTCGATGCGGCGATCACGGCACCCCAGCGCGGCAGCATCGACTGCAGGCCGGTGACGTTCGCGCCGGTCCCGTTGAACACCGGGAACGCCTGGACGCCCTCGCCGAAGTGCTGCTGGAAGACCTCCTGCAGGCGGGCGGTATAGGCGTCTTCGCCGTACGCCACCTGGTGGCCACCGTTCGCGGCGGCGATCGCGGCGAGGACCTCGGGGTGGATGCCGGAGTAGTTGTCGCTGGCAAAGCCCCGCAGAGCGGGGTCATGGGGGATGCTCACCGGTCAAGCCTAATCGCGGTTCCCCTACCGGATGTCCGAGCCCCGCCCTACCCTCGAACCCATGGAGCGCACCGCGGCGAAGACGGCCTTCGCGAACGTCCTCGTCAACACGTTGATCGCCAACGTGACGACGAGCTTCCTCTGGTTCGCCCTCACGTTCTGGGTGTACATCGAGACGCGGTCGGTGCTGGCCACCGGGATCATCGGCGGCGCCTACATGCTGTTCGTCGCGTTCTTCGCGATGTTCTTCGGCACGATCGTCGACCGGCACCGCAAGCACCGGGTCATGCTGCTGTCGAGCGTCATCTCGGCGGTGGCGTTCCTGATCGCGGGCGTGCTCTACGTGTGGCAGCCCGAGGCGGCGCTGCTCGACCTGGGCGGCCCGTGGTTCTGGCTGTTCTCTGGCATCATCCTGTTCGGCGGCGTGATCGAGCAGCTGCGCAACATCGCGCTGTCCACCACGGTGACACTGCTGGTGCCCGAGGAGAAGCGGGCCAACGCGAACGGCCTGGTGGGCACGGTGCAGGGCATCGCGTTCCTGGTCACGAGCGTGTTCTCCGGCCTGTCGATCGGGTTCCTCGGCATGGGGTGGACGCTGGGGATCGCGATCGTGGCGATGGCGCTCACCTTCGCGCACCTGCTGTTCATCCGCATCCCGGAGTCCGAGCCGGAGGTCGACCCCGAGGCGAAGAGCGCGGTCGACTTCCGCGGCAGTGTGCAGGCCATCCGGCAGGCGCCCGGGCTGTTCGCCCTCATCGTGTTCTCCACGTTCAACAACCTCATCGGCGGCGTCTACATGGCGCTCATGGACCCGTACGGCCTCACGCTGTTCGATGCGCAGATGTGGGGCTTCGCGCTCGCGTTCTCCTCCACCGGCTTCCTCATCGGCGGCGGGCTGGTCGCGAAGTTCGGCCTCGGCAAGAAACCGGTGCGCACGATGCTGCTCGTGGTGATCGCGATGGGGCTCCTCGGCGCGATCTTCATGCTGCGCGAGTGGTGGCCGCTGTACGTGCTGGGCATGTGGGTGTACATGGCGCTGGTCCCTCCGGTCGAGGCCGCGGAGCAGACGGTCATCCAGAAGGTCGTGCCGTTCACGCGCCAGGGGCGGGTGTTCGGCACGGCGGCGGCGATGGAGGCCGCGGCCGCCCCGATCACGGCCTTCCTCATCGCGCCGATCGCGGAGTACGTCGTGATCCCTTACATGGACACCGCCGAGGGGCAGCGGCAGTGGGAGTGGCTGCTCGGCGAGGGCGAGGCGCGCGGCATCGCCCTCATCTGCCTGTTCGCCGGACTGATCATGGTCGTCGCGGCGACGCTGGCGTTCTTCACGCGGTCGTACCGTCACCTCACCGAGCTGTACGCGACGGCGCCGGATCAGGCGCCCGACGCGACGGACGAGGGCACCGGCCCCGCGGCACACGATCCTCTCGGTGAGCGGCAGGAGACGGGCGACGCGCGCGACGGCCGCGCGCACGGCCATCACCCCGATGCGCCCCCGGTCGTCCGCGGCATCCCTCCCGAGTCCCGCTGACCCACACGGACGCAGCCCCGCCCGCAGCCCGCGCGTCCGCAGCCTGCCCGACGTCAGAGGCTCAGCCCAGGTCGATGATCCGGTCGTTGAGCTCGGCCGCGTCGTCTTCCCACAGCGCGGCGACCCGGGCCGCGAGGGCTGCGGGGTCGAGCGCCTTCGCGCGGAACACCACCGCGGCGGCGCGCAGCGGCTCGCCGGCGTCGCGCGCGTTCTTCGCATGTCTGTGCGCACCTGCGCGCGTCCACGCCTCGCTCGCCGCTTCCACCTCCGCGTGGTTCGCGCCACCGGCGAGGGGGCGCGCGACCGCCGTCGACGACACGACCGCGAACCGCCCGGCCGTCGAGGCGCGCAGGGCCGCATCGAACGTCCGGCTGGTGGCTCGCACCGCCTCGAGCGCCGGGAGCAGCGCGTCGAAGTCCTCGTCGCTCTGTCCCGCGAGACCTCCGCCGCCGCGCCAGCCGCCCACCAGGGGCACCACGGCATCGACGGGTCCGAGCTGCTCCGCGAGCGCGGTCATCTCCGCGAGGGAGGTCGCATCGGCCACCCGGGTCTCGGCTCCCGCGTCGGCGAGAGGGGTGAGGCGCTCGGCCGAGCGGCCGGTCGCGACCACCCGCGCGCCGGCGTCGTGCAGGGCCCGGGTGACGGCGAGTCCCGCGGCGCTGGTGGCCCCGGCCAGGAGCACGGTGCGTCCGCGCGGTCCGTGCGGCGTGGTGTCGGTCATGCGATCACTCTCCTCCTGCCGAGAAGGCCTCTGCGGCCGGACCCGGATTCGGGTCTCCGGCCGCAGAGGCTGTGCGCCCCAGCGTCACAACGGTGGCGGTGGGGATCAGTCGTCCGTGCCGCGGATGCCGACCGTCGATTCGATGACGGGCATCATCTTCTTGTCGAGCGTCTCGAAGAACATCGACAGGGGGAACTCGTCGTCCATCACCGCGTCGGTGTAGCCCTTCGGGGCGCCGGCGAGGATCTCGTCCGAGAGTCCGCGTGCCCACTGCGAGGCGGGGTGCGGGGTGAGGGTGCCGCGCACGAGGTCGTAGGCGGCGAGCCAGTGCGCGACCTTCGGACGGTCGATCGAGTGCCAGTACAGGTCGTCGATCGCATCACCCAGCGCCACGACCGCGTCGGGCACGCTGTCCCAGTCGAACGCCAGGGCCGTGTCGGTCCAGTGCAGCACGCCGCGCTGGTGCAGCCACGCGAACAGCAGCTGGCCGCCCACCGCGTCGTAGTTGCGGACGCGGGTGCCGGTGATCGCGAAGCGGAAGATGCGGTCGAAGATCACGGCGTACTGCACCAGGTGCGCGTACTCGTGCATCTCGCGCTCGGTCTCGGTGAGCTCCTCGCCCGCCGCCACGCGGGCGTCGAGGGCGCGCTCGATCTTGACCGACTCGCGGAACGCGGTCATGTCGCAGCGCATCTCCTCCAGCGAATAGAGGAAGAACGGCATCCGCTGCTTGATCATGAACGGGTCGAACGGCAGGTCGCCGCGCATGTGCGTGCGGTCGTGGATGATGTCCCACATCACGAACGTCTTCTCGGCCATCTCCTGGTCGTCGAGCATCGCGGCGGCGCGCTCTGGCAGCTCCAGGTTCGTGATCCCGGCGGCGGCGCGGACGACCCGGCGGTAGCGGGCGGCCTCGCGGTCCTGGAAGATGGCGCCCCACGTGAACGTCGGGATCTCGCGCATGGCGACGGTCTCGGGGAACAGCACGGCGGAGTTGGTGTCGTAGCCCGGGGTGAAGTCGACGAGTCGCAGCGAGACGAACAACTTGTTGCCGTAGTCGCCGGCCTCGAGCGCGGCGATGAACTCGGGCCAGATGGTCTCGACGATCAGCGCCTCGACCAGGCGGTCGCTGGAGCCGTTCTGGGTGTACATCGGGAAGACCACGAGGTGGCGGATGCCGTCGATGCGGTGCTGCTGCGGCTGGAAGGCCACGAGGGAGTCGAGGAAGTCCGGCACGCCGAAGTCCTCCGACGCCCACCGCTCGAAGTCGGCGACGGACGCGGCGAGGTAGTCGGCATCGTGCGGGAAGGCGGGGGCAAGGGCCTGGATGCTCGCGGTGATCGCGCCGACGAGCGCGCGGGCGTCGTCGTGGTGCGCGGCCTCGGGGATCGAGCCGTCTTTGATCTGCAGCTCGCGCAGCGCGATGGCGGCCGACTTCAGCTGGGTCCAGGCGGCGGACTGCTCCGCGGTCGACGCGTCCTCGACGACCTCGGGTTCGCCGACGATGGCCTGGACAGCGGAACTGTTGGCGGAAACGAGGGACATCGGAACCTCCGATCGCAGTGTTTAACGGAAAGATTCCGGCGAATACGGAATCCTGACGATAATCTTACAGCTATGGATGATTCTGTCGACCGCGCGATCCTGGCCGCGATCTCCCGCGACGGCCGCGCCACGCTGTCCCAGCTGTCCGAGGCCGTCGGCCTCTCGGTCTCCGCCGTGCAGTCCCGCCTGCGCCGCCTGGAGACGCGCGGGGTGATCTCCGGCTACCGAGCGATCCTCGATCCGGAGCAGGTGGGCACTCCGCTGTCGGCGTTCATCGAGATCACCCCGCTCGACCCCGCCCAGCCCGACAACGCGCCGGAGCTTCTCGAGCACCTCGACGCGATCGAGGCCTGCCACTCCATCGCGGGAGAGGCGAGCTACATGCTGTTCGTCCGCGTTCCGACCCCCCGCGACCTGGAGCAGCTCGTGCGCGACGTCCGGCTCGCCGCCAACGTGAGCACCCGCACGACGGTGGTGCTGCAGACCTACTACGAGCACCGCCCGATCATCCCGGTCGGCGCCGGGGAGTAGCCCACCGCCGCAGCGCGCACCGTCGGCCGGCATCCGCGTCGCGTCGCCGCGGTCTGCGCCGTCGAACGACCGCCCGCTGACCCGCCCGCGTCAGAGCGCCGCGCCGACCACGGCCTCGCCGAGCGGGGTGCGCAGGTGCAGCATGCGGCTGCCGCGGCGCTCGCTCGCGATCAGCCCCGACTCCCGCAGCACGGTCAGGTGGTGCGACGCCGTCGACACCGCGATCCCGGCCTCCGCGGCGACCTGAGACGTGGTGCGCTCGGCGCCCGCCCGCAGCAGGATGCCGGCGCGGGCCGGGCCGAGCAGGGCGCCCAGGGCCGACTCGACCTCGGTGGTGTCGCGCGCCCACCCGGCCGTGACCCCGCGGGCCGGATAGAAGAGGGTCGGCTGCGCGGGCGGCTCGGTGAGCACCATGCATCCCCACGACGACATCACGGAGGGCACGAGCACCAGTCCGCTGCCGCGGCAGTCGACGCGCTCGCTGTGCCGCCGCAGCGACACCCGCACGGCGCCGTCGCCCCACGACACCTGCCGATGCAGGTCGCTCGCCATCCCCGCGATGCCCGACGTGGCGATCGCGCGCGCCCGCACCGCGATGTCTGCGCGCAGGAGTCGTTCGAGCTGCGGCCAGACCGGGTGCAGCGCCACCTCCCACAGCTCCGACCAGGCGTCGGCGATCCGCGCCCTGGCCCGCGCCGGATCGTCCCGCATGTCCCGCAGCGCCTCGCGTCGACGGCCGGCGGAGCGCTGCACCATCTTCCCGAGGTCCACGCGCATGGGCTCCAGCGCGGTCGTGCGGAGCGCCGCGAGCTCCGCCTCCGGGGTGAGGTCCCACCGCGGGGTCGTGGTGAGGAAGTCGGGCAGGTAGCCGTCGTCGCCGATCACCGCGGCGAGCAGCGCGAAGCCGTCGCGCGGCAGCCGTTCGCGCACGACGCGCAGCCACCCCCACTGGAGCGGATGCGCCGCCGGGCGGAGGAGGGCGCGGACGGCGTGGGCCAGTTCGTGGCCGGGGGAGACACCGAAGCGCACCGCCTCCATGTCACCGGGACTCAGGTGGAACTCGACCCGGTGGTCAGGATGCTCCCGCCCCTCGATGGGCGTTGAGTTTCGATCCACATCGAAACACTAGGGGCCCGCGGGTGCGCTGTCGAGACTGGGCACATGACCACCGCACCCGCTCCCTCGTCGCTCGTCCGCGACGCCGTCCTCCGCATCGGCACCGGCCGCAGCCGCCGGTTCGTCGGGGCCGAGCACGGCGCCGACGTCTCCTATTTCTTCGTCGAGAATCAGCCGGGCGAGGGTCCAGGGCTGCACTGGCACCCGTACTCGGAGACCTGGGTGGTGCTGGAGGGGACCGTCCGCCTCCGCGTCGGCGACCGGATCCTCCTCGCCGGACCGGGCGACACCGCCACGGTCGCCGCCTTCACGCCGCACGGCTTCACGAACGCGGGGGACGGGCTGCTGCGCATCCTGTGCATCCACGCCTCCGCCACCATCGTCCAGACCTTCCTCGACAACGACTGATCAGGAGAACCCATGTCCTTCCAGGCCTACCTCGACAAGGTCGAGACCCAGACCGGGCTCACGCCCCGCCAGTTCATCGAGCTCGCCCGCGCCCAGGGCTTCGACGAGGGCACGAAGTCCACGGTCGTGCTCACGTGGCTCAAGCAGGAGTACGGCCTCGGCCACGGTCACGCGCAGGCCATGACCCACGTCATCCTCAAGGGACCGAAGATCAGCGACAAGCACGTCGGCACGGGAGGCTCCCACAGCGATGCGTCCGACACCCTGTGGCTCGACGGCAAGGACAGCAACCCGCACCGCTGAGGGTCCCCGCGCCGCGCGGACTAGGATTTCGAGCGTGGCAGCATCCTCCCGGCGCAAGAAGAAGAGCGGCACCCGAACCCGACCGCACACCAGCGGAAACCCGGCCAAGCGGCCCGCGGTCGAGGCCGGTCCGGTCACCGTCTCCGACTGGATCGGTGCCGCGCGACTGCGCACCCTGCCGCTGGCGGTCGCGCCGGTCGTGATCGGCACGGGCGCCGCGCGCAGCACGGGGCCCGAGTTCCACTGGGTCATCGCCCTCGCGTGCCTCGCGGTCGCGGTGCTGCTGCAGATCGGCGTGAACTTCACGAACGACTACAGCGACGGGGTCCGCGGCACCGACGCCCACCGTGTCGGTCCGGCGCGGCTGACGGCCTCCGGGCGGGTGAAGCCGCGCACCGTGCTGATCATCGGGCTCGTGTTCTTCGCGCTCGCCGCGGCGGTCGGCCTCGCGATCGTGGTGCGCACGGAGCAGTGGTGGATGCTGGCCATCGGCGCCGCGTGCATCGTCGCGGCGTGGTTCTACACGGGCGGCAAGCGACCCTACGGCTACTACGGCCTGGGCGAGGTGTTCGTCTTCGTGTTCTTCGGGCTCGTGGCGACGCTCGGCACCACGTGGGTGCAGATCTTCGCGCTCCCGCAGCAGGCGTGGCTCGGGGCGATCGCGGCCGGCCTGTTCGCGTGCGCGGTGCTGCTGGCGAACAACCTCCGCGACATCGAGCAGGACCGCGCCGTCGGCAAGCGCACGCTCACGGTGCTGATCGGGCGGCGTGCGACCCAGGTGCTGTTCACCCTGTTCGTCCTCGCGCCGTTCGGGATCGCGGTGTTCCTGGCGCTGCTGTTCCCGATCGCGTGGATCGCGCTGCTCGCGCTGCTGGCGGGGCTGCCCGCTGTGCTGATCGTCTGGACGTACCGTCAGCCGCGGGAGCTGGTGACGGCGCTGGCCCTGACCTCGCTCACGTCGCTGCTCTACGCGGGCGCGCTGTTCTGGGCGTTCGTCGGCTGATCTCGGCGTCCGTCGGCTGATCTCGGCGTTCGTCGGCTGATCTCGGCGTCCGTCGTGATCCGGGCGTCCGTCGCGATCTCCGCGTCCGTCGGCTGACCGCGGGAGCGCTCAGTCGCGGCGCGTCTCGTCGGGGGCGGCGTCGATCGCCTCGTCCTCCGCATCGGCATCGGCCTGCTGACCCGACACGCGGCCCTCGCGCCGCTCGTGCAGACGCGCCGAGGCGTCGGACAGCGGCGTGCGCAGGAACAGCATCGAGATGCTCGCCCCGATGAGGGCGGCGAAGATGGCGGCGAGCCACCAGAACTCGCGGAAGATCGGGAAGAAGAACCACAGGATCGCCAGCGGGACGAGGAATGCCAGCAGGCGCAGCACGGTGTAGACGAGGAGGGGGGCGGGCTTCTTCACTCCCTCAGTCTACGTTCGCCCGCCGATGTGCCAGCCGCCGCCGCTCACCCGGGGAGGTCGAGCGCGGAGAAGGGGATGCCGCGGACGACGCGTCGCCACGGGTGCTCGCCGAGCGTCCAGAGCACCCCCGCCTCGGGGTCGAGGGCGAGGTCTTCGCACCCGGCGGGCAGTGGGACGGGGTGTCGCCGCCAGGAACCGTCGCGATCGGTCCACAGGGCTCCGGGGTGCAGCAGATCGGACTGCGACACGAAGCGCGTCTCGCCCCAGCGCACGGCGCCCTGCAGGTGCCGGAGGCCGGGCGCGACCCGGTCGCGCTCCACGAAGCGGGGCTGCGCGGCGCTCGGGATGTCGAACTCGCCGACCACGCCGCGGTCGTTCCCGCGGTACTCGCCGATGAGCACACGGAGCAGGGGAGTGCCGTCGGCCGTGAACACCCGCCCGAGGAACGAGCAGCGGAGGTCGACCGGGTGCTGAGCCGTGCGCACGGCGACGAGCACGGTGCTGCGACCTCCGCGGCGGCGGCTCCCGGCCAGGCGGTGGGCGTCGGAGCCGCGCACCCGGCGGAGCCGCGCCAGGTCGAACTCCCAGATCCCCTGGCCCGTGGCCGCCGCGAACAAGCGGTCGTCGAACCACGCGAGGCCGCCGGCGTGGATTGGGGCGGGCTCCAGGCGGCCGTCCTCCCCGGGGACGGCGAGCACCACGTCGAGGTGACGCGACCGGTCGAGGTCGATCATCGTGACCCGGGAAGCGAGGTGGCGGCCCGCCCTGTCCTGGCGGAACCAGCTCACCGCGAGCGTGCGTCGTCCGCGCAGCCGGCCCACGTCGATGCCCTGGGGATACCAGCGCTCGGTCCACGTGCGCGCGGACAGCCAGCGCAGGTCGATCCCGGTGCTCCGGCGGCGCCGTCGCACCGGTCGCCAGATCGTTCCGAACGGCCAGAGCATGGGCTCCATGGTCGCGGATGCCGGGTGACCGCGCCAATCGACGCGGCTCCCCGCATCGATTCGGCATCTCGTGGAGAGGTATGTATCATGTTACGTGTTGAGTGTTGATCTTCATGGAGTCGCTCTCGACGCACACCCCTCGGCCCGCTGGTGGGGGCCAGTAAACCGCGGGGTGGGCCGGCACCGCACGGTGTCGGTTTCCCGGGTGCTCGCACCCGGCAGTGCAACGCACTGGGGGTGTGGTTCGTTCGGGTGCGGACCACACCTCAGCGTTGTGCCTGCCGCGCCTCGCGTCACCCGCCGTTCACCGTGACGTCGCCGACCGGACACGCGCGACTGCGACGATCTCCGCACACCGCCCACCCCGGGAGTTCCGTGCGCACGCCCCTCGTCACCGTCATCCTTCCCGCGAAGGACGCCGGACCCTACATCGGGACGACCCTCGAGACCCTCACCCGGCAGTTCGACGACCCGCACGATCTGCAGCTCGTGGCGATCGACGACGGCTCCCGCGACGACACGCGCGCGCTCATGCAGCACTACGCCGACCGGTTCCCGCGCGCCAGGGTGGTGCACAACCCGACGCCGCGCGGCCTGGCGAGCGCCCGCAACCAGGGTCTCGCGCTCGTCGAGGGCGAGGCGTTCTGCTTCCTCGACGGCGACGACTGGTTGCAGCCGCGGCGGCTGGCCGTGCTGGCCTCTCGCCTGCGCGCGCTGCGCTGCGACTTCGTCCGCACCGATCACGTGACCGTCACCGGCACCCGCCGCACGCTGGTGCGCGCGCCGTTCCCCTGGCGCGAGACCGTCGCCTCGCCGCGGAGCGCCATCCTGCCCGCCGACGAGCCGACCATGGTCGACTACCCGTACGCCTGGGCCGGGCTGTTCCACCGCCGCCTCCTCGACCGCGGCCTGGCCGGGTTCCCGCCCGGACTGTTCACCGCGGAGGACCGGCCGTGGATCTGGCGGCTGCACCTGGAGGCCTCGTCGTTCGCGGTCGTCGACGCCCCGGCGCTGCTCTACCGCCGCGGCGTCGCGGGCTCGCTCACCCAGATCGCCGACCTGCGGCAGCTCGACTTCGCCGAGGCCCTGTCCCAGGTCGTCGCCCTGGCGCAGCGCGACCGCGACGCCGAGCGCTTCCTGCCCAAGGCCGTGTGGACCGCGCTCGCGCTCAGCTCTCACCACCTGGTGCGCTCGCGGCGCATGTCGCCGCCGGTGCGCGCGGAGATGCGGTCGCGCATCCGCGAGCTGCTCCGCGGTCTCCCCGCGCCGGAGGTCGCCGCGGTGGTCGAGCGGCTCGACGCGCCCCGGCGCCGCGTGCTCGCGCGCACGCTCCGACGTGCGGGGCACACGCCGTGACGCGGGTCTTCGCGCTGCACAGCGCCTACGGTCTCGCGACCGCCGTCGCGGCGATCGACCGCGGCCTCCTCGATGGGCCGACCGCCGCGCGCCCTGAGCAGGTGCTGGTGCCGTTCACCTCGTCGCGCGTGCCCGAGCTCGCGGTCGGCATCGACGCCGACCCGGCCCTGGGTCGGCTGCGCGCCCGGTTCGACCGCATCGAGCCGCTGAGTGACCTCCTCGGCCCGCTGCACCCCAGCGCGTGGGAGCCCCCGGAGGGCGAACTGCCCGTGCTCGGTCGGCTGATCGCCCGGGCCTGGGGCATCGACCCCCGCGACCTGGAGCTGTGCGTGCAGAGCCCGCAGGTCGCTCCGGCGCGGACGCTGTTCGGACTGTTTCCCGACGCGCGTCTCACGATCGTGGGCGACGGCCTCATGACGTATGCGCCGATGCGGGTGCGGCTGCCGCACACCGTGACGGCACGGATCGGCCGCGTGGTCTACGCCGACGTCGTGCCCGGCGTGCGTCCGCTCGTCGCGTCGCCGACCGCCGAGACCGTGCCGGTGCCGCGCGCGGCCTTCGCGGCGGCGCTGCGCGAGACCGCGACGCCGGAGGTGCCGACGGTGCCGGCGGACCCGGAGCCGGGACCGTCCACCGTGCTGGTGCTCGGGCAGTACCTGTCGGCGCTCGAACTGCAGACACCGGCGCAGGAGATCGCGCTGCAGCAGAGCCTGGTCGACCGGGCGGCTGCGTGGGAGCCGGAGCGCATCGTGTTCAAGCCCCATCCGGCGGCGCCACCCCTGCTCACCGATGCCGTCCGTGCCAGGGCGCAGTCGCTCGGCATGGCGTTCGAGGAGCACCGCGGCACGGGGCCCGCGGAGCTGGCGGCCGAACGCCTCGATGCGCGAGCCGTGGTCGCGGCGTTCTCCACCGCGCTGCCGACCGTGCACACGGTGTTCGGCCGCGACATCGGTGCCGCCGGGACCGCGGACCTGCTCGGCACGCTCGCTCCGTTCGAGAACAGCAACCGCATCCCGCTCACGATCGTCGACGCCCTCACCCGCACCGACGCCCCGAGCCCGGAGCCGCCCGAGCTGCAGCGCCTCGTCGATGCGGTCGGCTATGCCATGCAGCCGCTCGTCGCCGAGCACCTGCGGGAGCGCGCGGAGGAGTTCCTGCGCGACCTCGACGATGACGAGCGCCGCCGGTACTTCTCGGCGGAACGCCTCACGCAGCTGCGGTTGCCCGGCGCCGCGCCCGCGACCCTGCGACAGCGCCTGCGGCACCCCGCGGGCGGCATCGGGCGGATCGAGGAGTGGCGGCTGACGGCGATCGGGGCACGGCGTCGCGCCGGTCGCGCGTGGCGGGAGATCCGGGGAGGATGACGAGCATGCAGCAGACAGACGAGGGAGCGCCGCGGACGGTGGCGATCATCCCGGCGCGCGGCGGGTCGAAGCAGATCCCGCGCAAGAACCTGGAGCGCGTGGGCGGGGTGCCGCTCGTGGCCAGGGCCGTGCACGCGGCAACGGCCGCCGCGGGCATCGATGCGGTCGTGGTCTCCACCGACGACGACGAGATCGCGGCGGTCGCGGAGGCCGCGGGCGCGCGCATCGTCCGGCGCCCCGCGGAGCTGTCGGGCGACACCGCGTCGTCCGAGGCGGCGATCCTCCACGCGCTCGACGAGCTCGAGCGCCGGGGAGAGTCGTTCGCGGTCGTCGCGTTCGTGCAGGCCACGTCGCCCTTCGTGCCGAGCGTGGAGCTGTCCGCCGCCGTCGAGGCCGTGCGGGAGGGCACGGCCGACAGCGCGTTCGCGGCCGTCGAGACGTACGGCTTCCTGTGGCGCACGGGGCCCGACGGGGAGGCGGAGGCGCTCAACCACGACGCGAGCCACCGTCCACGGCGCCAGGACCGTGAGCCGCATCACCTCGAGACCGGGGCGTTCTACGTGTTCCGGGCGGACGGGTTCCGCCGCAGCCGGCACCGCTTCTTCGGCCGCACCCGCATCATCGCGGTGCCCGAGTGGAGCGCGATCGAGATCGACGACGCGGAGCAGCTCGCGGCGGCGCGGGCCTTGGCGGCCCTGCGTGAGACTCCCGCGCGGATCCCGGTGCGCGCGGTGGTCACCGACTTCGACGGCGTCCACACCGACGACACCGCGATCGTCGACGCCGACGGAGGGGAGCGGGTACGGGTGAGCCGGGAGGACGGCATGGGCGTCGCGCTGCTGCGCCGCGCCGGCGTGCCGATGCTGATCCTCTCCACCGAGGTCAACCCGGTCGTGCGGGCGAGGGCCGACAAGCTGCGCGTCCCCGTGCTGCACGGCATCGACGACAAGGAGGACGCGCTGCGGCGGTGGGCGCAGGAGCAGGGCATGCCGCTCGCCGACATCGCGTACCTCGGCAACGACGTGAACGACCTCCCGGCGATGCGCATCGTCGGGTGGCCGGTCGCCGTCGCCGACGCGCACCCGCTCGTGCGGGCCGAGGCCAGGGTCGTGCTGCACCGCCGCGGGGGAGACGGTGCGGTCAGGGAGCTCGTCGAACGCGTGTTGTCGAGCTGACCGCCCCCGGTAACCCTCCGGTCGAGGGCCGTTCACCCGCGGCGCGTACTCAGGAAGGACGGCGGCAACCCGCTCGACGACCGGAGGATTCATGACTGTCAGCATCGGCTCGCGTGTGATCGGCGGCGGCCGTCCGGCCTACGTCATCGCGGAGATCGGCCTCAACCACAACGGCGACGTGGACATCGCCAAGCGACTGATCGACGTCGCGGCGCGGGCCGGGGCCGACGCGGTCAAGTTCCAGAAGCGCACCCCCGAGATCTCCACGCCGGAGCACATGCGCGATGTACCGCGGGAGACGCCGTGGGGTGTCATGAGCTATCTCGACTACCGGCGCCGGGTCGAGTTCGGCCGCGACGAGTACGTCGAGATCGGCGACCACGCCACGCTGCTCGGGCTGGACTGGTTCGCGTCGCCGTGGGATGTGCCGAGCGTGGCGTTCCTGGAGGAGCTGAACGTCGTGGCGCACAAGGTCGCCTCCGCGAGCCTGACCGACACCGAGCTGCTGACCGCGCTGCGCGAGACGGGCAAGCCCGTGATCCTCTCCACCGGCATGTCCACGATCGAGCAGATCGACCGCGCCCTCGACACCCTCGGCACCGACCGGGTCGTGCTGATGCACGCGACCTCGACGTATCCGCTGGAGCCGGAGGAGGCGAACCTGCGGGTCATCGCGACCCTCCGCGACCGCTACCCCGGCATCCCCGTCGGATACTCGGGCCACGAGCGCGGCCTGCAGATCTCGCTCGCCGCGGTCGCGATGGGCGCCGTCGCGGTCGAACGGCACATCACGCTCGACCGGACGATGTGGGGCTCCGACCACGCCGCGTCGCTGGAGCCGACCGGACTCGAGCACCTGGTGCGCGACATCCGGGTGATCGAGCGGGCGGTGGGCGACGGCGTGAAGCGCGTGTTCGACAGCGAGCGCGCCCCCATGGCCAAGCTGCGTCGCGTGCCGGCATGACCGACGCCTCCGGGCTGCGCGTGGTCGCGGTCGCCGATGCCGACTCGTTCGTGAAGTGGTCGGCCTCGCTGCTCGGCGCGGTGCCCGGTCTGCGCCCGCAGCTGCTGCTGGTGCGCACGCCCCTCACGGTGAGCGCGGAGCAGGAGCGCGCGGCGCGGGAGGGCACCGGGGTCGCGGCGACCGATGTCACCCGGCTCGACCTCGCGCAGGTGGCGGCGTGGCTGGACCGGCAGCGGCCCGACGCGGTGCTGCTCGCCGGTCGCGGGCCGTTCGTGCGGCTGCTCGGACGCGTGATCGACTCGCTCGCGCACCGGCCCGTCGTCGTGTCGGGGCTGCCCGGTATGGCGATCCCGGCGCAGCGCGGAGCCCTGGAGTACCGGCGTCACACCGACCTGCTGATCGTGCACTCCCACCGCGAGGTCAGGGCGTTCGCCGAGCTGGGGGAGCGGATCGGGGTGCCGGTGCCGCTGGCGCTCGCGACCCTTCCGTTCGCACGGGGCCCGCACGGCGGCCGGAGGCGGGCGGAGCGTGCCGAGGCGCGGATCCTCGCCGGAGGGGCGCCGCGGACCGCCCTCGCCGACCGCCCGACGGAGCCGGTGGCCGACGCGGAGCCGCGGCCGGGTGCCACGGACGTCGTCTTCGCCGCCCAGGCGCTGGTGCCCGCGGATCGCGCGGCGAGGGCCGACATCGCGGCCCTGCTGGTGCGCGCCGCCGAGGCCGACCCCGACCGGCGCGTGGTGGTGAAGCTGCGTGCGCGACAGGGCGAGGCGGAGACCCACCTCGACCGCGAGCCCTACACCGGGCTCTTCGGGGCCGCGCGGCCGCGGAACCTCGTGTTCTCGCACGCTCCGATGGACACGGCGCTGGAGACGGCGGCCGGGCTGGTCACCGTGAGCTCGACCGCCGCCGTGGAGGCGCTGGCGCACGGGGTGCCGGTCATCGCGCTCGACCGCTTCGGGGTGAGCAAGAGCCTGCTCAACACGGTCTTCGTCGGCAGCGGGCTGCTGGGCGGGGCGGGCGAGGTCGTCGCCGGCCGCTTCCGGCGCCCGCACCCGGCCTGGCTGCGCGACAACTATTTCCACCCCGCCGCCGAGTCGGACTGGTGGGACCGGGTGCAGGAGCTGGTCGCGCTGCGCCGAGCGGGCGCGCTGCCTCCGCGCCGGGTGCCCGCCGCGCGCGGGGGTGCGCTGCACGAGGCCTGGCACCGGGCGAGTGTGCTCGGACGGGAGGACCGCAGCATCTCCGGACGGCTCGCGCTCGCGGTCGGAGCCCCGGCGGTGCGGCTGCTGTCCGGCGTCCGCGCTCGCCGCAGTCCGGAGGGCGCCTCCACGTGGGCGGACCCGTCCACGGACTACACGCTCGAGCCGAACCCGTTCGCCGACTCGCTGCGTCGCTGAGCCCCGCCTCGTCCATCCGGGTCGTGGTGCGTCAGAGGCGGCGCCAGTCGTGGCTCTCGACCGCGGCGCCGGCCTGCGGGCCCATGTGCAGCATGCCGCCGTCGATCACGACCGAGGCCCCGGAGATGTAGGCGGCTTCGGGCGAGGCCAGGAAGGCGATCAGCGCGGCCACCTCGCGCGCGTCCCCTGGTCGTCCGAGCGGGATGCCGGGGCGGTCCTCCGTGTGCGGGTCGGTGTCGGTCTGCCCGGTCATGGGTGTGGCGATCTCGCCGGGGGCCACGCTCACCGCGCTGATGCCGTGCGCACCGAGTTCGAGCGCCAGGTTCTTCATGAGGCCGCCGAGCCCGTGCTTCGCGGCGTCGTACGCGCTCGCCCCGACCATCGGCTGATGCTCGTGCACGCTGGTGACCGCGATCAGCCGGCCACCGCGTCCGGCCGCGACCATGGCCCGCGCCGCCCGTTGCAGGCACACGAACGCGCCGGTGAGGTCGGTGTCGACCACGCGGTTCCACTCGTCGAGGGTCACGTCGAGGAACGGGGTCTGCAGTCCCGCTCCGGCGTTGTTGACGAACACGTCCACCCCGCCGAGCTCGGCGATCAGGCCGTCGACCGCGTCGCCGCACGCGGGGATGTCCGCCACGTCGAGGCGGGCGACCACGGCCCGAGCGCCGTGGCTGCGCACCTCCTCCGCGGTCTCCTGGGCGCCGGCCTCGTCGCTGTGCCAGGTGATGCCCACGTCGATGCCGGCCGCGGCGAGGGCGACCGCGGTCGCGCGGCCGATGCCCGAGTCCGCGCCGGTCACGATCGCGCGTCGGGCCTCGGCTTCCAGGCGCGCCTGCGGCTCCCCGGACTCCAGGCCCGTGGTCGGCGTCTTGTCGTTGTGCTGCGATTCGGACATGCGGCCCTCCTGCTGCTCGTGGTCGTGCGGGCGACGATACGAGGGCCGACGGAGCACGGTCGATGCGCTTGACGGCGGCGGGTGGCGGCGCTAGCGACCCGATGCCCGCGGCGGTGGCCCCGCAGAATCGAGGCCGCCGTCGCGGGCGTCGAGCGCGGGTCAGTTGCTGCGGCGGATGGCGCGCACGCCCACCACGAGGCCGACCGTGGCCACCGCGAGTGCGGCGATCCACCCCCACAGCACGGTGAGGTCGCCCAGGTCCCCGGCGAACAGCGCCCGCTCCGCCTGCACGACCCAGTTCACCGGGTTGACCGTCGCGACCGCGCGCATCCAGTCCGGCGCGGCGTCGAGCGGCAGCAGCATCCCCGACAGGATCAGCAGCGGGAAGATGAGCGACTGCTGCACGCCCCAGAACAGCCACTCCCGGTCTTTGGTCGCGAGCGCGAGCGAGTACGAGAGCGAGCCGAGGCCCACCCCGAACACGGCGAGCAGCGCGAGGCCGATCAGCAGGCCCGGCACGTCGACCGCGAACCCGAACGGCCATGCGATCAGGACGATCACGAGGGCCTGCACCACGATCGGCGCGATCTCCTTCAATGCGCGGCCGACGAGGAGGGACGACCGGGCGAGCGGGGCGACGAGGGTGCGCTCGTGCGAGCCGGTCATCATCTCGTACTGGAGGTTCGACCCGGTGGCGCCGGTGCCGAACAGCACGATCATCACCAGCACGCCCGGCACGAACCACGACAGGGTCTCGCCCGCGGGCTGTCCGGACTGGCCGATCAGCAGCGGGGCGAACAGCCCGAGGAACACCAGGGGCTGCAGCAGGCTGAAGATCAGGGTGAACGGGTCCCGCACCACGGGCTTGAGCTCCCGCGTCAGCACGTGGCGGGTGTCGCGTGCGAGGTTCGGGCGCACGAGCGTGTCGGTGGTGGTCATGAGAGGACTCCTGTCGTGGTCGGGGTGGAGGCGGGCGTGGGCTCGTCCGTGGACTCGGGGGATCCTGCACCCTCGCCCGCATCGCGCAGGGTGCGCCCGGTGAGGGCGAGGAACACGTCGTCGAGTGTGGGCGGCACTCCGGTCGCGCGCTGCACGACGATGCCCGCGGCGTCGAGCTCCCGCACGACAACGGGCAGCAGCCGGTCGCCGTCGGGCACCGCGAGGGAGAGGCAGGCGTCGTCCCGCACGACCTCGGCCGGGCTCCGTCGGGCGACCACGGTGCGCGCCCGCTCGGCCTCCGCGGCGTCGGCGAACCCGAACGTGAGCACGTCGCCCGCGAGGGTGGCCTTGAGCGAGGCCGCGTCGTCGTCCGCGATGATGCGGCCCTTGTCCATCACCATGACCCGCTCGGCGTAGCGGTCGGCCTCCTCCAGGTAGTGCGTGGTGAGGAAGACCGTGGTGCCGTGCTGTGCGCGCAGGTCGAGGATGTGCTCCCACAGGTTCGCGCGGCTCTGCGGGTCGAGCCCCGTGGAGGGCTCGTCGAGGAACAGCAGGGGTGGTGCGTGCATGAGCCCGAGGGCGATGTCGAGCCGGCGCTTCTGCCCGCCGCTGAGCTGCTGCACGGTGCGGCCCGCGAACGACGACAGGTCGAGCGAGTCGATGAGCTCGTCCGCCCTCCGCACGCTGTCGCGCTTCGTCAGGCCGTAGAAGGCGCCCTGGCTGAGCAGTTCGTCGCGCACGCGCTGGGAGAAGCTGCCGCTGGTGAGCTGACCGACGTAGCCGATGCGCGCGCGGACGCCCGCGGCGTCGGTGCGGATGTCGTGCCCGACCACGCGCGCGCTGCCGGCCGACGGCGGGATCAGGGTGGTGAGCATGCGGAGGGTCGTCGACTTGCCGGCGCCGTTCGGGCCGAGGAATGCGACGAGCTCACCCCGCACGGCGCTGAAGGAGACGTCGGTGACCGCGTGCACCGGCGCCTTCTTGACGGTGAAGGTCTTGGTCAGGCCTTCGGTCTCGATGAGGGTTTCGTTCATGGGAGAGAGCGTAGAAAGCAACGCGGACACATCCTGTCCGCATCGTCTGCCAATCTGAGCTCATGTCCGACACCACCGCCCGCGCCCTCGCCCTGCTCAACCTGCTGCAGACGCACCGGCACTGGCCGGGCACGGAGCTCGCCTCGCGACTGGGCGTCACCGAGCGCACCGTCCGCCGCGACGTCGACCGCCTGCGCGAGCTGGGCTATCGCGTCGAGTCCACGCCGGGATCGGCCGGCGGCTACCGGCTGGAGGCGGGGAGCGCCGTGCCGCCGCTGCTGCTGACCGACGACGAGGCGGTCACGATGGCGATCGGCCTGCGGGTCGCCGCCACGCAGCAGCTCGTCGGTGGCGCGGAGGTGACGCTGACCGCGCTGGCGAAGCTGGAGCAGGTGCTGCCCTCGGCGCTGCGGCAGCGGGTGAACGCGCTCGCCGCGGCGGTGCAGCCCCCGCGGATCGGCGCGGGACCGGTGGTGTCGCCCGTGGTCATCGGCGAGATCGCGCTCGCCACGCGCGACCACGAGCGGCTGCGGCTGCGCTACGTCGACGGGCAGGGGGAGGAGAGCGTGCGGCGCGTGGAGCCGCATGCCCTCGCCCCGGCCGGACGCAAGTGGTTCCTCCTGTGCTGGGACCTCGACCGCGAGGACTGGCGCACGTTCCGCGTCGACCGCATCACGTCCGTCGAGCACACCAGGGTGCTGTTCGCGCGGCGCGAGCTCAGTGCGCAGGAGATCGAGGAGCGGGTGCTGATCGCGGCGTCGTGGTCGCCGCAGAAGATCGAGACCGACGCGGTGATGGAGCTGCCGCTGGCGGAGATGCAGGAGCGGTTCGGGCCGTGGGGACAGGGCGCCACGGCGGAGGGACCCGACCGCACGCGCTGGCCCTTCGGCGGCGCGGACTGGCGGGAGGCGATGTACGGACTGCTCTGGATCCCCGCGGGCGTCGAGTACACCACGAGCTTCCCCGAGCCGCACCGTGCGGAGCTGCGCGAGGCGGTCGAGCGACTGCTGCGGGCGCTGGACGCTCCCACGCCCGCGTCATCCGCGGACTCATAGGGTCATCCCAGGGAACGACCCTGGCGGGGAACATCACGGCCAGGTAACGTCAGTGCCATCGCGGCGATCCGGGCGGTCCCGGGCCCCGGCTCATATCCGGAGGCGTTGCGGGTTCGACTCCCGCCGTCGCGTCCACTCCCTGAGGCGTTCGCGTCCGCGTCCACGACATGGCGCATGATGGACGGATGCCCACCGCCCCTCGACCCGGACTCCGCGTCACGGCCGGTCTCACGATCCCCGACGCCGAGCTGTCGTGGCGCTTCTCGCGCTCCTCCGGCCCCGGGGGACAGGGGGTGAACACGGCGGACTCGCGCGTGGAGCTGGTGTGGGACGCCGCGGGTTCCGCGGTCCTGTCGCCGGTGCAGCGCGAGCGGATCCTGGAGCGTCTGCGGGGACGGCTCGTCGGCGGGGTGCTGACGATCGCGGCGTCCGAGCATCGGGCGCAGCTGCGCAACCGGGAGGCCGCACGCGAACGCCTGGCCGCCCTGGTCGCGGAGGCCCTGCGTCCGCCCGCCCCGCCGCGCCGCGCGACGAAGCCGAGCCGCGGATCGAGGGAGCGTCGGCTCACGGCCAAGCACCGCCGCACCGACGTCAAGAGCCTGCGGCGTCGTCCGCGCGAGGAGTGAGGGAGCCGCTCAGCCGGAGTCGCGGGTGAGCCGCTTCTCGACGGGGCCCCAGCCCTCCTCCAGCACGGTGAATCCGGCCTCGAGGATGTCGCGCTGGTCGTCGCTCTCGGTCACGAGGATCTGCATCTGCAGGATGAACCGGGAGTACACGCGGATCTCCGCCGTGGGGGCGGTGAGCCCGAGCTCCTCGGCGATCGCGTCGGCGAGGGCGTCTTCGTGCCGCAGCCACATCTTCGCCGCGTAGTCGCGCAGGGCCGGCGTCTCGTTGAGGAAGCGCAGGAAGGTGCGGGCGACGTCGTCTCCGTGCTCGTCGAGGTTGGCGCCGATCTCGGCGGCGTAGAAGTCATGGATCGCGCGGTTGATGGTGACGCCGGTCCTGCGGTCGCGCACGGCGGCGACGAGGCGGTCGCGCTGCTCGTCGTCCTCGTCGAAGACGAGCGCCTCCTTCTGGGGGAAGTGGGCGAAGACGGTGGTCGGGGAGACGTCGGCGGCGTCGGCGACCTCGCGGATGCTGACGTTGTCGAAGCCGCGCTCGAGGAACATCCTCGTCGCGACGTCGGAGATGTTCTTGCGGGTCGCGGCCTTCTTGCGCTCGCGGCGGCCGAGGGGCGCGGGGGTGGTCATGAGAGCCAGGCTACCGCGCTCGGTATAAAAGTGGCTTGACGCCAAAACTGGTATCGCTACACTTTCGATATGACTTCACCCATCTCCTCGGTCCGTGGTGCCACCCGCGCCTGGATCATGCTCATCGTGCTGACGATGCTCACCGTCATCGGCATGACGGTGGTGCTCCCCGTGCTGCCGTTCGTCGTGCTGCAGTACGTCTCGCACGAGCGCGACCTGGCCCTCTGGGTCGGCGTGCTGGAAGCGGTCAACGGCCTGTGCGCCTTCCTCGTCGCGCCCTTCCTCGGCCGGCTCTCCGACCGGTTCGGCCGACGGCCCGTCATCATCGCCGCCGCCTTCGGCGCCGCGTTCTCCATGGCCCTGTTCGGCATCGGCGGAGCGCTCTGGGTGCTCGTGCTCGCCCGTGTCATCCAGGGGCTGACGGCGGGCGACCTGCCCGCGCTGTTCGCCTACCTCGCCGACATCACCCCGCCGGAGAAGCGTGCACAGCGCTTCGGCCTGCTCGGAGCGCTGACCGGCATCGGCACCATGATCGGCCCGGCCGTCGGCGGGCTCCTCGCGGCGATCGACCTGCGCCTGCCCGTGTTCCTCACCGCCGCCGTCGCCCTGGTGATCGCGATCCTCAGCATCTCCCTGCTGCCGGAGAGCCTGAAGCCCGAGAACCGCATCCCGCGGATCACGCTGCGCGCCGTGCAGCCGTTCGCGGTGTTCCGCGAGGCCTTCGGACGCCGGGAGCTGCGCGGCCTGATGATCGCGTTCGGCCTGCTCGCGCTGCCGTTCGGCTTCTTCGTCAACAACTTCAGCATCCTCGCGCTCGACTCCATCCAGTGGGGGCCGACGCAGATCGGGCTCCTCACGGCGGGCGTGGGGATCGTCGACATCCTCATCCAGGGCGTGCTGCTGGCCATCCTGCTTCCGCGGATGGGGGAGCGCGGCGTGATCCTCAGCGGCATCGTCGCCCAGGCGATCGGCCTGGCCGGTCTCGCGGTCGTCGCGACGCTGATCGCCCAGCCGTGGCTGTTCATCGTCGGGGCGCTGCTGCTCGCCGCCGGACAGGGAGCCGCGCAGGCCGCCATGGACGGCGCGATGTCCAACGCCGTCGGCGACGACGAGCAGGGCTGGCTCGGTGGCGCCACCCAGTCGCTCAACGCCGCGATGGGCACGGTCGCGCCGCTGATCGCCGCGGCCCTCTACACCGCCGTGAGCCACGCCGCCCCCTACTGGCTCGGGGTCGCGCTGATGGCCGTCGCGGGGATCGTCGTGGCACGCGCCCACATCGCGAACACCGCGAAGCGCCCGCGCCCCGCACCCTCCGGCCCGGCGCCCGCGGAGCTCGTGGCCGCCGAGTGACAGCTCCGCGGGGTGCCCCGGTGATCCGGTGCGCCCCGCGGCTCAGTCCTTCCCGCCTCCGCGGACGAGTTCCAGCCCGGCACCGGCGAACTGCCGCAGCGTGGCATCCGGCAGGAACGCCCGCGTCAGCGCGCCGCCGATCCGGGTGAGGTCGCTCTCGTCGCGGAACAGCAGGTACATGGTCTCGTAGCGCGGGTGGAACTTCTGCTTGAACCGGTGCAGCGAACCGAACCCGTACACGGGTTCGAGAGCCTCCGCGAGCCGGTCGCTGAGCGCCGCGATCATGCCCGCGTCCGGCGGGTAGTCGTGCGCGAGCGGAGCCCCGGAGAGCGACATGATCTGCGCGCCCTCGTCGGAGAACTGCTTCGCGGACGACCCGATGAGGTACTCCATGACGGGGCCGAATCCGCCCTCCCTGCGGCGCATCAGGTCGAGCGTCCACCCCCGCACGACGCCGCCCTCGCCGTAGATGGGCAGCCAGGAGAGGAAGCCGTCGACGTCGCCGTTGGGGGCGATGGCGAGGGCGAGCCGTACCTCCGGATCCTCCGCCTCCTCGAGGGTGCCGAGTGTGAAGCGCATCTCGGGGAGGTCCTTGTCGCCGACCCAGGCCTCGGAGATCGCCCGCAGCTGCTGCTGCACCCCCCAGGGTTCCTCCTTCAGATGCGTCATCCGGAACGTCATGTCCTCGCGTCCTGCCTTGTTGAGGGAGGTGCGCACGGAGTTCCAGCGCTTTCCGGTGAACTCCAGGCCCGGCAGGTCGACGATCGTGTCGTCCGCCACGACCAGGCTCCGCCAGGTCTCCGGCACCGCGGCCCGCGTGGCATCGTCGGCGCTGAAGAAGCAGGGGATGAGCCCGGCGCCCTCCGCCGCGCGGATGAAGTCCCGCACCGCATCGGTGCGGCGTTCGCGCGGCCCGATCGGATCCGCCAGTGCCAGTGCCACGCTGTTGCGCCGCTGATACGCGACGATGCCGCCGTCCACGCGCGCGAACGCGTTGCCCTCCCAGGTGGTCATCCACGACAGGGTGCCGCCGCCGTGGGTCTTCAGCTCCTTCTCCAGATCGGCGAGCGTGGGTGCCGGCTGCGCGCCGAGCTTCGACCGCCGTCGGGCTCGGAACGCCCGCCGCACCACGATCAGGTAGACGAGGATCAGCAGCCAGAGCACGCCGCTGGCGAGGGCGAGCTCGGTCTCGCCGTCGATCTGTAGTTCGAGCTGTGCCTCGCTGGTCAGGATGATCAGCGCCAGGATGAGCGCGCCGGAGAGCACGTTGAGGCTGGCGAGGATGATCGCGAGCACCCACGCCCATCGCCGACCGCGACGCAGCCCGTTCGCGATGAGCAGGATGACGGCCGCGTCGAGCGCGGTGTCCAGGAATCCGCCGGAGACGGGTGCGGTGGGGCCGAAGGGGCCGTCGGTCGGGACCAGGACGGTGATGACCTCGGTCGCCAGCAGGAGCAGCACGGCCATGACCGCGATGAGGCGCTGCTCGCGGACCGTCGTGTGCCGCACGCGCAGGCTGCGGTCCACCGCGAGGATCAGCAGCACCGCCAGCAGATGCTCGAGGTCGGCGACCTTGCCCCAGAACATCATCGCGATGAAGACGAACCCGAGGAGGATGAGCCAGCCGCGTACCCGCCACGGGGGACGGAACAGGCCGACGGCTGCAGCGATGCAGGCCATCGTGCCCCCGGACGCGCCCACGTCGAGCGCGCGCGCCTGCTCCGCCGCCCACGCCCATTCGAACTGCGACAGCAGCAGGAGCAGCAGCGCGGTGGCGAAGATCGCGAAGAGCTGTCCCACCACGTAGTAGGCGATCGCGACGCGGCTTCCGCGACGGAACTCCAGGTACCCCATGCCCCAGAAGCCGGCGATCGTGAACAGGTACACCCACGGCTGGTTGACGAAGAACGTGCCGGTGACCGGCGTCCACCATTTGCCGTCCGACAGGTTGGGCAGGCCGTACGCGACCGAGGGGAACAGCTCCGAATCCTCGAACGGCCGCCACAGTCCCTGTGAGACGACGCCGACGACCAGGATCAGGCCCACCATCGTGAGGGTCGCTGGGATGCGCCGGGCGACGGTGATCAGGGGGCGCGCGGGAGCGGAGGCATCCTCGGACATGCGCTCAGCGTAGCGACGGGTCCCCCCGGCCGGCGGGACCCGGCCGGGGTATTCCGCTGCCGCCGGGTCAGTCCGCGACGGCGTTCGCGATCGCGTCCTCCAGATCGCCCCAGGCCGTCAGCTCGAGCATCTCGCCGTCGACGAAGAACGTGGGGGTGCTCGTGACGCCGAGTCGCTCGCCGTCACGCTTGTCCTGCTCCACCCGCGCGAGCGTGGCGGGGTCGGCGACGGCCTCGTCGTACGCCGCGAGATCGAGGCCCAGCTCCTGGGCGAACGCGCGGAACACCTCCGGGGTCTCCTCGGGCTGCTCGCCCCAGTTCGCCTGCGTCGCGAACAGGTGGTGGTACATGTCCTCGAAGCGGCCCTGCTGCGCGGCGGCCTCGGCGGCGAGGGCGGCCTGTGTCGAGTTGACGTGGCCGGGGAGCGGGAAGTAGCGCGCGACGTAGCGGATGTCGCCGTCGTACGTGTCGCGGAGCTCCTCGACGATCGGGTAGAAGGCGCCGCACGCCTCGCATTCGAAGTCGAGGAACTCGACGACCGTGACGGCGTCGGGACCGCCCTCGTCGAGCACGTGCGAATCGGTGCGGACGGTCGGCTGGCGCTGGCCCGCGTCGGGGTCGGGCTCGTCGGCGCGCTGGGTGATGGCCCAGACGATGGCGACGATCAGCAGGACGACGGCGACGGCGATGGCGATCAGGGTCGCCTTGACAGGGGTTCTCACGGGGTTCTCCAGACAGGGGTACGACGGATGGGGGTGCCGCGGGCGCGGCGCGGAGTCGTCGTACGGCTCAGGTCCGGGAGAGGGACAGTTGTGCGAGGGAGGGGGCGAGCCGGCGCGGGCGGGGCGTCGCGCGCAGCGGCGGGGTCGTGCGGGGTGTCCGGCCGAGCGGCGTGCCGGGTCCGCGGAGCATGCGGCGGCCGAGGAGCAGCACCAGGGTGAGGCAGCACAGCGCCGCCGCGGTGCAGGCGACCGCGGCCATTCCGGTCGAGTCCTCCGGGGCTGCGACGGCGACGGCGGCGGCGACGGGGGCGCCGTCCGCGGCCTCCGCCCCCGCGGCGGAGGTCCCGGCGGCGAGGCACAGGGTCGCGTGGCTGTCGCCGGGGCCGTGCGCGGTGGACCAGGCGCCGACGACGAGGAGGAGCGCGAGGCCGACGGCGGTGACGACCCTGGCGAGCAGGATCCGCTCGGCGCGCGCTCGCGGGCTCCGGGTGGTCGCGAGAGGCGGCATGACCCGCGCAGTCTAGCAACGGGGCCTTTGCCTCACCGGGGCCCCGCCCGCGCGGACACGCCTACACTGGAAGGGTGGCGAGACTACTCATCATCGGCGGCTTCCTCGCCGCCGTGTTCTGGGTGTTCAGCATCGTCGACTGCGCCGTGCAGCCGCCGACGCGGCACCGGGGTGTGCCCAAGGCCGCCTGGATCGCCATCGTCGTCCTGATCCCGGTCATCGGCGGCATCCTCTGGTTCGTGATCGGCCGTCGTCGCGCGAACGACCAGGGCGTGCAGCGCACGCTCGCCCCGGATGACGATCCGGCGTTCCTGCGCAGCATCAGCAAGGCGGAGCAGGACGCCCGGATCCGCCGTCTGGAGGAGGAGCTCGCCCGCCTGGACGAGGAGACCGACGAGCCGCCCACCGCGGATCCGCGCCCGTGACGTCGTCGCCCGCGACGGACGCCGCGGCGTCCCTGTTCGCCGAGCTCGTGGCGAACGGCGTGCGCGACGTGGTGCTGTCGCCGGGGTCGCGCTCGCAGGCCCTCGCACTCGCTGCCGCGCGACTGTCCGACGACGGGGTGCTGCGGCTGCACGTGCGCATCGATGAACGCGTCGCCGGTTTCACCGCCCTGGGCATCGCACGCGAGACGGGCGTGCCCGCCGCGGTCGTGTGCACGAGCGGGACGGCGGTCGCGAACCTCCTGCCCGCCACGATGGAGGCGTTTCACGCGGGGGTGCCGTTGCTGCTGCTCACGGCCGACCGTCCGCCGGAGCTGCGCGGTGTCGGCGCCAACCAGGCCACCGTCCAGCCGGGGCTGTTCGACCCGTGGGTGCGCGCCACGGTCGACGCCCCGGTGCCGGGCGACGGCGACTGGCGGGGTCTGGCGGCCGAGGCCGTCGCCGCGGCCGTGGGCGTCGCCGACACCGCAGCCGTCCCGGGCGTCGCCGGCCCCGTGCACCTGAACCTGCCGTCGCGCGAGCCGCTGTCCGGGGCGATGCCCCCGGTCGACGTGCGCGACGGCGCGGCACCGGTCGCCGCCGTGTCCGAGCCGGTCGTGCTGCCGCGCGGTCCGCGCACGGTCGTGCTCGCGGGCGCCGACGCGGGTGCCGCCGCGGAGGAGCTCGCCCACACGGCGGACTGGCCGCTGATCGCCGAGGTCGTGAGCGGCGCGCGGTTCGGGCGTCGCCTCGTGCACGGCTACCGTCGGCTGCTCTCCCGCGACGACCTCGGCGGCCGCATCGAGCGTGTCGTCGTGTTCGGCCATCCCACGCTGAGCCGTGAGGCCGCGCGGCTGCTGTCGCGCCACGACGTGGAGGTCGTGGCGGTGCGCCGCGGCGGGGAGGAGCTCGACCTCAACCACCGCACGCGCGCGGTCGCGGCGGTCACGGTGGCCCCGGGGGAGCCCGACCGCGAGTGGCTCGGGCAGTGGATGCGGGCGTCGGCTGCCGAGGCCGTCGACCTGAGCGAGCAGGCGCCCGACGCCGATGCCCTCGCGTCCACCGACCTCGCCGCCCGGCGCGACGCCGTCCGCGCGGAGCTCGACGCCGTCCGCCGCCCGCTCGACCGCGAGCGGCTGGTCGACGCGGTGTGGCGGGCCACGTGGCCGCACGACCGCCTCGTGTTCGGGTCGTCCCGGCTCGTGCGCGTGGCCGACGAGGTCCTGGCGGGCAAGAAGGTCCCGGTGCACGCCAACCGCGGGCTCGCGGGCATCGACGGCACGATCGCCACCGCCACCGGTATCGCGGTCGCGAGTCAGGCCGCCGGCGCCCCCGGGATCACGCGGGTGCTGCTGGGTGATCTCGCGTTCCTGCACGACGTCGGGGCGCTGCTGCTGCCGCCCGGAGAGCAGGAGCCGCGGCTGCAGGTGATCGTCGGCAACGACGGCGGCGGCACGATCTTCGACGGGCTCGAGGTGGCGTCGTCGGCGCCGTCCGCGCATCTCGACCGGGTCTTCTACACCCCGCATGGCGTGCGCCTGGAGCATCTCGCGCTGGCGTACGGGTGGGAGTATCAGCGCGTCACGACCCGGACGGCGCTGGATCAGGCCCTCACGTCCCCGCACGGCGGACGTCAGATCATCGAGGTGCCGCTGGCGCGGTGACTGGCAGGATGTGCGTATGAACGCGCACACCTGGACTCAGAACCTGCGGGTGGGGCCCGGCTTCCGCCTCGCCGATGTCGATCCGGACGCCACGCCGGGGTACGACCACGGCAAGTCGCGCGGGAGGGAGGACCTCGCCGCCGGGCTGGAGCGGTTGAACGACCTGCAGGAGCGTCTGTTCGCGCAGAGTCGGGTCGGCACGGCGCAGGACGCGGTGCTTCTGGTGCTGCAGGCGATGGACTCGGCGGGCAAGGGCGGCATCGTCCGGCACGTGGTCGGCGGTGTGGATCCGCAGGGCGTCGCGCTCGCCGCGTTCAAGGCCCCGACCGAGGAGGAGCGGCGGCACGACTTCCTGTGGCGCGTCGAGAAGCGCCTCCCGGAGCCCGGCTTCATCGGGGTGTTCGACCGTTCGCACTACGAGGACGTGCTGATCGGGCGGGTGCGGCAGCTCGCCGATGCCGCGGAGATCGAGCGCCGCTACGACGCGATCACCGCGTTCGAGGAGCGGGTCGCGGCCTCCGGCGTCCGCATCGTCAAGGTGATGCTGCACATCTCGCCCGAGGAGCAGAAGGCGCGACTCATGGAGCGGCTGGAGCGTCCGGACAAGCACTGGAAGTACAACCCGGGCGACGTGGACGAGCGGATGCTGTGGCCGCAGTACATGCAGGCCTACCAGACGGTGTTCGACCGCACCTCGACCGACGCGGCGCCGTGGTACGTGGTGTCGGCGAACGCCAAGTGGTACGCGCGGCTCGCGGTGCAGGAGCTGCTGCTCGCGGCGCTGCAGGACATCGACCCGCAGTGGCCCGTCGCCGACTTCGACGTGGAGGCGGAGAAGAGGCGGCTGGCCGCGAGCTGACCGGGGCTGTGGTCGTCAGGCCAGGGCGTCGACCAGGGGGCGGAACTTCACGCGGGTCTCCAGCAGTTCGCTCTCGGGATCGGATCCCGCCACGATCCCGGCGCCGGCGTAGGCGGTCACCGCGATCGCGCCTCCGGTCGCCGTGAACTGCGCGCACCGGAGCGCGATGGCCCACTCGCCGTTGCCGTCCGCGTCGACCCAGCCGACCGGTCCGGCGTAGCGCCCGCGGTCGAAGGGTTCCAGGTCGCGGATGGCGGAGACCGCCGCGGCCGTGGGCGTGCCGGCGACCGCCGCGGTCGGATGCAGCGCGCGCACGAGGTCGAGGGCCGATCTCCCCTCCTCGAGCTCGCCCTCCACATCGGTCGCGAGGTGGAACAGGTTCGGCAGCTTCAGGAGGAACGGCTGCTCGCTCGCGGCCAGCGCCCTGGTGTGCGGGCGGAGCTCCGTGAGCACGCTCTGCACCGCGTACTGGTGCTCGTCGAGGTCTTTGATGCTGGAGGCCAGGTGCGTCGACGCGGCCGTGTCGGCGTCGGCGTCGGCACCGCGGCCGATGGTGCCGGCGAGCACGCGCGCGGTGATGGTGCGGTCCTGCACGGTCACGAGGGTCTCCGGGCTCGCGCCGATGAGCCCGTCCACCGCGAACGCCCAGGTGTCGGGGTAGCCGGTCGCGAGGGCTCGCACGAGGCGCCGCAGATCGGACCCGGCGGGGACGGTGCCGCGCAGGTCGCGCGCGAGCACGACCTTGCTGAGCTCCCCGTCGGCGATGCGCTCGAGCGCGGCGCGGACCGCGTCCTGGTAGCCCTGGGGGCTCTGTGCGCCGGGGCCGACCGTACCGGCCCAGTGCGGACCGTACGGGCGGGTCTCGAGCGCTGTGGGTCGCGCGGTGTCCTCGGCCAGGCGGATCCGCGTCTCCCAGAACCGGTCGCCGTGGCGGCCGAGCACGCGGGAGGGGATCGTGAGCACGCTGTCGGCGGTGGACGACGGATCGAACGTGAAGGCGCCGAACGCCACGAGCCCGGTGCCCGGCAGCCCCAGGGGGTCGGTCACGTCGGCCTGGGCGGACAGCCCCCGCCAGAACGTCGCGAGGGCTTCGAGACGCGTCTGCCCCGGTTCGGCGGTCGGACGGATCTCGGCGAACGGCTCGCCGACCGCGACGATCCCGTCTCCACGGCGGAGCCAGGCGAGGGGGCGTGCGGGGTCGGCGTAGGCGAGGAGGTCTTCGACCGGGTCGATCTGTCGGGTCTCCACGACCAGGTGGGTGTGATGCACGTGTCCAGCCTAGGCCGCGGCGCCGGCGGCGATCCCGCGTCGTAGGGTGGGCGGATGAGCGACGCGCGCCCCGCACCCGGCACCGAGATGGTCTTCCAGTGGCGCAAGTGGGACGGGTCGCCGCACTGGCGGCACGAGTGCGTCTACCTGGGTGCCGATCACTGGGGCGACTGGGTCGGTCAGCCCGCCGGCTGGCACAGCGTCCGCCCGGGGGCGGAGTTCCACGCCGCGACGCCCAATGTGACGCTGGTCCCGCCGAGTCGCGACTTCGCCCTGACCGTGAACCGGCGGCACCCGCGCGGCCTGCGCATCTACATCGACCTCGGGTGGGAGGTGCAGTGGTCGGACGACCCGCTGCGTGCCGTCGGGATCGACATGGACCTCGACGTCGTGCGCGTGGAGGGGGAGCGCGGCACCTGGGTCGACGACCGCGACGAGTGGGCCGAGCACAGCGTCGTGTACGGGTATCCGGCCGACGTCATGACCCACCTGGAGGCGCTCGCGCTCGACCTGGAGGGGCGGGTGCGGGCGAGGGTCGCGCCGTTCGACGATGCCACCGCCGACGTCTGGCTCGACCGGCTGGAGGCGCTCGATCTCGCGCCTAGACTGAACGCGTGACCTCGAACGACAAGAACCGCGCCGACCTCGGCAAGGACCCCGCCCGCGTGAGCGGCATGTTCGACCAGGTCGCGGCGGGCTACGACCGCACGAACACCGCCATGACGTTCGGCAACGACGCCCTGTGGCGCGCCGCCACCACCCGGGCCGTGGCGCCGAAGCCGGGGGAGCGCATCCTCGACCTCGGGGCGGGCACGGCGTCGTCCTCGGCGTCCCTGGCCCGCAGCGGCGCGCAGGTCGTCGCGGCCGACTTCTCGCCGGGCATGCTCGCGGAGGGCCGACGTCGGCACGGAGCGATGCGCAACCTGTCCTTCGTGCAGGCCGATGCCACCGCCCTCCCGTTCGAGGACGGGGAGTTCGACGCGGTCACCATGTCGTACGCGCTGCGCAACGTGAACGACCCGAAGAAGGCCCTGCGCGAGCTCTACCGCGTGACCAAGCCCGGCGGGCGCTTGGTGATCAACGAGTTCTCGACGCCGCCGGGCAAGCTGTTCCGCGGGGCATACCGCTTCTACAACGCCCAGGTGCTCCCGCGGGTGGCCCGGGTGGCCGGGACGAACGGCGATGCGTACGACTATCTGAACGAGTCGATCCGCGAGTGGCCGGACCAGAAGCGGCTGTCCGCGTGGATCCGCGATGCCGGGTGGCAGGACGTCGCGTACCGCAACCTCTCGTTCGGCATCGTCGCCCTGCACCGCGCGCGCAAGCCCGCGTGAGCACGGCGCGAACCGCGGCATCCGACGCGGGTAGGCTGGGAGCGTGACTTCGAGCCCCCACCCCCCGGGTTCGCGACTGGCGAGCCGTCTCGGCTTCAGCGATCGCGTGTTCATCGGCCCCGCCGGACGCCGGGTGGCCCGCACGATCGAGGACGGGCTCGAGCTCGTGGAGACCGGGCTCGCCGATGACGTCCGCGTGGCCGATCCGCTGGCCGACGCTGCGAGCCGCTATCTGTACGAGGCCGGCGGCAAGCGCATCCGGCCCGTGCTCACGCTGCTCGCCGCGCAGCTGGGTGACGGCAACACCCCCGAGGTGATCGACGTCGCGAAGGCGCTGGAGATCACCCACCTCGGATCGCTGTATCACGACGACGTCATGGACGGCGCCGACCGCCGCCGCGGGGTGCCCGCTGCCCATGCGGTCTGGGGCAACAACATCGCCATCCTCACCGGCGACATCCTGTTCTCCCGGGCCAGCCAGCTCATGTCGCGGCTCGGCGAGCGGGCGATCCGTCTCCAGGCCGACACGTTCGAGCGCCTCGTCCTCGGACAGATGCACGAGACGCTCGGTCCGCAGCCCGATGACGACCCGATCGCGTTCTACATCCAGGTGCTGGCCGACAAGACCGGTTCGCTCATCGCCGCGGCGACGCAGGGGGGCGTGATCTTCTCGAACGCGCCGACCGAGTACGAGGAGCCGCTGCGGGTGTACGGCGAGAAGATCGGCGTCGCGTTCCAGCTGCTCGACGACGTGATCGACCTGTCGGCCAAGCCGGAGGAGACCGGCAAGGTGCCGGGCACCGACCTGCGCGCCGGCGTGCCGACCATGCCCTACCTGCTGCTCAAGGCGCAGAAGGATGCGACGGCCGAAGACCTGGCGGCCCGCATCGACGACGGCGTCGCGCTCATCGCGGACGGAGCCGACCCCGCGATCCTCGACGGCCCCCTGGACGAGCTGCGCGACCACCCGGTCACGCAGAAGACCCTCGAACTCGCGCATGCGTGGACCCAGGAGGCGATCGACGCCCTCCGGCCGTTGCCGCGCGGCACCGTGCGCGAGGCATTGACCCGATTCGCCGAGACCCTCGCCGAGCGCTCGAGCTGACGCGACCCGCGGCTTCGCGCCGCGTGACGGCGGCGACGGCATACGAAAGGACCTCCATGACCAAGCTCCGACTGGCCATCGTCGGCGCCGGCCCCGCCGGTATCTACGCCGCGGACATCCTGCTGAAGGCCGAGCGCAAGTTCGACGTCTCGATCGACCTGTTCGAGCAGCTGCCGGCCCCCTACGGGTTGGTGCGGTACGGGGTCGCCCCGGACCACCCGCGCATCAAGGGCATCATCACGGCCCTCCGCGATGTGCTCGACCGCGGCGACATCCGCCTGTTCGGCAACGTGCGCTTCGGCGAGGACATCACGCTGGACGACCTCAAGCGGCACTATCACGCGGTGATCTTCGCGACGGGCGCGATCCGCGACACCTCCCTCGACATCCCGGGCATCGATGCGGTCGGATCGTACGGCGCCGCCGACTACGTGAGCTGGTTCGACGGCCACCCCGACGTGCCGCGCGAGTGGCCTCTCGACGCGGAGTCGGTCGCGGTGCTCGGCAACGGCAACGTGGCGCTCGACGTGTCGCGCATGCTGGCCAAGCACGCGGAGGACCTGCTGGTGACCGAGGTCCCGGAGAACGTGTACGAGGGGCTGAAGGCGAGCGCTGTCACCGACGTGCACGTGTTCGGTCGCCGCGGTCCGGCCCAGGTCAAGTTCACCCCGTTGGAGCTGCGCGAGCTCGGGGAGCTGCGCGACGTCGACATGGTCGTGTACGACGAGGACTTCGACTACGACGAGGCGGCGCGCGACGCGATCGCCAGCAACAAGCAGGTCATGGTGATCGACCGCATCCTGCAGTCGTGGCGCAAGCGCGACTCCGTCAACAACGCGGGGGGAACGGCCTCGCGCCGCCTGCACCTGCACTTCTGGGCGAAGCCGGTCGAGGTGCGCAAAGACGACCAGGGCCGCGTCGCCGCCCTGGTGTACGAGCGCACGAAGCCCGACGGGCAGGGTGGCGCGATCGGCACGGGCGAGCTCCGTGAGGTCCCGGTGCAGGCGCTGTACCGCGCGATCGGCTACTTCGGCTCCCCGCTCCCCGGTGTTCCGTTCGACAAGAAGCACGGCGTGATCCCGAACCGCGAGGGTCAGGTGCTGGCGAAGGACTCCAACGAGCGCGTGCCCGGCGTCTATGCGACGGGATGGATCAAGCGCGGACCTGTCGGGCTCATCGGGCACACGAAGTCCGACGCCATGGAGACCGTGCGGCACGTCATCAACGACCAGGGCTCCTGGTGGCACCCGGAGGATCCGTCGGAGGAGGCCATCCCGGCGCTGCTGGCCGAGCGCGGCGTCGCGTGGACCGACCTCGACGGGTGGCACCGCCTCGACGAGCACGAGATCGCGTTGGGCGCCCCGCACGAGCGCGCCCGCGTGAAGGTCGTGCCGCGCGAGGAGATGGTGCGGGTGTCGCGGGGCGAGTGACCCGCCCGGATCGCCGCAGCGCGCCCGGGCCGGAGGAGCACTCCGCCCTAGGCTGAGGGCATGCGACACCGCCTCCTCCTGGCCCTCGCGGCCGTGACCGTGCTGCTCCTCTCCGGATGCGCGCCGGAGCCTGAGCCCACCGAGACGTCGACGCCGTCGGCCTCGGCATCGCCCACGCCGACGACGGATCCGATCGTCGCCCCGACGCCGGCGTTCGATGTGAGCTGCACCGACGTGGCCGCCGAGATGACCACCGCCACCGGTGAACCGGCCGGCGAGGTCGCGGAGGTGCTGGGGGTGTGGTCGGCGCCGAGCTGGTATCCGGGACCCGCACAGCACATGTTCCAGCGGGCGGGCGGCATCGCGTGCTCGTCCGGTACGAGCGAGCGCAACTGGGAGGTCTCGGTCGCACCGGGCGCGACGGCCCTGATCGAGGGCGCGGAGTCGCGCGGTGGCTACGCGGGTGAGGAGGCGCGCTGCGAGGTCGGCGGGTACTGCTTCTTCCAGGTCGTGGAGGGCGAGGTGCTGGTGTCCGGGGCGGTCGTCGATCCGGCGCTCGGCCCGGACGATGCGCCGGCGATCAAGGAGGGACTGCGTCGCATCGGCGCGGCCGCCGCGGCGTCGCTGCGTGAGGTCGTGGTGCCGGAGAGCGCGATCGCGGGCGTGGAGTGCTCGCGGTTCCTCACCGACGTCGAGTTCGGTGAGCAGCTCGGCACCGAGGTGCACGTGATCGACGGCTTCGGCGGGTGGTCCATCCCGGCCGAGGTGTACCAGACGGTCAACGGTTCCCGCATCTGCTACTACGCTTCGGGCGACGACGAATACAGCGCGCAGGGCTACCTGATGCTGACGACACTGCCCGGAGGGGCGTGGGCGTTCGAGCAGATCGAGGGCGAGAAGCCGGTGGAGGTCGCGGGCGCGGATGCCGCGCTCACGGGTGTGGACGAGCAGGGCCGCACGGTGCTCGACGTCCGCGTCGGGACGGATTGGCTGCGGCTGATCACCTTCCAGGGATCGGGCATCAGCGACCTCGCGCCGCTCGCGTCGACCATCGTGGAGAACTTCGGTGTCGGTCGCCCGGGCGGTCAGTAGCCCGGTGGGCTAGCCTGGCGGCGACGGGGGGAGACGCATGGCCGAGTGGATCCCGGATGTGCTGGGCGAGGAGTTCGAACAGCTGACGCTCGACCTCGGCGTCGATGACCAGGGACCCGTGGTCGCCACACTGGTGCGTGCGCTGCCCGCGCCGTCCGGCTGGTGGGATCGGGCCAGGGGCCGTCGGCGCCTGCTCGAGGGCGTGGACGTGCTCTACATCCACGGCTGGTCGGACTACTTCTTCCAGAAGCGGCTGGCGCGCTTCTGGACGGCTCGCGGTGCGCGCTTCTTCGCGCTGGACCTGCGCAAGTACGGACGCAGTCTGCGCGAGGGCCAGACCCCGGGGTACATCAGCGACCTGGCGACCTATGACGAGGACATCGCCGCCGCACTGACGGCGATGGGCCGAGGTGAGGGGGGAGAGGAGTCCGCACGGCGGCTGGTCCTCCTCGGTCACTCGACCGGCGGGCTCACGTTGAGCCTGTGGGCGTCCCGGCACCCGCACACCGCGGACGCCCTCATCCTCAACAGTCCGTGGTTGGAGTTCCAGTTCGCCCCCGTCCGCGCGGCGATCGCGCCGATGGTCGAGTTCCAGGCGCGGATCCGGCCGCTGGACGCGGCGCCCCAGGTCGACCTCGGCTACTACACCAGGGCCCAGCAGGAGGTGGCCGACCCCGACGACCCGATGGACGTGAACCTCGCCTGGCGTCCGGTGCAGACCATGGCGGTGTACGCCGGCTGGTTGAACGCGATCCTGTCGGGCCATCGGACGGTGGCGGCCGGGCTGTCGATCGAGGCACCGGTGTGCGTGCTGCTGTCGGCGCGTTTCGTCCCGCCGACGCGATGGTCGGACGACCTCACGTCGGCGGATTCGGTGCTCGTGGTCGATGACATCGCCCGTGCAGCGCTCCGGCTGGGCTCGACGGTGACCGTCGAGCGCATCGACGGAGCGCTGCACGACGTGTTCCTGTCGCGACACGCGGCCCGTGAGGACGCGTATCGACGCCTGGACCGCTGGGTGGTCGGCTGGAGGGCCGCTCAGACGTAGTACATCGCACGGGCCAGGCGTTCCGCCTCGTCCCCGTTGCCCCGCGTGACGGCGATCTCGAAGTCGTCGTACACCTGTCGCATGCGCTCACGGTCTCCGCGAGGGACCACCCACGCGCGCAGGTTACGGGCGAGGGCGACGTCGACGTCGGTGATCAGCATGCGGTGCTGGTGGTTGCCGCTGTGCTCCGCGAGATACGCGAACACGGCCCACCGCGCACTCGAGGTCGATGCCCCGTCGCGCAGCGTGCGGCGCACCTCTTCCATCAGGCGGACGACCCGCTGGCGCTCCGCCGGGCTGAGCCGTGGCACGGCCATCCGGGCGGCGATGCCCGCCTGGTACCCGGCGAACTCGAGCGACTGCGTCACGACGGCCGCCGTCACCGCGGTCACCTCGGTGTACCGACTCGGGTACATCGTCACGAGCCCGAGTCTCTCGAGTCGCTGCAGCGCCTCTCGGACCGGGGTCCGGGAGACGTGGAGCTCATCGGCCACGTCGACGTCGCGGATGCGCTCGCCCTCCCCCAGTTCGCCCTCGACGATGAGTCTTCCGATGTGGTGGAAGACCTCGTCGGCGAGGAGTTGCTTGCTTTCTCCGATGGTCTTCGTCTCGACGTGCCCCATGGACCAGCCCCCAGTTTCACTTCTTGTCACGGTTCCGCGGTCCCCCCGTGTGGCGGTGGGGCCGGCGACGCCGTGCCGATCTTTCTCACCTGCGGATCCGATGTTCGTGGGGGCGGGCAGCGGGCCGGTGAGCTGTTTCTTTCTTCCTTCACCGTGGTGCGGGCACTTCGGATCCGGTGACGCGAGCCCGCGGTGCCTGCACCCTCGTCCCCACGAGAGCACCTGCGAATCCCGGGCACCTCGTTCCGCGCGGGCGGCGTGCAACGAGGGCGTCCATGGCTCCGACGGATCGGGGCCGCTTCCAGTCTTGGTCAAGCACACCGATATCTCGATATGCGTTGACCGGGGAAAGTCGGAGCGCACGCGAAAGGGGACCCGGCGACGCCGGATCCCCTCTGTGCCGCGCGACCTAGCGGTAGTTGACGAACTGCAGGTCGATGTCGAGGTCGGAGCCCTTCAGGAGAGCGATCACGGCCTGGAGGTCGTCGCGGCTCTTCGACTGCACGCGCAGCTCGTCGCCCTGGATCTGGCTCTTCACGCCCTTGGGCCCCTCGTCGCGGATGATCTTGCCGATCTTCTTCGCGTTCTCCGACGAGATCCCGTCCTTGAGGCTCGAGACGATGCGGAACTCCTTGCCGCTCGCGAACGGCTCGCCCGAGTCCAGGCTCTTCAGGGAGATGCCCCGCTTGATGAGCTTCGACTGGAACACGTCGAGCACGGCCTTCGCGCGCTCCTCCGAGCTCGCCGTGATGAGGATCTGCTCCCCGCTCCACGCGATGGATGCCCCGGTGCCCTTGAAGTCGTAGCGCTGCTCGACCTCTTTCCGTGCCTGGTTCAGGGCGTTCTCGGCCTCCTGATGATCCACTTTCGAGACGATGTCAAAGGAACTGTCAGCCATACAGGCAGTGTATCGAGCAGCCCTCGTGACGACAGGCGTGGAAGCGTTTTCAGTCGGGTGCCGCCCCGCGTGCCCCATCACAGGTTGATATCGACGCTGCTCTCGATTGCGATCCCGCTCCTGATCGATGCATACTGTAAGCGCTTGCAGTCCTTGCAGGTTGAACAGCATTGAGAGAGGCACACACCAATGAAGGTGAACAAGAGGGGCGTGCTCGCCGCGGGCGCGATCGCCATCGTTTCGACTCTGACGCTCGCCGGCTGCTCCGCGGGGACCAGCGGCGGATCCTCCTCCGGCGGCGACGACAGCGGCTCGCTCACGGTCTGGGTCGACGCCGAACGTGTCGACGCCCTCCAGGGTGCGGCCGACGCCTATCAGGACAAGACCGGCGTCAAGGTCGAGCTGGTCGGCAAGTCCGTCGACGACATGAAGGACGACTTCATCCAGCAGGTGCCGACGGGCAAGGGCCCCGACATCGTGATGGGCGCCCACGACTGGCTCGGCGAGCTGTCGACCAATGGCGTCGTCGCCCCGATCGAGCTCGGTGACAGCTCCGAGGACTACCTCCCGGTGGCCCTCCAGGCTGCGACCTACGACGGAACGGTCTACATGCTGCCGTACGCGGTCGAGAACATCGCCGTCCTGCGCAACGCCGACCTCGTGCCCCAGCCGGCCACCAGCTTTGACGACATGGTCTCGAAGGGGAAGTTCGTCGTCGAGCAGGGCACCGAGGGCAACCCGTACCACCTGTACCCGTTCCAGACCGCGTTCGGCGCCCCCGTCTTCGGCACCGACGACAGCGGCAGCTACGACCCGAGCGACCTGCAGCTCGGCAGCGAGGGTGGCTTCGCCTTCGCCGACTGGCTGGGCGCTCAGGGTGCGGCCGGCACGCTCAACACCGACGTGGACGGCGAGATCGCGAAGCAGCAGTTCCTCGACGGCACGGCCGCGTTCTGGCTGACCGGCCCGTGGAACGTGGGTGCGGCCACCGACGCCGGCATCAACGTCGCGATCGACCCGATCCCGAGCCCCACCGGCCAGACCGCCTCCCCGTTCGCGGGCGTGAAGGGCTTCTTCGTGAGCGCCGAGTCGAAGAACAAGGTCGCGGCGAACGACTTCCTCGTCAACTACATCGGCACCGAGGACGTGCAGCTCGAGCTGTTCAAGGCGGGCAACGTGCTGCCCGCCCTCACCGCTGCGGCCGACTCCGCGGCGTCCGACCCGATCATCGCCGGATTCCAGGCCGTGGGTGCCGACGCCGTCCCGATGCCGGCCATCCCCGCGATGGGCGCAGTGTGGCAGTACTGGGGTGTGGCCGAGGCCGCCATCATCAACGGTGCGGACCCGAAGGCGACGTGGCAGAAGCTCGTCGACGACGTGACCGCCGCGATCAAGTAACCGCCGCAACGGCACAGACCCTGCCGGAGCGGGCCGCACCGCCCGCTCCGGCAGGATCATGACGAGGACGACATGACAGACACCGACGAGCGCATCGCGCCTCTGACCAAACGACAGCGCCAAGCCGCCGCCATCGCCGAAGCGGCGTCCCGACCGATCGGCTGGATGCTGCTGAAGATCCTGCTGCTGGCCATCGTCGACGCGATCGCGGTCTATGCGGCCTTCGTGCTCTTCGCGCACCGGGAGTGGCTGATCCTCGCGATCGTCGTCCTGGTGACGATCCTCGTCAACTACATCTACTTCTCGCGCCGGCGCGTCCCGGCGAAATACCTGACCCCCGGCATCATCTTCCTCGTCCTCTTCCAGGTGTTCACGCTGCTCTACACCGGGTACATCGGGTTCACGAACTACGGCACCGGCCACAACGGCACCAAGGAGCAGGCGATCTCCTCGCTCCTCGCCTCCGCGCAGGAGCGCGTCGAGGACTCGCCGACCTACCCCGTGACCGTGGTCGAGCAGTTCGGCACCTACGGCTTCCTGGTGACCGACCCCGAGACGGGCGATGCGCTGCTCGGCACGGCCGACGAGCCGCTGCACGAGGTCGACGCCGACTTCCAGGGCGGGCAGGCGGTCGCGGTCGACGGGTGGACCACCCTTCCGCTCGCGACGGTGTTCACGCTGTCCGACCAGCTGGAGCAGCTCTCGGTGCCGTTCAGCGACGACCCGAACGATGGGAGCCTCCGCGCGCCGGACGGGCAGAAGGGCTACCTGTACGTCTCGACGCTCGCGTACGACGCGACGGCCGACACCATCACCGACACGGACACGGGCACCGTGTACCGCGACACGGGGGAGGGTGCGTTCACCGCCGAGAACGGCGATCAGCTCCTTCCCGGCTGGCAGACGACGGTCGGCTTCGACAACTTCGTACGCGCGGTGACGGACTCCTCGATCCGGGGTCCGCTCATCTCGGTCACCGTGTGGACGTTCGTCTTCGCCCTGGTCTCGGTGGCCTCCACGTTCTTCCTCGGGCTGCTACTGGCGCTCGTGTTCAACAACACGCGGATGCGGTTCCGCAACGGCTACCGCATCATCCTGATCCTGCCGTACGCGTTCCCCGCGTTCCTCTCGGCGCTGGTGTGGGCCGGCATGATGAACGAGAGTTTCGGCTTCATCAACCAGGTGCTGTTCGGCGGTGCCGCGATCCCGTGGCTCACCGATCCCGTGCTGGCGAAGGTGTCGGTGCTCCTGGTGAACCTGTGGCTCGGGTTCCCGTACATGTTCCTGGTGTGCATGGGCGCGCTGCAGGGCATCCCGGAGGACGTGAACGAGGCGGCCGTCATGGACGGGGCGAACGCCTGGCAGATCTTCCGGCGCATCAAGCTCCCCCTGCTGCTGGTGACGGTGGCCCCGCTGCTGATCTCGTCGTTCGCGTTCAACTTCAACAACTTCAACCTGATCTACATGTTGACCAAGGGGGGTCCCCGGTTCAGCGACGTGTCGATCCCGGTCGGCCACACCGACATCCTCATCTCGATGGTCTACAAGGTCGCCTTCACCGGGCAGACCCGCGACTACGGACTCGCCTCGGCGTTCACGATCCTGATCTTCATCGTCGTCGCGACCATCTCGATCATCAGCTTCCGCAAGACCAAGGCCCTCGAGGAGCTGAACTGACATGAGCACGACCAGCCCCACCGCCGCCCGTCAGGCTCCGCGCCGCCGCTCGTTCCGCGCCTGGTTCGCCGACACCGGCTGGCGGCACCTCGTCGCGATCGTCGTGAGCGCGTTCGCGCTCTTCCCGCTGCTCTACGTGGTCTCGGCCTCGCTGAACCCTAAGGGCACGCTGACCGGTTCGAACCAGCTGTTCTCCGCCATCGGCATCGACAGCTACGTACGCATTCTGAGCGACCCCCAGAACCCCTACGGCACCTGGTTCCTGAACACCCTGCTCATCGCGGTGGTCACCGGCGCCGTGACCGTGTTCATCGGAGCCTGCGCCGCGTATGCCTTCTCGCGCATGCGTTTCGCCGGTCGCCGGGTCGGTCTCGTCACGATCGTCGTCGTGCAGATGTTCCCGCAGCTCCTCGCGGTCGTCGCGATCTTCCTGCTCATGTCGACCATCGGCGACTGGTTCCCGGCGATCGGGTTGAACACCCATACCGGGCTGATCCTGGTCTACCTCGGTGGAGCGCTCGGGGTGAACACGTATCTGATGTACGGCTTCTTCAACACGATCCCCAAGGAGATCGACGAGGCGGCGCGCATCGACGGTGCGGGTCACGCACGCATCTTCTTCACGATCATCCTGCGCCTCGTCGCGCCCATCCTGGCCGTGGTCGGGCTGCTGTCATTCATCGGCACGGTCAACGAGTACGTCATCGCGAGCGTCATGCTCGTCGACGTCGATCAGCAGACACTCGTGGTCGGGCTCACCAAGCTCGTCGCGAACCCGCGCTACGCGGACTGGTCGGCCTTCAGCGCCGGTGCGGTCATGGCCGCGATCCCGGTGATGATCCTGTTCCTGTTCCTGCAGAAGTACATCGTGGGCGGCCTCACCGCCGGTGCCACGAAGGGCTAAGCCGTCCGGTCGCCCGTCACCTCGGCGTTGCACCCCGGCGGTCGACGGGGCGCGACGTACCCTGGCGACATGGCACGGGTGGGTGGTCGCAGCATCGGGATGAGCTGGGTGGCCGGGGTGATCTGCACCGTGATCATCGGCGGCCTGCTCTGGCTGTCGTTGCCGATGATGCCGGTGCTGGCGCAGTTCTTCGGCGACGCTCTGCGTTCCGCCCTGCCCTGATCCGCGGTTCCCCCCTTCCGCAGGCACCGACCCGGCGACACGTCGGCACGCCTCCGTGAGGGCCTGGACACGCGGCGGTACCCTCGCAGAGCACACATCGATGAGAGGCGCACCCCCATGAGTGATCCCGAGGCTCGTCAGCCCGAGAAGCCGCGCGACGTCGACGACGTCGTCGGTAGCGCGAACGCCGGTCTCGATGCTGCCGCCGCAGCCCGAGCGGACGTCGCCGGCTCCGACGCGGAGGCCGAGGCGGAGCGCACGCCCGCCGACGCGAACCCGGAGCGCCAGCACCCGCCGGTCGACCCCGATCTCGCCGCGTTCGAGGCCGCCGAGCGCGACCACCCCGGCGCCTTCAGCTCGACCGCTCCCGCCGCGGGCGCGGTACCCGTCGCCGACCGTGCGGCCGTCGCCGAGCAGCGAGCGGATTCCGACCGGCTCGCCGACGACCGCGGTGCCGAGCGTCTTCCCGCCGACCGGCTCGCGGGCGACCGTCCGGATGACCGCGTCGCGGACGATCGTCGCGACGCCGATGCGACCGCGGCCTTCCCGACTCCCGGGGCGGCCTCCTGGTCGCCACGTCACGAGGAGTCGTCCATGGCGGACACGGCATACGCCCCGCACTCCGACGACGCCGACACACGCATCGTCCCGTCGGAGCCGTACGTCGGGACAGCCGGCGCCGCCGCAGCTCAGCCTCAGCCGATCTTCGTTCAGGCTCCGGAGCCGCCGCGCGACCGCGGAAACCGCGGAACGGCCGGGGCGATCGGCCTCCTGGCGACGGTCGCCTTCGCCATCCTCTACCTCGGCACCGCGGTCGGCCTGCGCGCCATCGCCGGAGACGTCACGGGCGAGAACATCGGCGAGGCCTTCCTGGCGCCGCTGCTCACGTGGGGCTACTGGACGCCCGTCGTCGTGTTCTTCCTGGGCTTCTGGCTCCTCGGCGCGATCATCAACCGCGGCCGCTGGGGCCTCTGGGTGGTGTTCGGCATCATCGTCGGGCTCATCGCGTACGCGGGGCACATCCTCGGACAGCTCTTCGAGGCGCCGTTCTGGAAGCTCACCGCTTCGCAGGGCCTGGAGCTCGCGGGGGAGCAGCTGCTCGCCCCGCTCGCCATCGCTGCATTCGTGTTCGCCAGGGAGCTGACCATCTGGTTCGGTGCCTGGGTGGCCCGCAGCGGCGCCCGCAAGACGGAGCTGAACGCCGAGGCGCAGCGCGAGTACGAGCGCACCCTCGAAGCCGGCCCGACGCTGGCGAGGTAGTCACGCACGCCACCACGCCGAACCCCCGCGGGCCCGAGTCCGCGGGGGTTTCGCCTGTCCTCGCGGTGGTGCTCGCCTCCATCGGGTTCTTCGCGCTGTCGGTGTTCGGGCTGGGCGCGCTGAGCGTGGCGACGGATCGGGACATCATCGCGGTGGAGGGCCTCGGCCAGGTGCCGGGTGTGGTGGGCATGATCCTGGCGGTGGTCGCGTTCGCTCTGTCGCTCGGCGCGACGCTGCGGCGCCGGCGTCCGTCGTTCGGCTCCGCGCTGGTGATCGCACTCCTCACCGCGCTGGTCCATCTCGCGACGCTGTGGATTGCGGTGCTGGCTGCCGCAGAGAGCCTCATCATCGCGACGGCCGTCGCGGGAGACCTCGTCCGGGGCGGCGCTAGCGCGGTGGTCCTGGTGGCGGCGGCGATCGCGGGCTGGAGCGGTATCGCCCTCCGTCGGACCCGCAGCGAACGTCCGCGATGGCCCTGGGAGCACGACGAGGGGGAGTGACCCCCCGCAAATCCGCGCGGGGAGCGGTGACGCGCCGTACGCTGGTGTCGTGGAGCGCTCACTGGAGACGCAGGTGGACCAGGCCGTCGAGGCGTGGTTGCGCTGGGTGCCGCGCTGGGAGCCGGCCACCCACCGCGGCCGGGTCGCGCCGTGCCGTCGCTGTCTCGGTTCGCCCATCCTCGCCGCGGCCGGGATCGCGGGCGACACACCCCACGGCGTGCAGCACGGGCTGTCGACGCGCATCAAGACGATCGTCGACCACGCGGTCGCGGACTACACGGCCCGCAACCTTCCGATGCTCCAGCGCGAGCTCGACAGCCAAGCGGCCAGGAACAGAGCACGCAGCTACCGCCCGACCGAGGACCTGGCTCCCGAGTTCGAGGGCCTGCCGCTCGACCCGGAGCCGGTTCCCGGCGCACCGTTCCTGTTCACGATCGCCGGTCTCGCCGACGACTCCGCGGCGGAGCTCCCGCCGCTGCCGCCCCTGTCGGAGGAGGCGAAGATCGCGCTACGGCAGGAAGTGGCCCTCGCCGACGAGTACGCGAACCTCATCGGCCGCGAGATCTGCGGCCTGCTGCTGCGCCACCGCGTCTCGATTCAGGCGGCGGTGTCGCAGCACGTCGAACCGCAGATCGAAGCCATGCTCGCCGAACTCACGGAGTCGCTCGACTCGCCGTTCGGCCCCGACGTGAGCTGAGCCGGCGGCGGCCGCCCTCATTTGACCGCGTTGGTTACGCGGCATTACACTTGATCAGGTGTGTGCACGTCCTGACGTGCGCGCTGGGCGTCGGCCCCATGCCGGTCCGCCCCCACGGCATACCCACCACACCAAAAGCTCGCCGGTTCCGGCGTGCCGGTGGGTCATGATGTGAAACCCATCACGCTGTCACCGTGCAGCACTATGAGGAGAGAACGTGCCAACCATTCAGCAGTTGGTTCGCAAGGGTCGCTCGCCCAAGGTCTCGAAGACCAAGGCGCCGGCGCTCAAGTCGAACCCGCAGCAGGCCGGGGTCTGCACCCGCGTCTACACCACCACCCCGAAGAAGCCGAACTCGGCGATGCGCAAGGTCGCCCGTGTGAAGCTCCGCAACGGGACCGAGGTCACCGCGTACATCCCCGGTGAGGGCCACAACCTGCAGGAGCACTCGCTGGTGCTCGTCCGCGGCGGTCGCGTGAAGGACCTCCCCGGTGTGCGTTACAAGATCGTCCGTGGCGCCCTGGACACCCAGGCCGTCAAGAACCGTAAGCAGGCTCGTTCCCGCTACGGCGCGAAGAAGGGTTGAGTTAGATGCCTCGTAAGGGTCCCGCCCCGAAGCGCCCCGTCGTCAACGACCCGGTCTACGGCGCACCGATCGTCACCTCGCTGGTGAACAAGATCCTCGTCGACGGCAAGAAGTCGCTGGCCGAGTCGATCGTCTACGGCGCCCTCCGCGGTGTCGAGGCGAAGAACGGTCAGGACGCCGTCGCCACGCTCAAGAAGGCGCTCGACAACGTGCGCCCCACGCTCGAGGTCCGCAGCCGCCGCGTCGGTGGCTCGACCTACCAGGTTCCGGTCGAGGTCAAGCCGCACCGCGCGAACACCCTCGCGCTGCGCTGGCTCGTGAGCTACGCGAAGGGTCGTCGTGAGAAGACGATGACCGAGCGTCTCCAGAACGAGATCCTGGACGCGTCGAACGGCCTCGGTGCCGCGGTCAAGCGCCGCGAGGACACCCACAAGATGGCCGAGTCGAACCGCGCGTTCGCTCACTACCGCTGGTAATCAGCTCGGCCCGTCCCTCGGCCACCCGCCGAGGGACGGGCACCCCCTCTTCGCAGTACGACTGCTCCAAAAGATAAGGACACTCCTGTGGCACAAGACGTGCTCACGGACCTGAGCAAGGTCCGCAACATCGGCATCATGGCGCACATCGATGCCGGCAAGACCACGACGACCGAGCGCATCCTGTTCTACACGGGCGTCAACCACAAGCTCGGCGAGACGCACGACGGCGCCTCGACCACCGACTGGATGGAGCAGGAGAAGGAGCGCGGCATCACGATCACGTCTGCCGCCGTGACCTGCTTCTGGAACAAGAACCAGATCAACATCATCGACACCCCCGGTCACGTGGACTTCACGGTCGAGGTGGAGCGCTCGCTCCGCGTCCTCGACGGTGCGGTCGCCGTGTTCGACGGCAAGGAGGGCGTGGAGCCCCAGTCCGAGACCGTGTGGCGTCAGGCCGACAAGTACAACGTCCCCCGCATCTGCTTCGTCAACAAGATGGACAAGCTCGGCGCGGACTTCTACTTCACGGTCGACACGATCATCAACCGCCTCGGTGCCAAGCCGCTCGTGCTGCAGCTCCCGATCGGTGCCGAGAACGACTTCGTCGGCGTCATCGACCTCGTGGAGATGCGCGCACTGGTGTGGCCCGGCGACGCCAAGGGTGACGTGACCATGGGCGCCTCGTACGAGGTGCAGGAGATCCCGGCCGACCTCAAGGACAAGGCCGAGGAGTACCGCCAGCAGCTGCTGGAGACGGTCGCGGAGACCGACGAGGAGCTTCTCGAGAAGTTCTTCGGCGGCGAGGAGCTGACGGTCGCAGAGATCAAGGGCGCCATCCGCAAGATGGTCATCGCCAGCGAGATCTACCCGGTGCTCTGCGGCTCGGCGTTCAAGAACCGCGGCGTGCAGCCGATGCTGGACGCCGTCGTCGACTACCTCCCGTCCCCGCTGGACGTGCCCGCCATCGAGGCGCACGACCCGAAGGACGAGGAGAAGATCATCGAGCGTCACCCCGACGCGAAGGACCCGTTCGCGGCCCTGGCCTTCAAGGTCGCCGTGCACCCGTTCTTCGGTCGCCTGACGTACGTGCGCGTCTACTCGGGTGAGCTCGAGTCGGGCGCTCAGGTCATCAACTCGACCAAGGGCAAGAAGGAGCGCATCGGGAAGATCTTCCAGATGCACGCCAACAAGGAGAACCCGGTCGACAAGCTGACCGCCGGCAACATCTACGCCGTGATCGGACTGAAGGACACCACCACCGGTGACACCCTGGCCGACCCGCAGCAGCCGGTCGTGCTCGAGTCGATGACGTTCCCCGAGCCGGTGATCGAGGTCGCCATCGAGCCGAAGACCAAGGCCGACCAGGAGAAGCTGGGTCTCGCCATCCAGAAGCTCGCTGAGGAGGACCCGACCTTCCGCACGGAGCTCAACCCCGAGACCGGTCAGACGACCATCAAGGGCATGGGCGAGCTGCACCTCGACATCCTCGTCGACCGCATGAAGCGCGAGTTCCGCGTCGAGGCGAACGTCGGCAAGCCGCAGGTGGCGTACCGCGAGACGATCCGCAAGGCCGTCGAGAAGCACGACTACACGCACAAGAAGCAGACCGGTGGTTCGGGTCAGTTCGCCAAGATCCAGTTCAACATCGAGCCGCTCGAGCTCGACGGCGAGAAGACGTACGAGTTCGTGAACGCGGTCACGGGTGGCCGCATCCCGCGCGAGTACATCGGCTCGATCGACGCCGGTTTCCAGGACGCGATGAACGTCGGTGTCCTGGCGGGCTACCCGATGGTGGGCGTCAAGGCGACCATCGTCGACGGTGCGGCACACGACGTCGACTCCTCGGAGATGGCGTTCAAGATCGCGGGCTCCATGGGCTTCAAGGAGGCCGCGCGTCGTGCCAACCCCGTGCTGCTCGAGCCGCTGATGGCCGTCGAGGTCCGTACTCCCGAGGAGTACATGGGCGACGTCATCGGTGACCTGAACTCGCGTCGTGGCCAGATCCAGTCGATGGAGGACGCCGCCGGCGTCAAGGTCGTGCGCGCTGCGGTGCCGCTGTCCGAGATGTTCGGCTACATCGGCGACCTGCGTTCGAAGACCTCCGGTCGCGCCGTCTACTCCATGGAGTTCGACAGCTACGCCGAGGTCCCGCGCGCGGTGGCCGACGAGATCGTCCAGAAGGCCAAGGGCGAGTAACACTTCCTGGGAACAGAGCCCGCCGCTCTGTTCCCAGGTCACCTACAACTTCACATTCCCTCTCTACTAAACTGAGAACCTAACCCGTAGAGAACCGGTCGCAAACCAGTGCCCGGCACCTCTACAACGACGTCCTGAGGAGGACCCAGTGGCTAAGGCCAAGTTCGAGCGGACCAAGCCGCACGTCAACATCGGAACGATCGGTCACGTCGACCACGGCAAGACCACGCTCTCCGCAGCGATCTCGAAGGTGCTTGCTGACAAGTACCCGTCCGACACGAACGTGCAGCGTGACTTCGCTTCCATCGACTCGGCGCCGGAAGAGCGCCAGCGTGGTATCACGATCAACATCTCGCACATCGAGTACGAGACCCCGAAGCGCCACTACGCGCACGTCGACGCTCCCGGCCACGCCGACTACGTCAAGAACATGATCACGGGTGCGGCTCAGATGGACGGCGCGATCCTCGTGGTCGCCGCCACCGACGGCCCGATGGCCCAGACGCGCGAGCACGTGCTGCTCGCCAAGCAGGTCGGCGTTCCCTACCTGCTGGTCGCGCTGAACAAGTCGGACGCGGTCGACGACGAGGAGATCCTGGAGCTCGTCGAGCTCGAGGTCCGCGAGCTGCTCGCCGGCCAGGGCTTCGACGAGGACGCTCCTGTCGTCCGCGTCTCCGCTCTCAAGGCTCTCGAGGGCGACGAGAAGTGGACCCAGGCGATCCTGGACCTGATGCAGGCTGTCGACGACAGCGTTCCGGACCCGGAGCGTGACCGTGACAAGCCCTTCCTCATGCCGGTCGAGGACGTCTTCACGATCACCGGTCGTGGCACCGTCGTCACGGGTCGCGCCGAGCGTGGCACGCTGGCCATCAACTCCGAGGTCGAGATCGTGGGTCTGCGTCCGACGCAGAAGACGACCGTCACCGGTATCGAGATGTTCCACAAGCAGCTCGACGAGGCCTGGGCCGGCGAGAACTGTGGTCTGCTCCTCCGCGGCACCAAGCGCGAGGACGTGGAGCGTGGCCAGGTCATCGTGAAGCCGGGTTCGGTTACGCCGCACACCGACTTCGAGGGCACCGCGTACATCCTGTCCAAGGACGAGGGTGGCCGCCACAACCCCTTCTACACGAACTACCGCCCGCAGTTCTACTTCCGCACCACGGACGTCACCGGCGTCATCTCGCTGCCCGAGGGCACCGAGATGGTCATGCCCGGCGACACCACCGACATGACGGTCGAGCTGATCCAGCCGATCGCCATGGAGGAGGGCCTCGGCTTCGCCATCCGTGAGGGTGGTCGTACGGTCGGCGCCGGTACGGTGACGAAGATCATCAAGTAAGCATCTGCTTCCTCGCAAAGGGGTCGGACCTTCGGGTCCGGCCTCTTTGTCGTTTTCCACGCTCTAATCGGGCTTCCGCGGGCGGGGGAGGGCATGCACAATGAGTGTGTCCGGTCTCATCGGCCGGACACACACACCTCCGAAGGGGAGCCACATGGGTATCGACGACGCCGTGAACAAGGGCAAGGACCTGTACGAGCAGAACAAGGACAAGATCGCCGAGGCCGTCAAGAGCGAGCAGGCCGAGGACATCAGCGACAAGGTGCTCGACGGTGTCGCCGACTTCGCCAAGAAGATCGCTCCCGGTGCGGCCGACAAGATCGACGAGATCCGTGACAGCGCGGACAAGGCGGTCGGCAACGAGTAGCCCGAGATCGTTCACGAGCGGCGCTTCCTCCGAGGGGCGCCGCTCTTCTCGTACCCGGGCGCTCTGGAATCTCGGCACGCGCCAGCGCGAACTGGCGAACTGACGGAGAGATCGAGTAGGATGATGCAGACCGCCTGGGGATCTTGCGGTCGGGGAAACCGAAGGGGTTCGGTTTCCTGAAGCACGCGGTTCTACCGCGTTCACACTGGGGAAAACGATCTTGGGGATCATCGTGCGACGCGCGCACTCTTTGCGCCAGAGCGTCTCCCCGCCTGCGCGGCGGGTCTTCCGCCGTGCCCTCGGTCGAGGCGTCCGGCGTCCCTTCACGCTGGGCACCTCGCGTTCGGTGTGCCCCCTCGCACTGAACGCCCTCCCCAAGCGGGGCGAGGCATGGGGATGCCTCGCCCCGCGCTCCACTCGGGCCTGAGCACGAGCTGCAGACCCCCGCCGAAGAGGGCGGACACGAGGCGCGACACGCCCGGGTTTGCAGAAGTGAAATCGCCCGTGGCAGAATAGACAGGTTCGATATTCCGTCGCCGCTGTGCGTGCGCCGGATCACTGCCAGGGCAGTGCATAGACGGTGCCTCTTCGGAAGCACAGGGTTCTAGGCCGCGGGCAGCAGAACACAATCCCGACACCTTCATTTCGAGGGCATCGCCGTGCGCGGCGAGGGTCGGGCATCCGTTCGCCTCCGGGCGTCCGGCTGACAGCAGAACAGTGGTGCAGCAGATCGGTTTGCAGAGCCGTTCTCGTGCCGAGGCGCAATCCGCGCCGACGTGCGTCCAATGCCCCAGGGCCACCCGGTCCAGGACGGTACGACGCTTATAGAGAGAGAGCAGACAATGGCGGGACAGAAGATCCGCATTCGCCTGAAGTCGTATGACCACGAGGTCATCGACACGTCCGCACGCAAGATCGTCGACACCGTGACCCGTGCGGGCGCGACCGTCGTCGGACCCGTGCCCCTTCCGACCGAGAAGAACGTCGTGTGCGTCATCCGGTCGCCCCACAAGTACAAGGACAGCCGCGAGCACTTCGAGATGCGCACCCACAAGCGTCTGATCGACATCGTCGACCCGACGCCCAAGGCCGTCGACTCGCTGATGCGCCTCGACCTGCCGGCCGACGTCAACATCGAGATCAAGCTCTGAGGTTCGACATGGCTGACATCAACTCCAAGGTTTCCAAGGGCATGCTGGGCACGAAGCTCGGCATGACCCAGGTGTGGAACGAGAACGGCAAGCTCGTTCCCGTCACCGTCATCGAGCTCGCGCCGAACGTGGTCACGCAGATCCGTACGCCCGAGAAGGACGGCTACAACGCCGTGCAGATCGCGTACGGCCAGATCGACCCCCGCAAGGTGAACAAGCCCCTCTCGGCTCACTTCGAGGCAGCCGGCGTCACGCCGCGTCGCCACGTGACCGAGATCCGCACGGCCGACGCCGCCGACTACTCGCTGGGCCAGGAGCTCACGGTGGACGGCACGTTCGAGGCCGGCCAGCTCGTCGACGTCGTCGGCACGAGCAAGGGCAAGGGCACCGCCGGTGTCATGAAGCGCCACAACTTCAAGGGCGTCTCCGCCTCGCACGGTGCGCACCGCAACCACCGCAAGCCCGGTTCGATCGGCGCCTCGTCGACCCCGAGCCGTGTCTTCAAGGGCATGCGCATGGCCGGCCGTATGGGTGGCGAGCGCGTGACCGTCCTCAACCTCACGGTGCACGCCATCGACATCGAGAAGGGTCTGATGCTCGTCAAGGGCGCCGTCCCCGGTGCTCGTGGCCGCATCGTCTACGTCCGCAACGCAGTGAAGGGTGCCTGATCATGGCTGACTCCACTCTCGCGCTCGACGTCCTCAAGGCAGACGGCAAGAAGGCTGGCTCGGTCGAGCTGCCCGCCGCTCTGTTCGACGTCAAGACGAACATCCCGCTCATCCACCAGGTCGTCGTCGCGCAGCTCGCGGCGGCTCGCCAGGGCACGCACTCGACCAAGCGTCGTGGCGAGGTCTCCGGCGCCGGCCGCAAGCCCTTCAAGCAGAAGGGCACGGGTAACGCCCGTCAGGGCTCGATCCGCGCGCCGCACATGACCGGCGGTGGCATCGTCCACGGCCCGAAGCCGCGTGACTACTCGCAGCGCACGCCCAAGAAGATGATCGCGGCCGCCCTCCTCGGCGCGCTCAGCGACCGCTTCCGCGGCGACCGCCTGCACGCGATCGACACGTTCGGCACCGACGGTGCTCCGTCGACCAAGGCCGCCGCGGGCTTCCTCGCCCAGGTCGCCACGTCGAAGAACGTGCTCGTGGTCATCGAGCGCGGCGACGAGCTCGCGCTCAAGAGCCTGCGCAACCTCGGCAACGTGCACCTGCTGTCGTTCGACCAGCTCAACGCCTACGACGTTCTCGTCTCCGACGACATCGTCTTCACCCAGGCCGCGCTCGAGGGCTTCATCGCCTCCAAGTCCGGCGCCAACCAGGAGGTCTCCGCATGAGCGAGCAGGCATCTGTTCTCCAGACGGCCCTGAACAAGGACCCGCGCGACATCATCCTGAAGCCGGTCGTGTCCGAGAAGAGCTACGGGCTCATCGACGAGGGTAAGTACACCTTCCTCGTCGACCCGCGCGCTTCGAAGACCGAGATCAAGCTCGCCATCGAGAAGATCTTCGGTGTCAAGGTCGCGTCGGTCAACACGATCAACCGCGTCGGCAAGGCCCGTCGCACCCGCTTCGGCACGGGCAAGCGCAAGGACACCAAGCGCGCCATCGTGAGCCTGAAGTCGGGCACCATCGACATCTTCACGGCAATCGGCTGATCCGGGGGATAAGGACAATCATGGCTATTCGCAAGTACAAGCCCACGACCCCGGGCCGTCGCGGCTCGTCGGTGGCTGACTTCGCCGAGATCACCCGATCGACGCCGGAGAAGTCGCTGCTGCGCCCGCTCTCGAAGACCGGTGGTCGCAACAACCAGGGCCGCATCACGACCCGTCACATCGGTGGTGGCCACAAGCGCCAGTACCGCGTCATCGACTTCCGTCGCAATGACAAGGACGGCGTGAACGCCCGTGTCGCTCACATCGAGTACGACCCCAACCGCACCGCGCGCATCGCGCTCCTGCACTACTTCGACGGCGAGAAGCGCTACATCCTCGCGCCGGCGAAGCTGAACCAGGGCGACATCGTCGAGTCGGGCCCCGCGGCGGACATCAAGCCGGGAAACAACCTCCCGCTGAAGAACATCCCCACGGGTACCGTCATCCACGCCATCGAGCTCCGCCCCGGCGGCGGCGCGAAGATGGCGCGCTCGGCCGGTGCATCCGTCCGCCTCGTGGCGAAGGACGGCCCCTACGCCCAGCTGCGTCTGCCCTCCGGCGAGATCCGCAACGTCGATGCGCGCTGCCGCGCGACCATCGGCGAGGTCGGCAACGCCGAGCAGTCGAACATCAACTGGGGCAAGGCCGGCCGCATGCGCTGGAAGGGCGTCCGCCCGACCGTCCGTGGTGTCGCGATGAACCCGGTCGACCACCCGCACGGTGGTGGTGAGGGCAAGACGTCCGGTGGTCGTCACCCGGTCTCCCCGTGGGGTCAGGCCGAGGGTCGCACCCGTCACGCCAACAAGGAAAGCGACAAGTACATCGTGCGTCGTCGCAACGCCGGCAAGAAGCGCAAGTAGGAGTAAGAGAAGATGCCTCGCAGTCTTAAGAAGGGCCCCTTCGTCGACGAGCACCTGCTTCGCAAGGTGGTCGTGCAGAACGAAGCCGGCACCAAGAACGTCATCAAGACCTGGTCCCGTCGGTCCATGATCATCCCGGCCATGCTGGGTCACACGATCGCGGTCCACGACGGACGCAAGCACATCCCCGTGTTCGTGTCCGAGACCATGGTCGGTCACAAGCTGGGCGAGTTCGCGCCCACCCGCACCTTCCGCGGCCACGAGAAGGACGACAAGAAGGGCCGTCGCCGCTGACGCGGGGACGATAGAGGAGAGAGAAATGGTGGAGTCCATCGCACGCGTGCGACACATCCGCGTGACCCCTCAGAAGGCTCGTCGTGTCGTCGCGCTCATCAAGGGCAAGCAGGCCCAGGAAGCTCTCGCGATCCTGAAGTTCGCGCAGCAGAGCGCCAGTGAGCCGATCTACAAGCTTGTCGCGTCGGCCATGGCCAACGCGCAGGTCAAGGCGGATCGTGACGGCGAGTACCTCGACGAGCAGGACCTGTACGTGAAGAACGCGTACGTGGACGAGGGCACGACGCTCAAGCGTTTCCAGCCCCGTGCACAGGGTCGCGCTTTCCAGATCAAGAAGCGCACGAGCCACATCACGGTCGTGCTCTCGACGCCGGAGGCGGCTCCTGCCGCGGCCGGCGACAGCAACAAGAAGGCGAGCAAGTAATGGGACAGAAGGTCAACCCGTACGGCTTCCGCCTCGGCATCACCACGGACCACGTGTCGCGCTGGTTCTCCGACTCGACGAAGCCGGGTCAGCGTTACGCCGACTACGTGGCCGAGGACATCAAGATCCGTCGCCTGCTGCAGACGCAGCTCGACCGTGCCGGCGTCTCGAACATCGAGATCGAGCGCACCCGTGACCGCGTCCGCGTCGACATCCACACCGCCCGCCCGGGCATCGTGATCGGTCGTCGTGGTGCAGAGGCCGAGCGCATCCGCGGCGACCTCGAGAAGCTCACGGGCAAGCAGATCCAGCTGAACATCCTCGAGGTCAAGAACCCCGAGGCCGACGCTCAGCTGGTCGCGCAGGGCATCGCCGAGCAGCTCTCTGCTCGTGTGGCGTTCCGTCGCGCGATGCGCAAGGGTCTGCAGGGCGCTCAGCGCGCCGGCGCCAAGGGCATCCGCATCCAGGTCTCGGGCCGTCTCGGCGGCGCTGAGATGAGCCGCTCGGAGTTCTACCGCGAGGGTCGTGTGCCGCTGCACACGCTGCGCGCGAACATCGACTACGGCTTCTACGAGGCCAAGACCACCTTCGGCCGCATCGGCGTGAAGGTGTGGATCTACAAGGGCGACCTCACCGCCAAGGAGCTCGCACGCGAGCAGGCCAACGCGCCGAAGTCGCGCCGCGACGACCGTGGTGACCGCCGCCGTGCCCCGCGCAACGAGGCACCTGTTGCAGAAGGAGCTTCGGCATAATGCTCATCCCCCGTAAGGTCAAGTACCGCAAGCAGCACCACCCGGGTCGCTCGGGTCAGGCCACCGGCGGCACGAAGGTCTCCTTCGGCGAGTTCGGCATCCAGGCCCTCACGCCCGCGTACGTGACGAACCGTCAGATCGAGTCCGCTCGTATCGCGATGACCCGTCACATCAAGCGTGGCGGCAAGGTGTGGATCAACATCTACCCGGACCGTCCGCTCACGAAGAAGCCGGCCGAGACCCGCATGGGTTCCGGTAAGGGTTCCCCCGAGTGGTGGGTCGCCAACGTCAAGCCGGGCCGTGTCCTCTTCGAGGTCGCGGGTGTCGACGAGCAGCTCGCTCGCGAGGCACTGACCCGTGCAATCCACAAGCTGCCGCTCAAGGCACGCATCATCAAGCGCGAGGAGGGCGACGCGTAATGGCGATCGGCACCAAGGAGCTCGCTCCGGCAGAGCTCGACACGTTCGAAGACCAGCGCCTCGTTGAGGAGCTGCGCAAGGCCAAGGAGGAGCTGTTCAACCTCCGTTTCCAGTCGGCCACCGGCCAGCTGGAGAGCCACGGCCGCATCCGCGCCGTCAAGCGCGACATCGCGCGCCTGTACACCGTGATCCGCGAGCGTGAGCTGGGCATCCGTGCGACGCCCGCTCCGGTCGAGGCTCCCGCGAAGAAGGCGACCAAGTCGAAGGCGAAGAAGGCGGACGCCGCCGACGACGCCGTGAAGGAAGAGGCTGAGTGATGGCCACCAAGAAGGAAGCTGCCGTCGAGGTTGAGCACGCCGCTCACGACGTGCGCGACGCGGACGCCCGCGGGTACCGCAAGGCCCGTCGCGGCTACGTCGTCAGCGACAAGATGGACAAGACCATCGTCGTCGAGGTGGAGGACCGCGTGAAGCACCCGCTTTACGGCAAGGTCATCCGCCGCACGTCGAAGGTCAAGGCGCACGATGAGGCGAACACCGCCGGCATCGGCGACCTGGTCCTGATCAACGAGACCCGCCCGCTGAGCGCCACGAAGCGCTGGCGCCTGGTGGAGATTCTGGAGAAGGCCAAGTGATTCAGCAGGAGTCCCGACTCAAGGTCGCCGACAACACCGGCGCCAAGGAGCTGCTCACGATCCGCGTTCTCGGTGGTTCGCGCCGCCGCTACGCGGGCCTGGGCGACACCATCGTCGCGACCGTCAAGGACGCGATCCCCGGTGGCAACGTCAAGAAGGGCGACGTCGTCAAGGCGGTCATCGTCCGCACCAAGAAGGAGGTCCGTCGTCCGGACGGCTCCTACATCAAGTTCGACGAGAACGCCGCCGTCATCCTGAAGAACGACGGGGAGCCCCGCGGCACCCGTATCTTCGGCCCGGTCGGCCGTGAGCTTCGCGACAAGAAGTTCATGAAGATCGTCTCGCTGGCACCGGAGGTCATCTGATCATGGCGAAGATCAAGAAGGGCGACCTGGTTCAGGTCATCTCGGGCGCCAAGCCCGAGCGTGGTGGCGACCGCGGCAAGCAGGGCAAGGTGCTCGACATCCTCGTCGAGCAGAACCGTGTCGTCGTCGAGGGCGTCAACTACGTCACCAAGCACACGCGCGTCGGTCAGACGCAGCGTGGCACCAAGACGGGTGGCCTCGAGACCGTCGAGGCGCCCATCCACATCTCGAACGTCGCACTCGTCGACCCCTCGACCAAGAAGCCGACCAAGGTCGGCCACCGGGTCGAGGAGCAGACCAAGGACGGCGTCAAGCGCACCGTCCGCGTGCGGTACGCGAAGAAGAGCGGTAAGGACCTCTGATGGCAACGACCGACGCTGCGGTGGCTGGCAAGATCCAGCCCCGCCTGAAGGCGAAGTACAACGCCGAGATCAAGAAGGCTCTGCAGGACGAGTTCGGCTACTCGAACGTCATGCAGATCCCCGGCCTGGTCAAGGTGGTCGTGAACACCGGTGTCGGCGAGGCGGCTCGCGACAGCAAGGTGATCGATGGTGCGGTCGAGGACCTCACCCGCATCACCGGTCAGAAGCCGATCGTCACGAAGGCTCGCAAGTCGATCGCGCAGTTCAAGCTGCGTGAGGGACAGGCCATCGGCGCGCACGTCACCCTCCGCGGTGACCGCGCGTGGGAGTTCGTGGACCGTCTGGTGTCGCTCGCTCTGCCCCGCATCCGCGACTTCCGCGGTCTGTCGGCCAAGCAGTTCGACGGCAACGGCAACTACACGTTCGGTCTCCAGGAGCAGAGCGTGTTCCACGAGATCGATCAGGACAAGATCGACCGCGTCCGGGGCTTCGACATCACCGTCGTGACCTCGGCGAAGACGGACGACGAGGGCCGCGCGCTTCTGCGTCACCTCGGCTTCCCGTTCCGCGCGGACGACGCTCAGGCGTAACACCGTCGACGGGCTCAGTGGTCTCGTGTCACTGAGCCCGTCGATGTGCACGTACAATTGAAGATTGCGTGCTCATCGCAGGCCGTCTGTCGTGTAACGGCAGCCGGAACCTCATGAACGAAAGTAGACAACCATGACAATGACAGACCCGGTCGCAGACATGCTGACCCGTCTGCGCAACGCGAACTCGGCGCACCACGACTCCGTGACCCTGCCGTCGAGCAAGCTCAAGACGCACATCGCGGAGATCCTCCAGCAGGAGGGCTACATCGCCGGTTGGGAGACGTCCGACGCGCGCGTGGGCAAGAACCTCACGCTGACGCTGAAGTACGGCCCGAACCGCGAGCGCTCCATCGCGGGCATCAAGCGCGTGTCGAAGCCCGGACTTCGCGTGTACGCGAAGTCCACCGAGATCCCCACGGTCCTCGGCGGCCTCGGCGTGGCCATCCTGTCCACCTCCTCCGGTCTCCTCACGGACCGCCAGGCTGAGCAGAAGGGCGTGGGCGGAGAAGTTCTCGCCTACGTGTGGTAATCCGAAATGTCGCGTATTGGACGACTTCCCATCGACGTTCCCGCGGGCGTGACCGTTTCGGTCGACGGCCGTGAGGTCGCGGTGAAGGGCCCCAAGGGTGAGCTCACCCTCACGGTGGCCAGCCCCATCGAGGTGTCGGTCGAGGAGAACCAGGTTCTCGTCACCCGCCCCGACGACGAGCGCGAGTCCCGGTCGCTTCACGGCCTGACCCGCACGCTCATCAACAACAACATCATCGGCGTGACCCAGGGCTACTCCAAGGGTCTCGAGGTCGTTGGCACCGGTTACCGCGTGCAGCAGAAGGGCAGCTCGGTCGAGTTCGCCCTCGGCTTCTCGCACCCGGTCCTGATCGACCCGCCCGCCGGCATCACGCTCACGGTCGAGGGCACGAACAAGCTCACCGTCAGCGGGATCGACAAGCAGGCCGTCGGTGAGGCGGCTGCGAACATCCGCAAGATCCGCAAGCCCGAGCCGTACAAGGGCAAGGGTGTGCGCTACGCCGGCGAGGTCGTGCGTCGCAAGGCCGGAAAGGCTGGTAAGTAACCATGGCTGTGAAGTCGAAGTCCGACGCCCGCGCGCGTCGTCACGCCCGTCTTCGCAAGAAGATCGTGGGCACCGAGGCGCGTCCGCGTCTCGTCGTCAACCGTTCGGCGCGTCACGTCTTCGTGCAGCTCGTCGACGACAGCAAGGGTCACACGGTCGCGTCGGCATCGACGCTCGAGACCGACCTGCGCTCGCTCGAGGGCGACAAGACCGCCAAGGCTCGCAAGGTCGGCGAGCTGCTCGCCGAGCGTGCGAAGGCTGCCGGCGTTTCCGAGGCTGTGTTCGACCGTGGCGGCAACCGCTACGCGGGTCGTGTCGCCGCCATCGCCGACGGCGCCCGTGAAGGGGGTCTGGCACTGTGAGTGACAACAAGGAGAACGAAGTGACCGAAGCGGCAGCTGCCACTTCCGAGACGGCCGCCGGCACCACGCAGGCTGAGCCGACTCGTGACCAGCGGGACGGCCGCCGCGGCGGACGTGACCGCAACCAGGGCGGCCGCGACCGCAACTCGCGCGACCGCGGCGACAACCAGTTCCTGGAGCGCGTCGTCACCATCAACCGCGTCTCGAAGGTCGTGAAGGGTGGTCGTCGCTTCAGCTTCACCGCTCTCGTGGTCGTCGGTGACGGCAACGGTCTGGTGGGCGTCGGCTACGGCAAGGCCCGCGAGGTCCCCCTGGCGATCTCGAAGGGTGTCGAAGAGGCCAAGCGCAACTTCTTCCGCGTGCCCCGCGTCGGCAGCACCATCCCGCACCCCGTGCAGGGTGAGTCGGCCGCCGGTGTCGTGCTGCTGCGTCCGGCCGCTGCCGGTACCGGTGTGATCGCCGGTGGTCCGGTCCGCGCCGTGCTCGAGTGCGCTGGTATCCACGACGTGCTGTCCAAGTCGCTCGGCTCGTCGAACACGATCAACATCGTGCACGCGACGGTCACCGCCCTGAAGGAGCTCGAGGAGCCCCGCGCCGTCGCCGCACGTCGTGGTCTCGAGTTCGACCAGGTCGCCCCGGCGCGTCTCGTCCGCGCCGAGGCCGAGGCCATCGCCGCACAGAAGGTAGGTGCCTGATGGCCGCGCGACTCAAGGTCACGCAGATCAAGTCCAAGGTGAGCGAGAAGCAGAACCAGCGCGACACGCTGCGCAGCCTCGGTCTCAAGCGGATCGGTGACAGCACCGTCCGCCCCGACGACGCGCAGACGCGCGGCTACGTCAAGACCGTCGCCCACCTCGTCAAGGTTGAGGAGATCGACTAATGGCTGAGAAGAACGACGCCGCCGTCGAGGCCGAGAAGGCCCCGAAGAAGGCTGCCGCTCCCAAGGCTGCTGCTGAGAAGAAGCCCGCTGCGAAGAAGGCGCCGGCCAAGACGGCCGCCTCCGACGCGAAGGCCGACGCTGCCGCGAAGCCGGCTGCGAAGAAGGCCGCGCCGAAGAAGGACGCTCCCGCGTCCCGCCCCGGCGTGCTCAAGGTGCACCACCTGCGTCCGGTCCCCGGCGCCAACACCGCCAAGACTCGTGTGGGTCGCGGTGAGGGCTCGAAGGGCAAGACCGCCGGTCGCGGCACGAAGGGCACGAAGGCCCGCAACACCGTGCGCGTCGGCTTCGAGGGTGGGCAGATGCCGCTGCACATGCGCACCCCGAAGCTGCGCGGGTTCAAGAACCCGTTCCGCGTCGAGTACCAGGTCGTCAACCTGGAGAAGCTCGCGGAGCTCTACCCCCAGGGCGGCGACGTGACCGTCAGCGACCTGGTGGCCAAGGGTGCGGTCCGCAAGAACGAGAAGGTCAAGGTTCTCGGCAACGGCGACATCGCCGTGAAGCTCACCGTCGCGGTCGACAAGGTCTCGGGTTCCGCCGAGCAGAAGATCGTGGCTGCGGGCGGATCCGTCAAGTAACCACCGCAGAAGAGGGGTCGGAGATTCTCCGGCCCCTCTTCTGATTCGGCAGGCGGGCACGCGGCGACGCCGCAATCGCAGACCTCGGAGTGAGTTACCCTGGTCTTTCAGCCGTCCTTCAGGGACCGGCAACCTTTTCAGGAGGAACGTCCTTGTTTAGCGCCATCGCGCGGATCTTCCGCACGCCCGACCTGCGTCGGAAGATCGGTTTCACGCTCGCCATCATCGCGATCTACCGACTCGGCTCGAACGTCCCCGCGCCGTTCGTGAACTTCCCGAACGTCGAGGAGTGCCTCGCGGCCAACACCGGCACCGAGGGCCTGCTCGGACTGGTCAACCTCTTCTCCGGCGGCGCGCTGCTGCAGCTGTCGATCTTCGCCCTCGGCGTGATGCCGTACATCACCGCGACGATCATCACGCAGCTCCTCCGCGTCGTCATCCCGCACTTCGAGGCGCTGCACAAGGAGGGTCAGGCCGGACAGGCGAAGCTGACCCAGTACACGCGGTACCTCACGATCGCGCTCGCGCTGCTGCAGTCGACGACGCTCGTCACGGTCGCCCGCAGCGGTCAGCTGTTCGGCGCGACCGACATCGCGGCCTGCCAGCAGCTGCTCACGAACGACGTGTGGTGGGCGCAGCTGCTCATCATCATGGCGATGACCGCCGGTACCGGCCTCATCATGTGGTTCGCGGAGCTCGTGACCGAGCGCGGCATCGGCAACGGCATGTCGCTGCTGATCTTCACCTCGATCGCCGCCACCTTCCCGGGCGCCATGAGCATCATCTGGCAGACGAAGGGCTTCGAGATCTTCCTGCTCGTGCTCGTGGTCGGCATCATCGTGATGGGCCTGGTGGTGTTCGTCGAACAGTCGCAGCGCCGCATCCCGGTGCAGTACGCCAAGCGGATGGTGGGCCGGCGCACGTACGGCGGCACGAACACGTACATCCCGATCAAGGTGAACATGGCGGGTGTGATCCCCGTGATCTTCGCGTCGTCGCTGCTGTACATCCCCGCGCTGATCGCGCAGTTCAACACCCCGCAGGACGGCTCGACGCCGCCCGCCTGGGTGAGCTGGGTCACGGCGAACTTCACGAGCGGCAACAGCCCGATCTACATGATCGCCTACTTCCTGCTGATCATCGGGTTCACCTACTTCTACGTCGCGATCACGTTCAACCCGGTCGAGGTCGCCGACAACATGAAGAAGTACGGCGGCTTCATCCCCGGCATCCGCGCGGGTCGCCCGACGGCCGAGTACCTCGACTACGTGCTCACCCGCATCACGCTGCCCGGCTCGCTCTACCTGGGTCTGATCGCGCTGATCCCGCTGATCGCCCTCGCCACGGTCGGCGCCAACCAGAACTTCCCGTTCGGTGGCGCGTCGATCCTCATCATCGTCGGCGTCGGACTGGAGACGGTCAAGCAGATCGACGCCCAGCTGCAGCAGCGACACTACGAAGGGCTCCTCCGATGACAGCATCCGCACGTCTTCTCATCGTCGGTCCGCAGGGTTCCGGCAAGGGCACGCAGGGTGTGCGCATCGCCGAGTCCTACGGCATCCCGGTCGTCTCGACCGGAGACATCTTCCGCGCGAACATCAAGGAGGGGACGGCGCTCGGCCAGCAGGTCACGGCCATCCTCGACAAGGGCGACCTCGTGCCGGACGAGCTGACGAGCGAGATCGTGCGCGACCGGCTGAGCCAGGAGGATGCCGCGAACGGCTTCCTGCTCGATGGTTACCCCCGGAACACGGCTCAGGTCGAGCACCTCGATGCGTTCCTGGAGGGCCGGGGGGAGGCGCTCGACGCTGTGATCCTGCTCGACGTCCCGCGCGAGGAGAGCATCGCGCGTCTCGCGCTCCGTGCCGCGGAGCAGGGGCGTTCGGACGACACGGACGAGGCCATCGCACACCGCCTGGACATCTACGAGAACGAGACGGCCCCGATCATCGAGGTCTACAGCGCGCGCGGGATCGTCGACCGCATCGACGGCGTCGGCTCGCTCGAGGAGATCACCGAGCGCATCGCTGCAGCACTCTCCGCGAGGGGTCTGCGCTCCGCGGCCTCCGCAGCCTGAGATGTTCCGCCGCTCGATCTACAAGACCCCGGCGCAGTTGCGCGCCATGGTCGAGCCCGGGCTGATCACGGCCGCGGCACTCGATGCCGTCCGTCCCCTCATCAGGGCGGGCGTGAAGACCATCGAGCTCGACGCCGCAGCCAACCGCGCGATCCGCCAGCGCGGGGCCGAGTCGAACTTCCAGCTCGTGCGCGGCTATCACCACACGATCTGCGTGTCGGTAAACGAGCAGGTGGTCCACGGCATCCCGGGGGAGCGCGTGCTCGAGCCCGGCGACATCGTGTCGGTGGACTGCGGCGCCCAGTACGAGGGGTGGAACGGCGACAGCGCGATCACGGTCGTCGTCCCCGACGCGGAGCGTCCGGAGCTCGTGGCCCGTCGCGAGGAGCTCTCGCGCGTGACCGAGGGGTCGATGTGGGCGGGCATCGCCGCGATGGCCACCGCGACCTCGATCGACGAGATCGGCGCCGCGATCCAGGACTACATCGAGGCGCAAGGGCCGTCGGTGGTGTCGGGGGAGCCGTACGGCATCCTCCGCGAGTACGTCGGCCACGGGATCGGCCGCAAGATGCACGAGGCCCCGAGCGTGTTCAACTACCGCACGCCCGACCGCGGCGCCGACGTGAAGCCCGGGCTCGTGCTGGCGATCGAGCCGATGGTCACCGCCGGCGGCGAGGCCACGTTCATCGAGGACGACGACTGGACCGTGACCACCGTCGACGGCACTGACGGCTCACATTGGGAACATAGCGTCGCCCGACATGATGGTGGCATATGGGTGCTCACCGCGCCCGATGGCGGAAGAGCCGGACTCGCCCCGTTCGGGGTCGAGCCTCGAGAGATCGGAAAGTAATGGCAGCGGCGAAGAGCAACACCAACTGGTTCGCGATCGGCATCTCCATCGCCGTCGTCGTGGTCCTGGTCGCGATCGGTGGACTCGTGGTGTTCCTCAACAACCAGGCCACGTCGCCGGGAGCCGTGCCGAGCGCCAGCAAGAACTTCGACCCCGAGGCCGGTTCGATCAGCAAGGGCGACGGCAAGGACACCGTCGCGGTGTTCCTCGACTTCCAGTGCCCGGCGTGCAAGGCCTTCGAGGACCAGTTCGGTGCGCAGCTGGAGGAGAAGGCGGCGAGCGGGGAGATCACGCTCGTGAACCACCCCATCGCGATCCTCGACCGCTTCTCGCAGGGCACCGAGTACTCGTCGCGTTCGGCCGGCGCGGCGTTCTGCGTCGCGGAGTCCGACGCCGACCTCTACTTCGACTACGCGAAGGTGCTGTTCGAGAACCAGCCGACGGAGAACACCGCGGGTCTGACCACCGACCAGCTGGCCGAGTTCGCGAAGCAGGTGGGTGCGGACGACGCCGTCGTCTCGTGCATCACCGACGAGACCTATCGCAAGTTCGGCGCCGCCCAGGCGAAGAAGAACGACATCAAGGGCACCCCGACCGTGGAGATCAACGGCGAGCGGCTCGACCTGCAGAATCAGGCCGACATGAAGAAGCTCACCGACCTCCTGAGCTGAGTGTGATCCACCCCGATGCCCCGTCCGGCCAAGTTGCCGGACGGGGCATCGTCGGATAACATAGATCTTTGGTGCCTTGTGCCATGCGTTCGGCGTGTCCGATCGGCCAGGCGCCACCCCCACCCATCCACCGCAGATCGACCGGTCTGCAGAAGCGTCAGCGAGGCTATGGCTAAGAAAGACGGTGTCATCGAGATCGAAGGCGTGATCTCCGAGGCTCTGCCCAACGCGATGTTCCGCGTTGAGCTCACCAACGGACACAAGGTCCTGGCGACGATCTCCGGAAAGATGCGGCAGAACTACATCCGCATCATCCCCGAGGATCGTGTCGTCGTGGAGCTCAGCCCCTACGATCTGACCCGCGGCCGCATCGTCTACCGCTACCGCTGATCGGTCGAGAAGTAACACCCCAGGCATTCCGCCTGCCCGGTGAAGACAGCGAACAGGAAACAACATGAAGGTCAACCCCAGCGTCAAGCCGATCTGCGACCACTGCAAGGTGATCCGCCGCCACGGCCGCGTCATGGTGATCTGCAAGAGCAACCCGCGTCACAAGCAGCGCCAGGGCTGAGTGCCCACCGCTGCGTGAGCACCGCTCTCGCAATCTCATAACTCAATACGACACGGCAGGATCAGAACCCGCGACAGCGGGGGACACCTCGGGGCGGAGGCCCGGGCACCGATCCTGCTCCACACCTCCACAACACCCAGGAGAACCGCATGGCACGTCTTGCCGGCGTTGACATCCCGCGCGACAAGCGCGTGGTGATCGCCCTTACCTACATCTACGGCGTCGGCCGTACCCGCTCGGTCGAGATCCTCAAGGCGACCGACATCGACGAGAGCATCCGCGTGAAGGACCTCAGCGACGACCAGCTCGTCGCCCTCCGCGACTACATCGAAGGCAACTACAAGGTGGAGGGTGACCTTCGCCGCGAGGTCGCCGCAGACATCCGCCGCAAGGTCGAGATCGGCTCCTACGAGGGCCTGCGCCACCGTCGTGGCCTCCCGGTCCGCGGCCAGCGCACCAAGACCAACGCCCGTACCCGCAAGGGCCCGAAGCGCACCGTCGCCGGCAAGAAGAAGGCCCGCTAAGCAGCGGCCAGGGACTAGGAGAACACTTTCATGGCTGCACCCAAGGCCGCCGCGCGCAAGCCGCGCCGCAAGGAGAAGAAGAACATCGCGCTGGGCCAGGCCCACATCAAGTCGACGTTCAACAACACCATCGTTTCGATCACCGACCCGTCCGGCGCTGTCATCAGCTGGGCGTCGTCGGGTGGCGTGGGCTTCAAGGGCTCCCGCAAGTCGACCCCGTACGCCGCAGGCATGGCCGCCGAGTCGGCCGCCCGCCAGGCGCAGGAGCACGGCGTCAAGAAGGTCGACGTCTTCGTGAAGGGTCCGGGCTCCGGCCGCGAGACCGCGATCCGCTCGCTGCAGGCCGCCGGCCTCGAGGTGGGTTCGATCCAGGACGTCACCCCGCAGGCGCACAACGGCTGCCGCCCGCCGAAGCGTCGCCGCGTCTGATGCGTGCACCGAGCCGCTCGTCTCTCCGGAGCCGAGCGGCTCGGCGCCCCGCGCGGGCATCGACTTCCACAACTCAAGACCTCACCCCACCACATGTCATATAGCGGGCATGTGATCGAAAGGAACACAGAGTGCTTATTGCACAGCGTCCCACACTGACCGAGGAAAAGATCGTCGAGAACCGGAGCCGGTTCATCATCGAGCCTCTGGAGCCCGGCTTCGGCTACACGATCGGCAACGCGCTGCGCCGCAGCCTGCTGTCGTCGATCCCCGGCGCCGCTGTCACCAGCGTCCGTATCGACGGCGTGCTGCACGAGTTCAGCACCATCCCCGGCGTGAAGGAGGATGTCACCGAGATCATCCTCAACATCAAGCAGCTGGTCGTCTCCAGCGAGCGCGACGAGCCCATCACGGCCTACCTGCGCAAGACCGGTGCCGGTGAAGTGACCGCCGCCGACATCTCGGCTCCGGCCGGTGTCGAGGTGCACAACCCCGAGCTCGTCATCGCCACGCTCAACGACACCGCCAAGTTCGAGCTCGAGCTGACGATCGAGCGCGGTCGTGGCTACGTCTCGGCGACGCAGAACCGCAACGAGTACGCCGAGGCGGGCCAGATCCCGATCGACTCGATCTACTCGCCGGTCCTCAAGGTCAGCTACCGCGTCGACGCCACCCGTGCCGGTGAGCGCACCGACTTCGACAAGCTCGTCCTCGACGTCGAGACCAAGTCGGCGATCAGCCCGCGCGACGCCGTCGCCTCGGCCGCCAAGACGCTCACCGAGCTGTTCGGTCTCGCCCGCGAGCTGAACGTCGAGGCCGAGGGCATCGAGATCGGCCCGGCGCCCGTGGAGGCTGTGAACTCCAACGAGCTGTCGATGCCGATCGAGGACCTCGACCTGTCGGTCCGCTCGTACAACTGCCTGAAGCGTGAGGGCATCAACACCGTTTCGGAGCTCGTCGCCCTCTCGGAGACGCAGCTCATGAACATCCGCAATTTCGGCCAGAAGTCGGTCGACGAGGTGCGCGACAAGCTCATCTCGCTCGGTCTGTCGCTCAAGGATTCGGTGCCCGGTTTCGACGGCGCCCACTTCTACGGCGGCAGCGAAGACGAGTCCTTCTGATACCCGACCTTTCCTGACCAGGAGTTAGACGATTATGCCCAAGCCCACGAAGGGTCCCCGCCTCGGAGGCGGCCCCGCCCACGAGCGCCTGCTGCTTGCCAACCTGGCTGCCGCGCTGTACACCCACAAGTCGATCAAGACGACCGAGACCAAGGCCAAGCGCCTGCGTCCGCTCGCCGAGCGCCTGATCACCTTCGCCAAGCGCGGAGACCTGCACGCACGCCGTCGCGTGCTGTCGGTCATCGGTGACAAGGAAGTCGTGCACGTCCTGTTCAACGAGATCGCTCCGCTCGTCGCGGACCGCGAGGGTGGCTACACGCGCATCACCAAGGTCGGCAACCGTAAGGGCGACAACGCTCCGATGGCCGTGATCGAGCTCGTCCTCGAGCCCGTCACCCCGAAGGCGAAGTCGACCAAGAAGGCTGCTGCCGCGCCGAAGGCCGAGAAGCCCGCCGCCGAGGAGACCCCCGCCGAGGAGACCACCGAGGCTCCGGCCGAGGAGACCCCGGCCGAGGACGCCGCTGCCGAGGCCGGCGCCGAGTCGCAGGCCGAGGGCGAGGCCGCTGAGGCCGCCGCCGAGGACGCTGTCGAGAAGAAGTCCGAGTAACACTCGAACGCCACGAAGCCCGCCGCCCCCTGGGGGTGGCGGGCTTCGTCGTCACCGCGGGTCGTCAGCGGCCGTCGGTGCTGCGGTACCGCGCCCCCGGTCGGCCCTTCGTGCTGTAGTCGAGCGAGCGCACCGCCTGACCGGTGGCAGCCAGATGCTCCAGGTAGCGGCGGGCGCTCACGCGGGAGATGTCGAGGTCGGCGCCCAGCTCCGCCGCTGAGGCGTCCGGACGGGCGGCGAGTGCCGTGGACACGCGGTGGAGCGTCTCCGCGCTCAGTCCCTTCGGCAGGCCGAACCGCTCGCGGAACGCGATGATGGCGTCTGCCGCCTCGACACGCTGCACCACGTCGTGCAACTCGGTGTGGTCGCGCAGCAGCAGGGTCGCGCCACGGTCGGCGTCGTCGTCGCGGCTCGCGGTGCTGCGGGCGACGAGCACGTGCGACCCTACGATCACCGGGCGGCCCGCGGCCTCGCCCTCACGCAGCACCGTCGTGAGCTCCTCGCCCAGGACGTCGGCCGCTACGGCACCGTCGAGGTCGCCCGCGTCTCGTCCGAGGAAACGGGCGGCCGCGTCGTTCGCGAGCGTGATGCGCCCGGAGCCGTCGACCGTGACCACGCCCTCGCTCAGCCCGTGCAGCGTCGTCTCCTGGTTCTTCACGAGTGCCGCGATCTGATGGGGCTCCAAGCGGTAGATGCGGCGCCGGATCACCGAGGTCACCCATGCCGCTCCGAACACGCCCAGCACGGCAGCGGCGAGCATGGCGGAGATCAGCCACACCAGGTTGGCGGTGAACTCCTCGCTGAGCTCCGACTCCAGGATGCCCACCGATGCCGTGCCGATCACGGCGCCATCCTCATCCCGGATCGGCACCTTCACGCGCCAGGAGGTGCCCAGCGTGCCGGTCTGCGTGCCCACGTAGATATCGCCGCCGAGCGGGATCGACGGATCGGTCGAGACCCGTTCGCCGATGCGCTCCGGGTTCGGGTGCGAGTACCGGATGCCCTCGTCGTTGGCGACCACCACGTAAGCGAGGTCGGACGCCTCCCTGATCACCTCCGCGACCGGCTGGATCGCTGCTGAGGGATCGTCGTCGTCGAACGCGTCGAGCACCACGGGCAGCGCGGCCACGGACTGCGCGACCGCCTGCATGCGATCCTTGTAGGCCTCGCGGAGCGCGTTCTCCTGGAACGCCCCGGCGGCGATCCCCGTGGCGAGGGTCACCAGGAACACGATCAGCGCCTGCAGCGCGAGCAGCTGCATCCGGAGCGTCATCTTCGAGGCCACCCGCTCATTCTCCCGGCTGTCGAACCAGGGCGCGAGCCGCGCGGACCGGCGTTCGCGACCAATACTTACGGAACGCGACCAATGGTCTCGGAAGCTTGAGCGGCCGCATCCACACCTCGATGGTGGACGGATTGCACTCGAACGCTCAAGGAGGAGCGCCATGAAGTACGTCCGCATCGCCACCCTGACCGCCGCGGTCGCCGCCACCGCCCTCGCTCTCACCGCGTGCTCGTCGGGAGGCGGAGACGCCGGAGGCTCGGACGGAGACGGGGAAGCCGTCGCCATCACCGACCTGAACATCGTGGTCCCCGCCGACCCTGGCGGCGGGTGGGACCAGACCGGCCGCGCGATGTCGCAGCTGCTCACGGAGGAGGGGATCGTCGGCTCCGCCCCGGTCACGAACGTCGGAGGCGCCGGGGGGACCGTCGGCCTCGCGCAGCTCGCCAACGAGAAGGACCCGGCGACGCTCATGGTGATGGGACTGGTCATGGTCGGAGCGGTCGAGACCAACGCGTCCGCGGTCCGCATCGAGGACATGACGCCGATCGCCCGCCTCACCGACGAGCCGCTCGTGGTGGTCGTGCCCGCGGAGTCGGAGTACGACACGCTCGAGGACCTGGTGGAGGACGTCGTCGACCGCGGACAGGCCGTGACCATCACCGGCGGTTCGGCGGGCGGGGCCGACCACATCCTGGCCGGGCTCCTGCTGGAGGAGGCGGGCCTGGACGGCGGGGAGATCGCGGAGAAGCTCAACTACACGCCCAACTCCGGTGGCGGCGAGGCGACGTCGCTGATCCTCGGCGGCAAGGTCGCCGCGGGCATCTCGGGCGTCGGCGAGTTCCTGCAGCACATCGAGGCGGGGACGATGAAGGCGCTCGCGGTGTCGTCCGACGAGCCCGTCGCGCAGCTGCCCGACGTCGACACCATCACCGACGCGGGCTACGACGTGGTGCTCACCAACTGGCGCGGCGTGATCGCCCCGGGGGGCATCGACGACGCCGAGCGCGCGGAGCTGGAGCGCATCGTGACCGCGCTGGAGGAGTCGGACGCCTGGAAGGACGAGCTGGAGACCCGCGGGTGGGCCGACGCGTTCCTCACCGGTGCGGAGTTCGACGAGTTCCTCACCGGCAACATCGGTGAGGTCACCACGACGCTGCAGAACATCGGGCTGGTCGGCTGACATGTCGACCGGGTCTCCCGGACCCTCGGGCCTGCAGACCGGCACACGCCGGTCCGTGGGCTCGCTCGGGTCTCTGCCGCGGGGCGAGCTCGTCTTCGCCCTCCTCATGGTCGCGCTCGGTGTGTTCGCCCTCGTCGGCGTGTTCTCCATCCACGTCCCTGCCGGGGCCCAGGTGGGTCCGACCGTGTTCCCCCTGTTCGTGTCGGTGCTGCTGCTCGGGTCGGCGGTGGCCGTGGTCGTGAGCATCCTCCGCGGTCACCGCGGCGTCCCGGAGGACGGCGAGGACATCGACCAGGCGCTCCCGACGGACTGGCTCGCGCTCGTGAAGATCGTGGCGCTCGTGGTGGCGCACCTGCTGCTGATCGAGCCGCTCGGGTGGGCGCCCGCCGCGGCGCTGCTGTTCGGCGGTGTCGCCTGGGCGCTCGGAGCACGCCGATGGTGGGTGGCCCTGCTGGTCGGTGCGGCCATCGCGCTCGTGGTGCAGATCGTGTTCGGCGGACTGCTCGGGCTGTCGCTCCCGTGGGGGCCGGCGCTCGGCTGGCTGGGGAGGATGCTCTGATGGACAGCTGGACCCTGCTCCTGGAGGGCTTCGCGACCGCGCTGCAGCCCCAGTACCTCGTGTTCGCGTTCTTCGGCGTGCTGATCGGCACGGCAGTGGGCGTGCTCCCGGGTATCGGCCCCGCCATGACGGTGGCCCTCCTCCTGCCGCTCACCTACACGCTGGAGCCGGCCGCGGCCCTGATCACCTTCGCCGGCATCTACTACGGCGGCATGTACGGCGGATCGACCACGAGCATCCTCCTCAACACTCCCGGGGAGTCCGCCTCGATCGTCACCGCGATCGAGGGCAACAGGATGGCCAAGCTCGGCCGGGGCGCCGCGGCCCTCGCGACCGCGGCGATCGGCTCGTTCGTCGCCGGCACGCTCGCGACGATCGGCCTCACGCTGCTGGCGCCGGTGCTGGCGCAGTTCGCCGTGAACCTCGGACCGGCGGACTACGTGGCGCTGATCGTCGTCGCGTTCGTCACGGTCGGCGCGCTCATGGGCTCCTCGGTGCCGCGGGGCCTGCTGTCGCTCGGCGTCGGGCTGTTCCTCGGGCTGGTCGGCACCGACTGGCTGTCCGGGCAGCAGCGCTACACGCTCGGCCTGCTGCCGCTCGCGGACGGCATCGACGTGGTGCTGGTGGCGGTGGGCCTGTTCGCCGTGGGGGAGACGCTCTACGTCGCCGCCCGTCTGCGCCACGGCGCGGTCGACGTGATCCCGGTGGCGCGCGGGTGGCGGAGCTGGATGACGAAGGACGACTGGCGGCGGTCGTGGAAGCCGTGGCTGCGCGGCACCGCCATCGGGTTCCCGATCGGGACGATCCCGGCGGGCGGTGCCGATGTCGCGACCTTCCTGTCGTACGCGACGGAGCGGAAGCTCTCCCGCCGCAAGGACGAGTTCGGGCGTGGCGCCATCGAGGGGGTGGCCGGGCCGGAGTCGGCGAACAACGCGGCGGCGGCCGGAGTGCTCGTGCCGCTGCTGACGCTCGGCCTGCCGACCACCGCGACCGCGGCGATCATCCTGACCGCGTTCCAGACGTACGGCCTGCAGCCGGGCCCGCTGCTGTTCACGGGACAGTCCGACCTGGTGTGGGCGCTGGTGGCGAGCCTGTACATCGGCAACGTCATCCTGCTCGTGCTCAACCTGCCGCTCGTGGGCATGTGGGTGAAGCTGCTGCAGATCCCTCGGCCGTACCTCTACGCGGGCATCCTGCTGTTCGCCGCGTTCGGTGCCTATGCGCTGAACTTCGCGGTCGTCGACATCCTGATCCTGCTCATCATCGGTGTGCTGGGGTACTTCCTCCGCCGGTACGGGTTCCCGGTGGCACCGCTCGTGGTGGGCATGATCCTCGGGCCGATGGGCGAGGAGCAGCTGCGTCGCGCACTTCAGTTGAGCCAGGGCGACCTGACGACGCTCGTCGCGCAGCCGTTCGCGGCCGTCGCCTACGCCGTGCTCGCGCTGCTGATCGCGGGCGGGCTGTGGCTGCGGCGTCGGCAGCGGCGGTACGAGCAGGCGCTCACGGCGTCGATCGCGGTGCCGGTGAAGGCCGACTCCGAGGTGTGAGAGCCGCGGGTTCGAGCAGGGGAGGGGCCGGGAGTAGGCTGGTCCGGTGACTGACGCGCAGGCCCTGAGACGCGGGCCTCGCGCCTACACGGCATTCATCGGCATCGGCCTGCTCGCCGGTCTCCTCTCCGGCCTGTTCGGCGTCGGCGGCGGCACGGTCATCGTCCCGCTCCTGGTGCTCCTGCTGCACTTCGACCAGCGGCTCGCGGCCGGCACCTCGCTGGCCGCGATCGTGCCGACCGCCAGCGTCGGTGTCATCTCGTACGCCACCACCGGATCGGTGGCATGGATCCCGGCCCTGATCCTCGCCGCGGGCGCCGTGGTGGGCGCGCAGATCGGCACGCGCCTGCTCCCGCGCATCTCGCAGACCGCGCTGCGCTGGGGCTTCGTGGGCTTCCTGGTCGTGGTGATCGTGAGCCTGTTCCTGGTGATCCCCTCGCGGGACGCCGTGTTCGAGCTGACCTGGCTCACCGGTATCGCCCTGGTCGGCGTCGGCGTGGGCACCGGCATCCTCGCCGGACTCATCGGCGTCGGCGGCGGTGTGATCGTGGTGCCGGTGCTCATGCTCGCGTTCGGCACCAGCGACCTGGTCGCCAAGGGCACGTCGCTGCTGATGATGATCCCGACCGCGATCTCCGGCACCGTCGGCAACCTCCGCAACCGGAACGTCGACCTGCTCGCCGCCGCGCTCATCGGTGTCTCGGCGTGCACGACGACCGCGCTCGGCGCGTGGCTCGCGACGATCGTCAACCCCTCCGTGGGCAACATCCTGTTCGCCGCGTACCTCGTGGTGATCGCGGTGCAGATGGCGATCAAGGCCGTCCGCGGCCGTCGTCGCGCCTGATTCCGCGCTTTCCGCTCGCCGGCTCCTGACCCGCGCCGACAGGGTCCTTCGTCGCCGGGAGGTTTTCTGCGACCCCTTTTTCCGCAGACCTCTTTACAAGCCGACCGGTCTCTCGCTAACGTCAGTCATCACATGACGTCATATAACAAGTCATGATGTTTGCTACCGGTCATCAGAAGGGACCATCTTGTCTGCCACCGCTCTGTTCGTCGACTCCGCCGCCATCGAGAACCAGCTCGCTGCGGCTCGCCAGGCGATCGCGACCCGGGACACCATCTCGCGCGTCGTGCTCACCGCCTGCGGCGGCTCCTACGCCGTCATGCAGCCCATCGAGTACCTCTTCGGAACGAAGGCCGTCCGGCTCGAGGCGACCGCCCTGAACGCCGCCGAGTTCACCTCGCGCGCCTCGTCCCGCGTCGACGCGGACACCCTCGTCCTCCTCTGCTCGCACTCGGGCACCACCCCGGAGACGGTCGAAGCCGCCCGTCACGCCCGCGAGCGCGGCGCCCTCACCGTCGCCTTCACGTTCGACCCCGCCTCCCCGTTGGCCGAGGCCGCGGAGCATGTCGTGGCCTACCAGCACGGCGAGGGCAAGAGCGAGGCCCACGTCGGGCCGGCGCTCCTCCTGCGCCTCGCCGCCGGCATCCTCGACGACCGCGAGCAGGCGGGTATCGCGACCGCCGTCGACGACGCCGTGGCCCAGTTGCCCTCGCTCGTTCCCGCAGCCCGCGAGGCGCACGCCGCCGCCGCCGATGCCTGGGGCTACGCCTCCCGCCGCGAGCCGCTGATCTACACCATGGCCGCGGGATCTAACTTCGGCTCGGCCTACTCCTTCGCCATCTGCCTGCTGCAGGAGATGCAGTGGGTGCACTCCGCCGCGATCCACGCCGGCGAGTACTTCCACGGCCCGTTCGAGATCACCGAGGAGGACGTGCCCTTCATCGCGCTGCTCGGCCTCGACGAGACCCGCGCCGTGGAGCAGCGGGCCGTCGACTTCGTCACGAAGCACTCGAAGCGGGTGCTGGTGCTCGACGCGCAGGAGTTCGGCCTGGACGTCGTCGCCCCCGAGGTCCGTGGCGTCTTCGCCCACCTGCTCTTCAACATCGTGCTGCGCGCCTACGCGGACGCGCTCGCCGACCACCGTGGTCACCCCCTCAGCGTGCGCCGCTACATGTGGCGCATGGAGTACTAGGAACGAAAGGATCGCAATGATGCGAACGTCAACCCGGATCGGCGTGGCGGCTGCGGCCGCCGTCGCCCTCGTCGTCCCCCTGGCCTCGTGCGCCGGAGGCGAGAGCGAGGCCGCGGACGGCCAGGTGGAGATCAGCTTCTTCCACCGCTGGCCGAACGAGCCGAAGAACTCGTACTACAGCGACATGGTGGCGGAGTTCGAGAAGGAGAACCCCGACATCACCGTCTCCGTCGAGAGCGTGCTCAACGACGCCTACAAGGACAAGGTCAAGGTCGTCGCCGGCTCCGCGAACGCCCCGGACGTGCTCTTCACGTGGAGCGGATCGCGGCCTGGTCGTCGCACCGCAGGTGAGCCTGATCCCGCTGTACCGGCTGCTGGACGCGATGGGCCTGCTGAACACCTCCTGGGCGATGATCCTGCCCTACGTGGCGTTCCGGCTGCCGATGGCGATCCTCCTCATCCGGTCGGTGTTCCTCGGGATCCCGCGCGAGCTGGAGGACGCCGCGACCATCGACGGCTGCCGCTCGTTCGGCGTCTTCCGCCACGTCTACCTCCCGCTGAGCGCCTCGGTGCTCACCACGGCCGCCGTGCTGACCGGCTACTTCGCCTGGAACGAGTTCCTCTTCGCGATCGTCTACATCGACGCCGATGCGCTGCGCACCATTCCCGCCGGACTGATGTCGTTCCGGGACTCGCTGTCGACCGAATGGGGGGTGCTGCTGGCAGGATTGACGATCGCCGCCCTCCCGATCGTGGTGGTGTTCCTCGCACTGCAGCGCTACTTCGTGGCGGGCGTCGCGGCGGGGAGCGTGAAGGGATGACCATGGACGTGGATGACCTCCGCACCGCGCTCGCCGCGGTGCCCCCGCCCTCGCTCGTCGGCGTGGGTGACAACGTTCTCGACTGCTACCTGCACGAGGACCTCGCCTATCCCGGGGGCAACGCCCTGAACGTCGCCGCCTACAGCCGGCTGTTCTTCGGGGGAAGTGCCGCGTTCATGGGCATCATGGGCGACGACCGGTTCGCCGACCACGTGCGCGGCGTGCTCGACGAGATCGGCGTCGACGCCGCCCGGGTCCGTCGTGTGCACGGCGCCAACGGGATGGCGTTCGTCGCCCTCGACGACGACGGCGACCGGCGCTTCGTGGCCTCCAACCGCGGCGGGGTGCAATCCGAGCTGCGGCTGCGGCTGAGCGAGGTCGACCACGAGTATCTCGCCCGCTTCGCCCGCGTGCACACGTCGGTGTACTCGTCGCTGGAGCCCGAGCTGCCCGCCATCGCCGAGCGCGGGACGCGGGTGTCGTTCGACTACTCCGACGACGCGTCACCCGAGGTGATCCGCAGCACGGCACCGCACGTCGACGTCGGCTTCTTCTCCGGGGGCGGACTCTCCGATGCCGAGGTCGAGGAACTGGGCCGCTACGCCGTGCGCTGCGGCATCGGGTCGGCCGTGGTCACCCTGGGCGCCCGCGGATCCCTCGCCTTCGACGCGCAGTCCGTGCATCGCACCGGCATCCGCCCGGTCACCGCGGTCGACGCCCTCGGCGCGGGCGACGCGTTCCTCACCGGGTTCCTCGCGGCGCGGGCGGCCGGCGCCGACCTCGGCGACTGCCTCGACGTCGCCGCGACGAGCGGGGCGCTCGCCTGCACCCTGCGCGGTGCCTTCGGATACCCTGTGCATGCCGGGGACGACGCGCGAGCGCAGATGCTGCGCCACTATCCGGCGCCGGAGAGGAGGGCTTCGACGTGACTCAGCTGTCGCCGGGGGTGGGATCGACGCCGCTGCACGAGCAGGTCCGCGGGCTGCTCCTGCGCGAGATCGACGCGGGCACCTACGGCGAAGGGGAGCGGTTGCCGTCCGAGCCGGAGCTGTGCGAACGCTTCGGCGTCAGTCGCATCACGGTGCGTCGCGCGGTCGCCGATCTGGAGAGCCTCGGCATCGTGCGACGGCAGCAGGGCCGCGGCACGTTCGTGGCGCCGCGCCGCGAAGTGATCGGAGCCATGACGCTGGGCGGATTCGCCGACACGGTCGTCGCCGACGGCGTCAAGTCCCGTCGCATCATGCGCGCCGAGACCGTCCCCGCCGACGAGAAGCGCGCGCGCCGTCTCGGCGTGCAGGTGGGTGACCCGGTGTTCCGTCTCGTGCGCGTCTTCGCCCTCGACGACATCCCGCTGTCCATCGACGACAGCCGGTACTCCCTCACCCGCTTCCCCGAATTCGACCGGCACATCCGCGACGACACCTCCACCTACCAGGTGCTCCGCGACGTCTACGGCGTGGAGTTCTCGGAGATGTACCGCGAGATCGACGTGGGGTTCACGAACGCGCAGACAGCGGAGTGGCTCGCGCGCCCCGAGCACGATCCGCTCATCGTCATCCGCAAGCGTGCTCTCGACCGCTCCGGCGAGATCGTGCACACCTCCCGGGTGAAGGTCGTCCCCAGCCGGATGACGTTGAACATGGTGGCGCGATCGAAGGACTGACGGTCGCGAGGGCGTCCGGTGTCCACCCCCTCGGTAGGATCGAGGGGTGGCAGTCAACCAAGATCTGATCGGCCGGGAGTTCCCGCCGACCGCCCCCTATCTGGTCGGCAGGGAGAAGGTGCGCGAGTTCGCGCGCGCCGTCTTCGCCGACGCCCCGCAGCACACCGACGTCGAGGCGGCCCGCGCAGCCGGCTACGCCGACGTGGTCGCCCCGCCGACCTTCGCGATGGTGATCCAGGACCTCACGCTCCAGCAGCTGCTGGGCGACGAGAACGCCGGGATCGAGCTGTCGCGCACGGTCCACGCGGAACAGCGGTTCCGCTACTCGCGGCCTATCGTGGCGGGCGACGAGCTCACCGCACAGCTGCGGGTCACCGGCATCCGCATGATGGGCGGCAACGCCATGATCACGAGCGAGACCGAGATCGTCGACGACGAGGGTGCGCACGTGGTCACCGCCACCACCGTGCTGCTCGTCGGCGCGGAAGAGGGAGAGGACGCCTGATGGGCTTCACCGTCGGAGACGTGGTCGCCGAGCGCACCGTGCACCTCAGCCGCGAGTCCCTGGTGCGCTACGCCGGTGCCTCCGGAGACTTCAACCCCATCCACTACCGCGACGATGTGGCCGCATCGGTCGGGCTCCCCGGCGTGCTCGCGCACGGCATGCTCACGATGGGCATCGCCTCGTCGGTGGTCGTGGCCGCGCTCGACCCCGCCACCCGCATCGTCGACTACGGCGTGCGCTTCACCAAGCCCGTCGTGGTCGACCCGGTGGACGGTGCCGACATCCATGTGGCGGCGACGGTCGGCGCGGTCGACGACGACACCGCGCGGATCGACCTGAAGGTCACGTTCGACGACACGAGCGTGCTCGTCAAGGCGCAGCTGCGCGTCGCCGTCCGATGAGAGAGGTCGAACCCCTGCGGCTGGCCGAGCTCACGACGCTGCGCACCGGCGGCGCCCCCGAGCGCATGTTCGACGCCACCACGACCGAGGGTCTCGTCGAGGCGCTCCGCGAGACCTGGGAGCGGGGCGACCCGTGGCTGGTGCTGGGCGGCGGCTCCAACCTCTTCGTGGGGGACGAGCCGTTCGACGGCACCGTCATCCGCGTCCGCACGACCGGGATCGAGGAGCTCCCCTCGCCGCATGCGGGTCGTATCCGGCTGCGCGTGCAGGCGGGCCACGGCTGGGACGACCTCGTCGCCTACGCGGTCGAGCACGGCTACGCGGGCCTGGAGGCCATGAGCGGCATCCCGGGGACCGTCGGTGCGTCTCCCGTGCAGAACATCGGCGCCTACGGCCAGGAGATCCAGGAGACGCTGGTCGAGGTCGAGCTGATCGACGAGTCCACGGGTGAGATCTCGACCGTGCCCGCGGCGGAGCTCGGGCTGGGCTTCCGCACCTCGGTGCTCAAGCATCACCACGGCAGCGAGCCGCAGCGCCGCGCCGTGATCCTGTCGGTGACGGTCGACCTGCTGGTCGCGGGGGAGCGGGTGGTGCGCGGTGAGCAGCTCCGTCGCGCGCTCGGGCTGACCGACGACGCGCCGGTGCCGCTGACCTGGGTGCGGGAGCGCATCCTGGCGACCCGCGGGTCGAAGGGCATGCTGCTCGACGAGCACGACCCCGACACGCACGGCGTCGGCTCCTTCTTCCAGAACGCGATCGTGACGGCTGCGCAGGCGCGCACGCTGCCCCCGGAGTGCCCGCGCTGGCCGGTGGCCCCCGACCTCGACGCCGTGACGGTCATCCCGCTCGCGTCGTACGACGGGTACGTGCCGCCGACCAGGGCCGAGGCGCCCGACGTGAAGGTGAGCGCGGCCTGGCTGATCGAACAGGCGGGTATCCGCAAGGGCTTCAAGCTCCCGCGGTCGCGCGCCTCGGTCTCCACCAAGCACGCCCTCGCCCTCACGAACCGCGGTGGGGCGACCGCGGCGGAGGTCGCGGAGCTGGCGCGGTTCATCCAGAGCCGCGTGCACGCCGAGTTCGGGCTGGTGCTGCAGCCGGAGCCGGTGCTGCTCGGCGTCGACCTCTAGGGCGTCCGACCCGCGTCGTACACTCGCCGCATGAGTGGACTGATCCCGTACCTGCTGTTCCCCGGCACCGCCGCCGAAGCCCTCGGCCACTACCGCGACGTGTTCGGGGGTGAGTTGCAGCTGATGGACTACGCGCAGGCCGGTCGCCACGACGGTCCTGGTGACGCCGTCGCGCACGGGCAGCTCAGCGGCGGCCCGGTCGAGCTCGCCGGAGCGGATGCGGGCGCCGACGACGACGCGGTGCAGATGAGCGGCATGTTCCTGTCGCTTCGGAACGGCGGATGCGGCGACACTGACGCGCTGGTTCGGTGAGCTCGCCGCCGGCGGGCGAGTGATCGATGCGCTGCAGCGGCGGCCGTGGGGCGACCACGACGGAACGCTCGTCGACCGCTACGGCATCCGCTGGCTCATCGGCTTCCACCCCGAGGACTGACCCGCGCGCAGCACCGGGACAGACGACGAGACCCGCCCGGCCGGGAGCGGCGGGGCGGGTCTCGGGGTGTCGGTCAGGAGAACAGTCGCTGCAGGCGCTGCACGCCCTCGAGGAGCTGCTCGTCGCCGAGCGCGTACGACATGCGGATGTAGCCGGACGGGCCGAACGCCTCGCCGGGCACCACGGCGACCTCGGCCTGGTCGAGGATGAGGTCGGCGAGCTCCAGCGACGTGGTCGGGGTCACCCCGCCCCACGTGCGACCGAGCAGGCCCTGCACATCGGGGTACACGTAGAACGCGCCGAGCGGGTTGGGCACCACGAGGCCGTCGATCTTCGACAGTTCCGACACGATGAGGCGACGACGCCGGTCGAACGCCTCGCGGAACTGCTCGGCCTCGGTCTGCGGGCCGTTGAGCGCCGCGATCGCCGCCTTCTGCGCCACGTTGTTCACGTTGCTGGTGAGGTGCGACTGCAGGTTGCCGGCGATCTTGATCGCGTCGGCCGGGCCCACCATCCAGCCCACCCGCCACCCGGTCATGGCGTACGTCTTGGCGACGCCGTTGACGAGGATCGTCTGGTTCGCGGCCGCGGGCACGGCCTCCACGATCGACGTGGCCTTCACGCCCTCGTAGGTGAGGTTCTGGTAGATCTCGTCGCTGATGATCCAGATGCCGTGCTCGACGGCCCACTCGCCGATGGCCTTCGTCTCCTCGGCCGTGTACACCGAGCCGGTGGGGTTCGACGGCGACACGAACACGAGCACGGTGGTGCGCTCGGTGCGCGCCGCCTCCAGCTGCTCGACCGTGACCTTGTACTCCTGGTCGGCGCCCGCGAACACCTCGACCGGCGTGCCGTCGGCGAGTCGGATGGCCTCGGGGTACGTGGTCCAGTACGGGGCGGGCAGCAGCACCTCGTCGCCCGGGTTCACGACCGCCTGGAAGGCCTGGTACACCGACTGCTTGCCGCCGTTGGTGACGACGACCTGGCTGGGCGAGACCTCGAGTCCCGAGTCGCGGAGCGTCTTGGCGGCGATGGCCTCGCGCAGCGCGGGCAGTCCAGGGGCCGGGGTGTAGCGGTAGCTGGCCGGGTCGGCGAGGGCCTCGGCGGCGGCGTCGACGATGAACTGCGGCGTCGCGAAGTCGGGCTCGCCCGCCGCATACGAGATGACGGGCTTGCCCTCGGCCTTGAGGGCCTTCGCCTTGGCATCGACCTTGAGCGTCGCGGACTCGGCGATGGCGGACAGTTTGCGGGAGAGAGGAGCGCGTTCGGTCACGGTTACGAGCGTACTCGCGTCGCCACGGCGGTCGACATGTGGGGACCGGCCAAGATCCGCGGTTCTTTCGGGTCGGGAAGGTCAGTCCGTGAGACCGTGGGCGCGGGCGACGGCCTCGAGCGTGATGCGTCCGCCCTGGACGTTGAGCCCCTTCGCCAGCGCCGCGTCCTCCGCGGCCGCGCGCTCCCAGCCCTTGCCCGCGATCGCGGACACGTAGGGCAGCGTGGCGTTGGTGAGGGAGCGGGTCGCCGTCGTGGGAACCGCTCCCGGCATGTTCGCGACGCAGTAGTAGATGGAGTCGTGCACCGCGAAGGTGGGGTCGTCGTGCGTGGTGGGCCGCGAGCCCTCGAAGCAGCCGCCCTGGTCGATCGCGATGTCGACCAGCACCGAGCCCTTCTTCATCCCGGCGACCATGTCGTCGGTCACGAGCTTCGGCGCGGCGGCCCCGGGGATCAGCACCGAGCCGATCACGAGGTCGGCCGTGGCGAGCTCCTCGGCGATGTCGTAGCGGCTCGACGCGCGGGTCTCGAGCGCGCCGCCGTACCGGTGCTCGAGCTCGCGCAGGCGCGGCAGGGAGATGTCGACCACCGTGACCTTCGAGCCGAGGCCGAGCGCGTTGGCTGCCGCGTGCTCTCCGGCCACGCCGCCGCCGATGACGACCGTCTTGGCGCGCGGTGTCCCGGCGATCCCGCCCAGCAGCATGCCGCGGCCGCCCTGCGACCGCAGCAGCGAGTACGAGCCCATGGTGACCGAGAGGCGTCCGGCGATCTCGCTCATGGGGACGAGGAGGGGGAGCGATCGGTCGGGCAGCTGCACCGTCTCGTACGCGACGGCCGTGGTCCCCGCGGCCACGAGGGCGTCGGTGAGCGGGCGGTCGGCGGCCAGGTGCAGGTAGGTGAACAGGGTGAGATCGTCGCGCAGGAAGCCGTACTCCGCGGCGACGGGTTCCTTGACCTTGATGAGCAGGTCGGCCTCGCCCCAGGCCTCTTCGGCGGAGTCGACGATCTCGGCGCCCGCCGCGCGGTAGTCGTCGTCGGCGATGCTGGAGCCGATGCCGGCCCCCGACTGCACGAGCACGCGGTGGCCCTCGTGCACCAGGCGATCCGCGCCCGCGGGAGTGAGGGCGACGCGGTTCTCGTTGTTCTTGATCTCGGTCGGGACGCCGATCTTCATCGATCCTCCTGGTCTCGGGGTGCGTAGGCGCAGACCAGAATCGCAGAAACGTCGAGCAAGGGACAGATTTGATGAAGGCAATTCGGCCATCGCGAGAATCCTGAATAATGCTTCGTATGGCCACCTCGTCTTCCGCCCCCGAGCCGAACAGCGTTCGGGCACCGGCGCTCGACCAGACCGATGCCCGCATCGTGCAGCTGCTCACCGTCGACGGCCGCATGACCAACGCCGAGCTCGCGGGGCGCCTCGGCGTCGCGCCCTCCACCGCGCACGCCCGGTTGCGCGCCCTCGTCGACCGCGGCGTGATCACCGGCTTCCACGCCAGCGTCGACGAGCGGCAGCTGGGCGCGGGACTCCAGGCGATCATCGGCGTGAGCCTGCGCCCGAGCGCCCGGCGCGAGAGCATCGTGGAGTTCGCCGACCGGGTGCGCGCCCTGCCGCAGGTGATCCAGGTGTTCTTCCTGGGCGGCGACGACGACTTCCTGCTGCACATCGCGGTCGCGGACTCGTCGGAGATGCGCGAGTTCGTCCTGGAGCACCTGTCGGCGCAGAGCAGCGTCGCCTCGACCCGCACGAGCATCGTGTTCGACTACCACCGCAACTCCGTGGCCGCGCCGTTCCACTGAGCGGGGGTCAGGAGCGCACGGAGCGGAGGACCAGGGCGAGCCGTGCCGCGGCCTCCTCCACCAGTGCGTCGTCGAGGTTGCCGTAGCCCAGCACGAGTGCCTCGAACGGTGTGACGCCTCGACGCGGAACCCGGCGAAGTCTGATCCCCGCCGTACGAGCCGGGGCTCAGGTCTCGAAGGACGACGGCACCGCGCAGTAGTCCGCGAAGCGGCGGGCGGGGTGCGCGGGATCCGTGAGGTCGACCAGGGCGTTCGCGGCCGTGTGCGGCGGCTCCTCCCCGGCGAGCTGCCAGAGCACGGAGTTCCACAGGCCACGCGCCGTGGGCGACACCACCGCGGCGGGACCGGAGACGAGCAGGATGGTGCCGTCCGCACTGCCGGTGCGGAACGGTGTGATGATGAGGGCACGCAGCGCCGTCTCGTCCACCGCGGTGAGGTGCACGCGCTCCACCGTCTGGTCCGCGGCGGTGAGCGCGGTGGCGAGCGCATCGGCGGCGAGGCGCGACCGCTCGGCATCGGCTCCCGCGACCGCGAACAGCCGGCGGCCGCGCGGATACAGGTGCAGGAACTCCTCGGCGATGCCGGTCCACACGTCGCTCATGGGTCCAGGCTACGCCCGCACCGGACGACCGGGGCCGCACCGGACGCACCGGTGCCGCGGGCCTCTCGACCCGCGGCACCCGTGTCCCGCGCTCAGTCCTCGTCGATCAGGAAGCGGCTGTACGCGCCGAGGGTGAGGAACGCGGGGAACTCCTCCTGCAGGGCGACCTCGCGGAAGATCTCGGCCGCGTCGTCGAAGCGGTCCCCGTCGCGGCGGTCCACCCCGTCCAGCACCTCCGCGATCAGCCCCTCCACGTACTCGACCGTGATCGGGGTGCCGTCCTGCGTCGTGCGGTCCTGGTGGATCCACTGCCACACCTGCGACCGGCTGATCTCGGCGGTCGCCGCGTCTTCCATGAGGTTGTCGATCGCCACCGCTCCGAGCCCGCGCAGCCACGCCTCCAGGTAGCGGATCGCGACCGACACGTTGTCGCGCACGCCCTGTGCGGTGATCGGCCGCCCGATGTGCAGGTCGAGCAGGTCCTCGGGGGTGACGTGCACCTCGGGGCGCTGCCGGTCGACCTGGTTCGGACGGTCGCCGAGCACCGCGTCGAACTCGGCCTGCGCCGTGGGGATGAGGTCGGGGTGGGCGACCCAGGTGCCGTCGAAGCCGTCACCGGCCTCGCGCTTCTTGTCGGCCGACACCTTCTCCACCGCGCGCGCCGTGACCTCGGGATCGCGGCGGTTGGGGATGAAGGCGCTCATGCCGCCGATCGCGAAGGCCCCGCGCTTGTGACACGTCTGCACCAGCAGCTCGGTGTACGCCCGCATGAACGGGACCGTCATCGTCACCTCGCTGCGGTCCGGCAGCACGAACCGGGCTCCGCGCCCGCGGTAGTTCTTGATGATGGAGAAGATGTAGTCCCAGCGACCGGCGTTGAGGCCCGCGCAGTGGTCGCGCAGCTCGTACAGGATCTCGTCCATCTCGAACGCGGCGGGCAGCGTCTCGATCAGCACGGTCGCGCGGATGGTGCCGTGCGGGATCCCGACGTACTCCTCACTGAAGGAGAACACGTCGTCCCACAGCTTCGCCTCCTCGCTGGACTCGAGCTTGGCGAGGTAGAAGTACGGCCCGCGGCCGCCGTCGATCAGCGCCTGCGCGTTGTGCAGGAAGTAGAGGCCGAAGTCGACCAGCGAGCCGGAGGCCGAGGTGCGGCGGCCGGCGCGGTCGATGAACCCGATGTGCTTCTCGGGCAGGTGCCAGCCGCGCGGGCGCATCACGATCGTGGGCGTGCGCTCGGCGGTGACGCGGTACTCCTTGCCCTCGGGGGAGGTGAAGGACAGCTCGCCGCGGATGGCGTCGCGCAGCGACAGCTGCCCCTCGATCACGTTCTTCCAGGTGGGGCTCGTGGCGTCCTCCTGGTCGGCGAGCCAGACGCGGGCGCCCGAGTTGAGGGCGTTGATGGTCATCTTCGGGTCGGTGGGCCCGGTGATCTCGACGCGGCGGTCCTCCAGCCCGGGGCCGGCACCCGCGACGCGCCAGTCGGCGTCGGCGCGGATGTGCGCGGTGTCGTCACGGAAGCGCGGGTCGTGGCCGTTGCCGATCTCGAAGCGGCGGCGCAGGCGGTCGGCCAGGCGGTCGTGGCGGCGAGAGGCGAAGCGGTGGTGCAGCTCGGTGAGGAAGGCGATCGCCGCGGGGGTGAGGATCTCGTCGTAGCGGTCGCGGATCGGTCCGGTGACCTCGATCGCAGGTCCCTGCCGGGTCGTCGGGATCGGGGCGGTGGTCGGGGGAGCGGTGGGAGTGGTCATGATGCGGATCCTTTGCAGAGGTGGGGATCAGTGGAACTGGGCGGTCTCGGTGGAGCCGGCGAGGGCCAGGGTCGCGCTGTCGGGGTTGAGCGCGGTGGAGATCACGTCGAAGTAGCCGGTGCCCGCCTCGCGCTGATGCTTGGTGGCGGTGTAGCCGTCGGCCTCGGCGGCGAACTCGGCCTCCTGCAGCTCGACGTAGGCGCTCATGGCGCGCTCGGCGTAGCCGCGGGCGAGGTCGAACATGGAGTGGTTCAGGGCGTGGAAGCCCGCCAGCGTGATGAACTGGAACTTGTAGCCCAGGTCGGCCAGCTCCTGCTGGAACGTCGCGATCTCGGCGTCCGACAGGTGGCGCTTCCAGTTGAAGCTCGGGGAGCAGTTGTAGGCCAGGAGCTTGCCGGGGAACTCGGCGTGGATCGCCGCGGCGAACTCCCGGGCGAGCTCGATGTCGGGCTCCCCGGTCTCGACCCACAGCAGGTCGGCGTAGGGCGCGAAGGCGAGCCCACGGCTGATGACCGATTCGATGCCGGGACGGATGCGGTAGAACCCCTCGGTCGTGCGCTCGCCGGTGGTGAACTCCCGGTCGCGCTCGTCGACGTCGCTCGTGAGCAGGTCGGCGGCCAGGGCGTCGGTGCGGGCGATGATCACGGTCGGCACCCCGGCGACGTCGGCCGCGAGTCGCGCGGCGTTCAGCGTGCGGATGTGCTGCTGCGTGGGGACGAGCACCTTGCCGCCCAGGTGACCGCACTTCTTCTCGCTCGCGAGCTGGTCCTCCCAGTGGATCGCGGCGGCGCCGGCCTGGATGAGCGACTGCGCGAGCTCGTAGGCGTTGAGAGGCCCACCGAATCCGGCCTCGGCGTCGGCGACGATCGGGGCGAGCCAGTCCTGCGTGATCTCGCCCTCGGCGTGCTCGAGCTGGTCCTGCCGGAGCAGCGCGTTGTTGATGCGGCGGACCACGGCGGGCACCGAGTTGGCGGGGTAGAGCGACTGGTCGGGGTAGGTCTGCCCGGCGAGGTTGCCGTCGGCGGCGACCTGCCACCCGGAGAGGTAGATGGCCTTGAGCCCGGCCCGCACCTGCTGCACGGCGTGCCCGCCGGTGTAGGCGCCGAGCGCGCGGACGTAGTCCTCGGTGTGCAGGAGGTTCCACAGATTCTCGGCGCCGCGGTGCGCGAGGGTGGCGTCCTCGCGGACCGAGCCGCGGATGCGAATGACGTCGTCGGCGGAGTAGGTGCGCTCGACGCCGTCCCAGCGGGGGTCGGTGTCCCAGATCTCCTGGAGCTCCGCCGCCGTCTGAACCTGGTCGCCGGCGCGCAGGCCGGCGGGGCGCGGGGTGGGGTTCGATGCGGTGTTCGTCATGGTGTCTCCTCGGATGGAACCGGCGTCGGTGCCGGTGGCGTGGTCCCACTCTGTGTGAACTTCGGCGCTCTTCTCGGCCGGATCGAAGGAGAAGTTTGTCGTTCTTTCTGTTTTCGTGACAGAATCCCCGCCATGACCAGCACCGAGGCCGCAGAAGACACCGACGCCCTCACGATCGGGCGACGGATCCGTCAGCTGCGCACCGCTCAGGGGATGACCCTCGAAGAGCTCGCGACGGCGGTGGACCGCGCGCCCAGCCAGCTGTCGATGATCGAGACCGGCAAGCGCGAGCCCAAGCTCACGCAGCTCCAGGCGATCGCGCGAGCGCTCGGGGTCACGATCGACGCGCTGCTGGAGGGCGAGCCGCTCGACGAGCGCAGCAGCCTGGAGGTCGCGCTGGAGCGGGCGATGAAGGGCCAGACGTTCCGGGCGCTCGGCATCGATCCGTTCCGCATCGCGAAGACCGTGCCGACCGATGCGCTGAAGGCGATGCTCGCCCTCCACGGCGAGATCGACCGGCTGCGGGACGAGCGGGCGGCCACGCCGGAGGAGGCGCGGCGGGCGAACGTGGAGCTGCGGCACCTGATGCGGAGGCAGGACAACCACTTCGCCGACCTGGAGGCCAAGGCGTCGGAGATCCTCGCCGCGGTCGGGCACCCGGGCGGACCCCTCACGCAGCGGACGGCCTCGGAGATCGCCGCCTACCTCGGCTTCACGCTGCACTACGCCCCCGACCTGCCGCAGACCACCCGCAGCGTCGCCGATCTCGCCCACGGACGGCTCTACCTGTCGAGCAGCGTCCCGGCCAAGGGTGATGCGCGGACGGCGGTGCTGCAGGCGCTCTCGAGCCGGATCCTCGGGCACGCCGAGCCGCGCAGCTACGCCGAGTTCCTGCGGCAGCGCGTCGAGACGAACTACCTCACGGGCGCCCTCCTCATCCCGGAGGCCCACGTCGTGCCGACGCTCAAGGACGCGAAGCAGCGGCGTGCGATCTCGATCGAGGACCTCCGCGACGCCTACTCCGTGTCGTACGAGACGGCCGCGCACCGCTTCACCAACCTCGCGACACGGCACCTCGACATCCCGGTGCACTTCCTCAAGGTGCACGAGTCGGGCACCATCACCAAGGCGTACGAGAACGACGACGTGAACTTCCCGACCGATCGGCTGGGCGCGATCGAGGGACAGATGTGCTGTCGCCGGTGGACCTCGCGGGTCGTGTTCGACGAGGACGACCGCTTCAACCCGTACTACCAGTACACGGACACGGGCAACGGGACCTATTGGTGCACGGCCCGGGTCGAGGCGTCGAGCGAGGGGCTGCACTCCGTCAGCGTGGGGGTGCGGTTCGACGACACGAAGTGGTTCGTGGGCCGCGACACCCCGCACCGCGGCGTCTCGAAGCACTCGGTCGAGGTGTGCTGCCGCCGTGCCCCCGCGGAGCTGGAGGAGCGGTGGCGCGAACAGTCGTGGCCCAACGTGAAGACCCCGCGCACGCTGCTGGCGACCCTGCCCACCGGCGCCTTCCCCGGCGTGGACACCACCGACGTGTACGAGTTCCTGGAGGCCCACGCGCCGCGGTGACCCCGCTCGGTACGCTCGGTCGATGAGCAGTGCTGTCTTCCCCGGTCCCCTCGGCCCGATGCCCGAGGCGGGTGCCGCCGCGGTCCTGTGGATGCCCCCGCAGGCGGATGCTCCGGGGCCGGTCCGGTTCGTCGACGGCTTCGAGCCTTTCGCCGAGTTCGCGCGGGGCCACGAGGTCGACCCCGCGCTGCTCGCCGTCGATCTCGGGGCGACGTGGGACTTCGTCGCCGGTCATCCTGAGGTCCTCGAGAGCGAGACGCTGGCCGCGGGGGCGGCGCGGTTCGTGGGGAACGTCATCGCGGTCGTGCACCCGGCCGCGACATGGCGGATGACGAGTGAGCCGGAGATCGGGACCAACACCCTCTCGATCCCGGTCGCGGGTCTCGTGCAGGGGATGGTGCAGCAGCCCGGCCAGCGGGATGCGTTCCTGCAGATGCTCGCTCCGTGGGAGCAGGACGACATCGATGACGAGGAGATGAGGGCGCTGTCCGCGGAGGATTCGGCTCCCGCGGTCGTCGTCGTCCCGGCGCGCGCGTATGTCCGGCCTGCTCTCCCGATCCTGACCTTCCACGACGACCGCGGCGAGGGGATCCCCTACGGGCACCGCTGGCCCGACGGCATCGCGCCGGAGGAGTCGTACTCCCGGGAATCCCACCCGGAGCGCTTCGCACCGCTGTCCCTCGTGGTCGACGCGCTCGTCGAGCACCTCCGTCGCGAGTACGAGGTCGAGGTGCGGCGAGAGAGGGGGGAGGGAGGGACCGAGCACGTCGTGCTCGAACCGGCGCGCGGTGCGCAGATCACGATCACGCCGGGCGTTCCCTCCGTCCGCATCGATGCGGGTGCCCACTTCCACGCGATCGTGCCCTCGTGCATCTGCGATGCCTGCGACGAGACCGCCGAGACTGCGGCGGACGAGCTGGAGCGGATCGTGCTGTCGGTCGCCGCCGGGGGCTTCCGGGAGAAGTACCCCGTGGGTCGCCGTGCGTGGCTGTACACGGAGATCCGGTCGCCGGACGGCGAGCGGCGGGAGAGCAGCTCCGGTCCCGCGCCGGAGATGCCCGCCGAGGCGCGAGAGCGCGCGGCCGCCCTGCTGCGCGGGCTCGACGACGGCTGGTGGCCCGCCTGGCCGCTCCGCTCCATCCCCGCCTGACCCCGCCCGACCCCGGCCCCACCTCCGCCCGTCGTGCCCCGCATGCACGACGGTGTTCCGCGTGCACGACCCGACGGTCGGGAGAGTCGTGCGCCCGTCGCCCGATCGTGCCGGATGAACTTAGTTTGATCTTGCTTAGTCAAGATTGACTATGTTACTTTCATCGAGCCATCAATGACGAACGGCCGAGAAGGGACCCTCATGGCTACTTCCTCTGCGGAAACCCGATTCCGCACCACTGCCACCCTGACGTGCGTTCTCGCCGCCACGCTGACGCTCGGAGCATGCTCCGCGCAGACGCCGGGCGGCGATACCGCCCCCACGAGCGCAGACGGATCCGACGCCTGCCAGCGCAACCAGGACGCCGGCACCATCACCTACATCTCCGGCTACGGCTACTCCGCCAGCGCCGGGCAGCTCGACGTGTTCCTCGCGAAGGAGCTCGGCTACTTCGACGACCTCTGCCTCGATGTCGAGATCAACGCCTCCGGCGCGAACGGACAGCAGCTCGTCGCCTCCGGTCAGGCGCAGTTCACCGCCCTCGGCTCCGCGTCCGACGTGATGCTCGCCGCCGCCAACAGCAAGAACCTCACGGCCGTCGCGACCTACGGCACGACCCCGCCGTTCTCGATCTTCGGCAACGAGAAGCTCGAGGACCTCACCGACCTCGAGGGCGGCTCGCTCGGCTACTTCATCAACCTCACGCCCATCGCCTCGGCCATGCTCGACGAGGCCGGCGTCGACGTGTCGAAGGTCGAGATGGTGAAGATGACCAACTACGACCCCACCGTGGTCGTGCGCGAGCAGGTCGACGCGATCGTCGGCTACGCCTCCAACCAGCCGCAGACCCTCAAGGCGCAGGACCTCCCGTTCAGCGAGTTCCTGCCGTCCGACCTCGGCGTCGAGGGCACCTACAACGTGATGGAGGTGAACTCGCGTTTCCTCGCCGAGCACCGCGAGGTCGCCGCCGACTTCCTGCGCGCGAGCCTCAAGGCACTGCAGTTCTGCCTCGACGACTCCGACGAGTGCATCGACATGCTCGCCGAGCTGGCGGAGGAGAACGGCCAGGGCGCCGCGTTCCCGCGCGACCAGCTCGCCCGCACGTGGGAGGTCGAGTCGGCCTGGGTGCGCGAGAGCGCGGGCGGCAACCCCGGCGTGCAGACCGAGGCCATGTGGGAGCCCGAGTACGAGATCGTGCAGGAGTACGGCGACGTGAAGAACCTGCCCGCGATCGCCGACATGATGGACCCCGACCTGGTGGCCGACCTCTACGACGGCGACGAGCTCATCTGGACGGCGAAGTGATGACCGCGGCCACGGGCGCCGGCGTCGAGGTGCGCAACGTCTCGAAGTCGTTCGGGGTCGACGGAGCCAGGGTCACCGTGCTCGACGACGTGAGCCTCACGATCGGCATGGGCGAGTTCGTGTCGGTGATCGGCCCGAGCGGCTGCGGCAAGTCGACGCTGCTCAAGGTCGTCGCCGGGCTCCTCGACGCCGACTCGGGCACCGTGACCATCGACGGCGAGAGCGTCACCGCGGCATCCCGCGACAAGAAGATCGGCCTCGTGCCGCAGTCGCCCGCCCTGCTTCCGTGGAAGACCGTGCGCGAGAACGTCGAGCTCCCCGTGCGGATCAACCGCGGGGCGAACGGCGACCGCGCCCTCCGCGACCCCGCGGAGCTGCTGTCGACCTTCGGCCTCGGGCACGCCCTGAAGAAGTACCCCGGGCAGCTGTCCGGCGGCATGCAGCAGCGCGCCGCGATCGCCAGGGCCTTCGTGTTCGACCCGGCGATCATGCTGATGGACGAACCGTTCTCGGCCCTCGACGAGATGAACCGCGATCTGCAGCGCATCGCCCTGCTGGACTTCTGGCAGTCCAACCGCAAGGCCGTCATGTTCGTCACGCACTCCGTGCCCGAGGCCATCATGCTCTCGGACCGGATCGTGGTGATGGCCGCCCACCCCGGGCGCATCGCCGAGGTGATCGACGTGAACCTGCCGCGGCCCCGCACCGAGGAGGCGTACGCCACCGACGAGTTCCGCGACCTGGAAGCAGTCGTGCGCGGTGCGCTGCGCGCGCAGACGGAGAAGGCCCATGTCTGAGCTGACCATGAGAGACACCACCGCCACCCTCGCCACCGCGCGCCTGCGCGAGACCCCCCGCCGCGGCGTCCCGTCGTGGCTGCGCTGGGGATCGTGGCTGCCCACCCTCATCACCTTCGTGATCGCGGCGCTGCTGTGGCAGATCGTCGCATGGACCAACCCCTATGTGCTGCCCACGCTGGAGGCGATCGGAGGAAGCCTCGTCGACGACGCGGGCATGTACTGGTCGAACTTCCTGGTGACGCTGCTCGAAGTGGTGGTCGGCGCCTCGGCCGGCATCCTCGCCGGGTTCCTGCTGGCGGTGGTGATGGCAGAGTTCCAGATCATCGAACGGGCCGTCATGCCGCTCGTGATCATCGTGATGGTCACGCCGATCGTCGCGATCGCCCCCGCGCTGGTCGTCGCGTTCGGCTTCGGCATGGTGCCGAAGTTCATCGTGACCGGGCTGGTGGTGTTCTTCCCGATGCTGGTCAACTCGCTCGCCGGACTCCGCGACGTCGACCAGAAGGCGCTCGACGTGTTCAAGACCCTGCATGCCTCGCGGTGGGAGATCTTCCGCGAACTGCGATTCCCTGGCAGCATGCCCTACGTCTTCGCCGGGCTGCGGATCGCCCTGCCGCTGGCCGTGGTCGGAGCCGCGGTCGCGGAGTTCGTCGCCGCCGGGCAGCAGGCCGGCCTCGGCTCGCTCGTCACCACCTCCGCCGCACAGGCGAACCTCCCCGTCACCTGGGCCAGCATCGCGCTGCTCTGCCTGCTCGGCGTGCTCCTGATCGTGCTCCTCGCGGTCGTGCGCAAGCGCGTCCTGTGGTGGAGCGACGGCGAGGTCACCGCCAAGGGCTGACCCGGCCCCACCCGCCCCGGGGGTGCGCCCCCGCCCCCGGGGTTCCCCCGGCGTGCCCGGACACCCCACGACGACACCACCCACCCACAAGGAAGGCACCCGCCATGACCGATCACCCCGTGAAGCAGCTGCGCCTCGGCCTCTTCGAGAACGCGCAGGCGAACGACTCCGGCACTGCGACCTGGCGCCACCCGGACAACGGGCGCTACCTCTTCGACCGACTCGACTACTGGCGCGACACCGCGCGCCTGGCGGAGGACGCGGGCTTCGACTTCCTGTTCCTCGCCGACGCGTGGGGGTGGGCCGACGTCGCGGGCGAGCGTCCCGACATCTGCTCGATCGAAGGCCTCGACCTGCCGCGACTCGACCCCGCCGTGCTCCTCGCGGCTCTCATTCCGCAGACCACGCGTCTCGGACTCGTCGCCACCGGGTCGACGCTGCTGGAGCCGCCCTACGCGTTCGCGCGGCGCATGGCCAGCCTCGACATCCTGTCCGGCGGGCGCATCGGCTGGAACGTCGTCACGACCGGCACCGCCGACACCGCCGTGCAGGGCTTCGGGGTGCCGATGGTCGGGCACGACGAGCGCTACCTGATGGCCGACGACTTCATGCAGGTCGTGTACAAGCTGTGGGAGCAGGCGTGGGAGGAGGGGGCGCTCGAGCGCGACAAGTCCGGCCGCTTCGCCGACCCGGCCAAGGTGCACCGCATCGCGCACGACGGCCCGTACTTCCGCTCGCACGGCTACGGCAACACGCAGCGCTCGCCGCAGGGCACCCCGGTGCTGTTCCAGGCGGGCGCGTCTCCGGCCGGCCGCGAGTTCGGCGGCAAGCACGGCGAGGCGATCTTCGTCGGCAGCGGCTCGGTCGAGCAGCTCCGCGGCCACGCGACCGCGATCCGCGAGGAGGCCGTGAAGAACGGCCGCGCCGCGCACGAGGTCAAGATCATGTCCGCGTTCGCCGCCGTCGTCGGCAGCACCGAGGAGGAGGCTCGTCGCACGTACGCCGAGGTCGCCGACGCCCAGAACCCCGAGGTCACGGTCGCCTCCTACGCCTGGTTCACCGGCCTCGACCTGTCGTCGTACGACCCGAGCACGCCCATGTCGGAGCTGAGCACGGAGCTGTCGCAGACCCAGGTCGCGCGCTTCGCCGACAAGACCGTGGGCGACGTGCTGGGCGACTGGCACGCGCACGGCGTCGGCGCCCGCCCGCTCGTCGGCACCCCGGAGCAGGTGGCCGACCGGATGATCGCGCTCGCCGACGGTGCCGACCTCGACGGCTTCCTGTTCGCCCCGGTCATCCCGCCGGCGTCCACGAAGGACTTCATCGAGCATGTGCTGCCGATCCTGAAGGAGCGCGGCGCGATCGCCGAGCCGTCCGACGAGCCGCAGTCGCTGCGCGAGCGGCTGATGGGAACCCCGACGCCCGCCCTGGCCGAGTCGCACGTGGGTTCGACGTACCGCCGGTCGATGGCGCGTGTCTGACGAGCTGTCCGGCGTCGCTGTCGTGGGGAGCGCGAACCTCGATCTGGTGGTCGAGGTGTCGCGCCCCCCGCGCATCGGCGAGACACTGCTGGGCCGCGCCGGCGGCCGTTTCGCGGGCGGCAAGGGCCTGAACCAGGCGGTCGCCGCGGCCCGCAGCGGCGCGCCGACGCGGTTCTGCGGTGTGGTCGGGACGGACGAGGGCGCCGCACTGCTGGAGCGCACGCTCGTGGACGCCGGGGTGACCTCGGCCCTGCGCCGCTCGGATACCGCCCCGACCGGGGTCGCGCACGTGCTGGCGCTGGAGGGCGGCGACAACAGCATCATCGTCGCGGCCGGTGCGAACGCCGAGCTGTCGCCGGAGGATGCGGTCGCCGCGGTCTCCGGGGCCGCGGTCGTGCTGGCGCAGCTCGAGGTGCCGGTGCCCGCGGTGTCGGCGGCACTGCGGGCGGCGCGCGACGCCGGCGCCACGACCGTGCTGAACGCCGCCCCCGCCCACGCGGCGACTCTCGGGCTGCTGGAGTGCGTGGACGTGCTCGTGGTGAACGAGACGGAGTGCGCGGAGCTCGGCGGCATCGACCTCCTGCACCGCGCCGGGGCAGCGACCGTGGTGCTCACGCGCGGCGCTGGGGGAGTGGACCTGCACCGCACCGGTCGCCCGGTTGTGCACGTCGAGGCGTTCCGTATCGATCCGGTCGACACGACGGGCGCGGGCGACGCGTTCTGCGGCGCGCTCGCCGGTGCGCTCGCCCGTCGAGTGCCGGTGGAGGACGCCCTCGCCCTCGCGTGCGCCGCGGGGGCGATCGTGGCGCTGCACCGGGGAGCGACCACTCCGGCGCTCACGCCCGAGGCGCTGGCGGAGCTGACGGCGACGCGCTGAGGCCGGTCCGGAGGGGGCGGCGCGCGGTGCGGTCAGTCCTTCGCGGTGCTCTTCGTCGCCGTCTTCGCGGGGCTCTTCTTCGCCGTCTTGGCGGTGCTCTTCTTCGCCGTCTTGGCGGTGCTCTTCGTCGTGGCGGCCGCCGCCTCCCGCTCCGGCGTCGTGTCCTCGGCCGTCTCGCCCGCGAAGGCGTACTCGCCGGCCCGCAGCCGTTCCAGCAGGTCGAGCAGCCACTGCTTCTCGGCGGTGAGCCGGGCGGTGGAGAGGTCGAAGATCTCGCGCACGTACTTCGGCGTGGTCTCGGAGCGCAGGGTGTCCTGCACGTCGAAGCCGTTCTGCGTGATGATCGCGTCGCTCTTGATGAGGCGGTGCTCCAGGCCCGCGATGACCTCCTGGCGGCTCAGCACGAACATGAACGAGGCGACGGTCATGATCGCCTGGGTGTCGAAGGCCGCCACGTTCCAGAGGTTCTCGCGCAGCATCCGCTGCAGCTCGACCTCGCCCGAGGGGGTGATGCGGTACGTGGTGCGGGCGGGGCGCTTGCCCTCGGCCTCGGTGCCGCTCTCCGTGATGTACCCGTCGACCTCCAGGGCCCGGAGGGCGTTGTAGATCGAGCCGGGCTGGATGTGCGCCCACTCGTCGACGTGCCAGGTCATCAGTTCTCGCCGGAGGAAGTAGCCGTGTACGGGCTGGAACTGCTTCACGGCGCCGAGGACGACGAGACGGGTGGTCGACATGTCGTTCATGCTAACGGCTGGGATGCGCGTTCCCGGTTGTTTGAGTGGTCAAATTTGTCTATAGTCGCCTTAGTCAAAGTTGACTACCGAAAGGACTCGTGATGACCACTGCCGTGACCGATGCCCTGCCGCGCGACCGTGCGCTCCGTCGTGCCTTCTCGGTCTATCCCACGGGGGTGGTCGCCCTCGCGGCCGTCGTGGACGACCGCGCCGTCGGGATGGCGGTCAACTCCTTCACCTCGATTTCCCTGGAGCCCGCCCTCGTCGCGGTCAGCGCCGCCCGCACCTCGAAGACCTGGCCGGTGCTGCGTGCCGTCCCGGAACTGGGGATGAGCGTCCTCGCGGCACACCACGAACCGCTCAGCCGCTCCCTGTCCGCGCGGGAGGGGGACCGGTTCGGGGGTCACGCCTGGCACCGCACCGACGGCGGGGCCGTGCTGGTGGCCGACGCCGCGCTCTGGCTCACCTGCCGTCTGCACGGCACGTTCGACGGTGGCGATCACGAGATCGCTCTGTACGAGATCCAGGACGTGACGCTCTTCGACGACGTCGAGCCGCTCGTGTTCCACCAGAGCCGCTACCGCGCGATCTCTCCCGCCGCAGACGTGTGAGCGCACCCGTCCGCGAGATCGCCGGAGTGGTCGTCCCCGGCGACGGTCGAGGACGCGACCTCGGGTTCCCGACCGCCAACCTCGCCCTCGACGGCCCCGGTCTCCCCGCCGACGGCATCTACGTCGCGCTGGCCTGGATCGACGACGAGCAGGAGGGGATGCCCGCGACCGCGAGCGTGGGTGCCAACCCGACCTTCCACGGCAGCCGGGAGCGCCGGGTGGAGGTGCACCTGCACGACACGGACCTCGACCTGTACGGGCACCGCCTCCGGGTCGAGCTGCTCTCGCTGCTGCGCCCGACGCTCTGCTTCGACACCGTCGCGGCCCTCGTAGCCCAGACCGCCGCCGACATCGAGCGTGCCGGGGCCCTCCTCGCGACGGTGCCGCGGGCGCGCACCGGACGCCCGGCCTCGCGCCGAGGGCACGGTTTCTCCGCGTGAACAGGCGGGGTGGTCGGCAGCAAGCCGCGCACTCGGCGAGGGGATGGGGCCGCGCGGGATGAGGTGGCGCGGGCCCGAGCCGGTGCAGGGGCGGGGCGCGGATCAGTCGCGCGCGGTCTGCAGCAGCGCCCAGAGCTCGGCGCGGGCGGGGAACGACGCCAGATCCACGCCCAGCATGGCCCCGGCCTGCGCGACCCGCGAGCGCAGGGTGTGCCGGTGGATGCCCAGCGCCGCGGCGGCCGGCTCCGCGCGTGCGTCGTGCTCCAGCCAGACCCGCAGCGTGTGCTCGAGCCCGGTGCCGCCCGCCGCGTCCTGCTCGCGCAGCGGCGCCAGGCGCGACTCCGCCACCAGCCGCGCCTCGTCGGTCGCCAGCGCCGTGAGGATGTTCGCACCCACGGTGTCCGCGTAGCGCACGACGGCCGCAGACGCGGGTTGCCGCAGGGCCGTCAGCGCCTGGGCGTGCGCACGCGAGAAGACCGCGTAGCCCTCGGGGCCGGAGACTCCGATGCGGATGCCGAAGCGCTCGGCGACCTCGTCCAGCAGCCCCTCGTCGCCCGAGGACACGCACATCGTCAGGCCCTCGGGCGACTCCGCCAGGAACGACACCGTGCCGTGGTCCGCCCGGCGCCGCTCCCACCAGTCGACCAGCGGTCCGGCCGGGGCGTCGGCGGCGACCGCCACCACGATCGGTGCCGGAGGGAGGGCACCGAGCACGCGGCGGGCGAGCGCGGGGTCGTCGGCCAGCAGCGACTGCAGCAGCTGGGTGTGCAGGCGGCGACGGCTCCTGGCGAGCTGCTCGCTCTGCTCCAGCGCCAGTCCGGCCATCGCGATCACCGAGGTCACGACCGACCGGGCCTCCGCGTCCAGCGTCTCGGCGGCGACCGCGATCACCCCGCGCAGGTGCCCTCCGCGCCCGACGGTGAAGAGCATGAAGGTGTGTGCGTCGATCGTGAGAGACTGCCCCGCCTCCAGTCCACGGCCCAGGATCTCCAGCACGCGGTCGGCGAGCAGATCGAGCGTGGCGGTGTCGACCGCATCACGCGGATGGGCGAACAGCAGCGCCCCTGCCGCGTCGTACATGCCCGCCCAGACGTCGAGCCGGCGGCCGAGCTCCGCGACGATCGCGTCGAGGCCGCGCGGGCGGAGGGCGGCCAGGGCGAGCGCGCGCTGCGTGTCCAGCGCCCAGGAACGGCGGGCGTACGCCTGGGCCGCGATGGCCTCGGAGTGTGCGCGGGCGACGCCGATGAACGGCGTGCGGTAGGGCACCTCGAACAGGGGGATGCCGTGTGCGGCGCAGGCGGCGATGAGCTCGTCCGGGATCCCGGAGCGGTGCACCTCGGTGCCGAAGCCGAGCCCGAGCACGCCGCGGTCGGCCAGCCGCCCGACGTAGGAGGGGATGTCCGCGGCGCCGTCGAACTGCGTGCCCGTGGTGAGCAGCGCCAGATCCTCGGACAGGAAGGGCGTCGGGTCTGCGAGGTCGGAGCCGTGCACCCACCGCAGCGGCCGGTCGAGGGCGCCGTCGGGCAGGGCGTGCTCGTCGGACACGAGCGTCAGGCCGAGGTCCCTGCGCTGGAGCAGGGACCGCAGCGTGGGGGCGTCGGTGGGGGCCATGGGCTTCCGGTTTGTACGAGGTGGCGGATCCGCTGCTCAGATTGTACAGACCGGCGAATGCGACCCTCCCGGCGGCGGTCGTACGCTCGCGACATGGCACTCCTCGACACCGCAGCACCCGCAACCCCCCTCGGCGGCCCCGACCTCCCGCAGGAGCGTCGCCTCGTCACGGAACTCCCCGGCCCGCGCTCGGCCGAGGTCCTCGCCCGCAAGGCCGACGCCGTCGCCGCCGGTGTCGGCCACACCGTGCCGGTCGCCGCCGTCGCCGCGGGCGGCGGAGTGGTCGTCGACGCCGACGGCAACTCGCTCATCGACCTCGGCTCCGGCATCGCCGTCACCACGGTCGGCAACGCGCACCCCAAGGTCGCCGCGGCCGTCGCCGCTCAGGCCGCGCAGTTCACCCACACGTGCTTCATGATCTCGCCCTACGAGTCGTACGTCGGGGTGGCCGAGGCGCTGAACCGGGTTACCCCCGGCGACTTCGCCAAGAAGAGCGCGCTGTTCAACTCGGGCGCCGAGGCGGTCGAGAACGCGATCAAGATCGCCCGCAAGCACACCGGACGCCAGGCCGTCGTGGCGTTCGACCACGGTTACCACGGCCGCACCAACCTCACGATGGCGCTGACCGCCAAGTCGATGCCGTACAAGAGCGGCTTCGGCCCGTTCGCCCCCGAGGTGTACCGCGCCCCGATGTCGTACCCGTTCCGCGACGGCCTCGAGGGCGCAGAGGCCGCGGCCCGCGTGATCCTGCAGCTCGAGAAGCAGATCGGCGCGGACAACCTCGCCGCCGTCATCATCGAGCCGATCCAGGGCGAGGGCGGCTTCATCGTCCCCGCCGAGGGCTTCCTCCCCGCGATCGTCGAGTGGTGCCGCGCGAACGGCGTGGTCTTCATCGCCGACGAGGTGCAGACCGGCTTCGCCCGCACGGGCCACATGTTCGCCAGCGAGATCTTCGGCATCGAGCCCGACCTCATCACCACGGCCAAGGGCATCGCGGGCGGCCTGCCGCTGGCCGCGGTCACAGGTCGCGCCGAGATCATGGACGCCTCGCACTCGGGCGGCCTCGGCGGCACCTACGGCGGCAACCCGATCGCGTGCGCCGCGGCCCTCGCCGCGATCGACGTGTTCGAGAACGACGGCGTGATCGAGCGCGCCCGCGAGATCGGCGAGATCCTCATCGGCCGCCTCACCGCGCTGCAGTCCGACGACGCCCGCATCGGCGACGTGCGCGGACACGGCGCGATGGTCGCAGCAGAGTTCGTCGACCCCGAGACCAAGGCCCCCGACGCCGCGCTCACCGCCGCGGTCGCGAAGGCCTGCATCGCGCAGGGCGTGATCGTGCTCACGTGCGGCACCTACGGCAACGTCATCCGCTTCCTGCCGCCGCTGTCGATCGGCGACGAGCTGCTGAACGAGGGCCTCGACGTCGTCGCGCAGGCGCTCGCCTCGGCCTGACCCCGCTGTCCGGCCGCGTCCCCGGATCGGGGGATTTCGGGACGCGGCCGGTACTTCATCCCCCACATCCCCCGACGACGAAGGAGTTGCAGATGGCTGAGATCACTCGCGACGTGCTGATCGTCGGCGCCGGAGCCGCAGGGCTCACGGCCGCCAACGATCTGCGCAAGGCCGGCCTGTCGGTCGCCGTGCTGGAGGCCCGCGACCGCGTGGGCGGCCGGCTGTGGACCGACGTGATCGACGGCGCCATGCTCGAGATCGGCGGCCAGTGGGTGTCGCCCGACCAGGACGCCCTGAAGGACGCGATCGAGGAGCTCGGGCTCGAGACCTACAGCCGCTACCGCGAGGGCGACAGCGTCTACGTCGGCCCCGACGGTCAGGCGCACCGCTTCACGGGCGAGATGTTCCCGGTGTCGCCGGAGACCGAGGCCGTGATCGCCCGCATCACCGGCATCCTCGACGCCCTCGTGGCCGAGATCGACCCGGACAAGCCGTGGGAGCACCCGAACGCGGCGGAGTGGGACTCCATCTCGTGGGACGCCTGGCTGCGCTCGCAGACCGACGACGACGAGGCCGTACGCAACCTCGCCTTCGCCACCGGCTCGGCGATGCTGACCAAGCCGACGCACTCCTTCTCGCTGCTGCAGTCGCTGCTCATGGCGGCCTCGGCCGGCTCCTACTCGAACCTCGTTGACGCCGACTTCATCCTCGACAAGCGCGTGGTCGGAGGCCTGCAGCAGGTGCCGCTGCGTCTCGCCGAGCGCCTGGGGGAGGACGTGCTGCTGAACCAGCCCGTCCGCAGCCTGGAGTGGTCGGATGACGGGGTCGTGGCGACCACCGACGACCTCACGGTCCGCGCACGGTACGCGATCCTCGCGCACGCCCCCATCCTCTACAACCGCATCTCCTTCGTCCCGCCGCTGCCGCGTCGCCAGCACCAGCTGCACCAGCACCTGTCGATGGGCTTCGTCATCAAGGTGCACGCCGTCTACGACCGGCCGTTCTGGCGCGAGCAGGGCCTGAGCGGCACGGCGTTCAGCCCGTACGAGCTCTCGCACGAGGCGTACGACAACACCAACCACGGCGACGAGCGCGGCACCCTGGTCGGCTTCGTCTCCGACGCCAACGCCGACGGCGTGTTCGAGCTGTCGGCCGAGGAGCGCAAGGAGCGCATCCTCGAGTCGCTGTCGCACTATTACGGCCCGGAGGCCAAGAACCCGGTCGTGTACTACGAGAGCGACTGGGGCAGCGAGGAGTGGACGCGGGGCGCGTACGCCGCGAGCTTCGACCTCGGCGGGCTGCACCGCTACGGCGCCGACCTGCGCACGCCGGTCGGACCGATCCACTTCGCCTGCAGCGACATGGCCGGAGCGGGTTACCAGCACGTCGACGGGGCGATCCGCATGGGCCACCTCGTCGCGGCGAACATCGTCGACGCCCGCCGCGAGGCCGGCGCTCCCGAGAGCATCGGCTGATGACCGGCTCGGTCGTCGTCGGCTACACGGCGACGGACGCGGGGGCGGACGCCGCGGCGCTGGGCGCCCGGCTGGCCCGCAGCATCGGCGCGACGCTGCACCTGGTGATCGTGCTCCCCACCGAGGGCACCCGCAGCGCGGCCGTCCCGCCGGAGCGCGCGTATGAGGACGTGATCCGCACGCAGGCACGGAAGTGGCTGCAGGACGCGGTCGTGCGGCTCCCGCAGGAGCTGGTGCGCAGCGGCCACGTGCGCTTCTCCGAGTCGTTCGCGGAGGGGCTCATCGCGGCGGGCGAGGAGTTCGACGCGAGCGTGATCGTGATCGGCACCGCGGGCGGCGGCCTCTTCGGCCGTCACCGCCTCGGCAGCGTCGCGTCCGAGCTGCTGCACTCCTCGCCGATCCCGGTCGCCCTCGCGCCGTCGGGGCTCGCGCAGCAGGACGACCACGTGCTCCCGCGCGTCACGGTCGCGGTCGGCACGCGTCCGGGTGCGGAGGGCGTGCTCGACCAGGCCGTCGCCCTCGCCGGGGCGGCCGAGGTCTCCCTGCGGCTGGTGTCGCTCGTGCCGTTCGACGTGCCGCCCGGCCTCGACACCGGCGCGATCCGCCTGGCCGGCAGCGAGCACGCCCACCGGGTGCTCGCCGTCGCTGCCGAGCAGCTGCCGGACGGCCTGGGCGCCGTCGTCGAGGAGGCACCGGGCGAGACGGTCGAAGACGCCGTCGCCGGGCTCTCCTGGCTCCCCGGCGAGGTGGTGCTGGTCGGCTCGAGCCGCCTGGCACAGCCGCGCCGTCTGTTCCTGGGCTCCACGGCGGCGAAGATGCTGCACGAGCTGCCCGTTCCCATGATCGTCGTCCCGCGCACCCGCAACGAAGCAGGAGACCGCTGATGAGCAGCACCAACCGGGCGACGGAGCCCGCATCCGGCGTCACGACCGGCATCTCCACGAAGGGCCTGAGTGCCGGCACCGTCGGCCTCATCGGCGCCGTCGTGATCGGCATCTCGTGCATCGCCCCCGCCTACACGTTCACGGCCGCCGTCGGCCCCACCGCGTCCGAGGTGGGCGCGCAGATCCCGGCGATCATCCTCGTCGGCTTCATCCCGATGCTCCTGGTGGCCTTCGGCTACCGCGAGCTCAACAACCGCATGCCCGACTCCGGCACGTCCTTCACCTGGGCCGCCCGCGCGTTCGGACCCTGGGTGGGCTGGATGGCCGGCTGGGGTCTGGTCGTCGCGACGATCCTGGTGCTGTCGAACCTCGCCGGTGTCGCCGTCGACTTCCTGTTCCTGCTGCTGTCGCAGATCACGGGCAACGCCGGGATCGCCGACCTGGCCGGGGTGACGTGGATCAACATCGGCGTGTGCCTGCTGTTCATGCTGGGGGCGACGTGGGTGTCGTACCGCGACATGCAGACGACCCAGAAGCTGCAGTACTGGCTGGTGGGCTTCCAGATCCTGGTGCTGGTGTTCTTCGCGGTCGCTGCGATCGTCCAGGCCGTGAGCGGCAACGGCTTCGACTACCAGCCGTTCGACCTCAACTGGTTCAACCCGTTCGCGATCTCGTCGTTCAGCGCCGTGGCGGCCGGTCTCTCCCTGTCGATCTTCATCTTCTGGGGCTGGGACGTCACGCTCACCATGAACGAGGAGACGAAGGACCCGGAGAAGACGCCGGGCCGCGCGGCCACGGTCACCGTGCTCACGATCGTCTCGCTGTACCTGCTCCTCGCCGTCGCGATGATCATGTTCGCGGGCGTGGGCACGGGCGAGCTCGGCCTCGGCAACGGCGACATCCAGGAGAACGTGTTCTTCCACCTCTCCGGACCGATCCTCGGGCCGCTCGCGTTCCTCGTGTCGCTGGCGGTGCTCACCAGCTCGGCGTCGTCGCTGCAGTCGACGTTCGTCGGTCCGGCGCGCACCCTGCTCGCGATGGGCCACTACGGCGCCCTGCCGAAGTCGTTCGCGAAGGTCAGTCCGCGGTTCTTCACCCCCGGCTACGCCACGATCGTCTCGGCCATCGTCGCCTCGGCGTTCTACGCGGTCATGCGCGTGGTCAGCGAGGACACCCTGTGGGACACGATCCTCACGCTCGGCATGATGATCTGCTTCTACTACGGCATCACCGCGTTCGCGTGCGTCTGGTACTTCCGCAAGCAGTGGTTCGACTCCACGCGCAACGTCTTCTTCACGTTCCTGTTCCCGCTGGTGGGTGGCATCATCCTCGCGATCCTGTTCTTCACCACGCTGATCGACTCGATGGACCCGGCCTACGGCTCGGGGTCGGAGATCGGCGGCGTCGGGATCGTGTTCATCCTCGGGATGCTGATCATCGTCGTGGGCATCGCGGTGATGATCTGGAACGCGATCCGCCGCCCGGCGTTCTTCCGCGGACAGACGCTGAGCATCGACGCGCCGCCGAGCCGGCGTCGTCGCCCCTAGCCCCCACTCACAGAAAGAGAACCCATGAGCACTCAGACCGAGCAGGCGCTGCTCGACAGCATCCCCACTGGACTCTTCATCGGCGGACAGTGGATCGACGGCGAGACCGGCGCCACGTTCGACGTCAAGGACCCGGCCACGAACCAGGTGATCCGCACGATCGCCGACGCCACGCCCGCCGACGGCATCCGCGCGCTCGACGCCGCGGTGGCCGCTCAGGACGAGTGGGCCGCCACCGCTCCGCGTGTGCGGAGCGAGATCCTGCGCCGCGCGTTCGACCTGGTGCAGGCGCACAAGGAAGACCTGGCGCTGCTGATGACCCTGGAGATGGGCAAGCCGCTCGCCGAGGCGCGCGGCGAGGTCGCGTACGGCGGCGAGTTCCTCCGCTGGTTCAGCGAGGAGGCCGTGCGCATCAGCGGTCGCTACGGTCTGAACCCGGAGGGCACCGGGCACATGATCGTGTCGCAGCGCCCCGTCGGGCCGTCGTTCTTCGTCACCCCGTGGAACTTCCCGTTCGCGATGGCCACCCGCAAGATCGCGCCGGCGCTCGCCGCCGGGTGCACGGTGGTCATCAAGCCCCCGGCACTCACGCCGCTCACGACCATCTTCTTCACGAAGCTGCTGGAGGAGGCGGGGCTCCCCGCCGGCGTCGTCAACGTGGTGCAGACCTCGAAGTCCAGCGCCCTGTCGGCGCCGATCATCGCGGACCCCCGGCTGCGCAAGCTGTCGTTCACGGGGTCGACCGAGGTGGGCCGCAAGCTCATCGCGCAGGCGGCCGAGGGCGTGCTGCGCGTGTCGATGGAGCTCGGCGGCAATGCACCGTTCGTGGTGTTCGACGACGCCGACCTCGACAAGGCCGTGGAGGGCGCGCTCGCCGCGAAGTTCCGCAACATCGGCCAGGCGTGCACGGCGGCCAACCGCTTCATCGTGCACCGTGACGTGGCCGGCGAGTTCGCCAAGCGGGTGACCGAGCGCGTGAACGCGATGAAGATCGGCCGCGGCACCGAGGAGGGCGTGGCGATCGGCCCGCTCATCGACGAGGACGCGGTGGCCAAGGCGGGCGAGCTCGTCGACGACGCGGTGGAGCGCGGCGCGACGCTGCTCGCGGGCGGCAAGGCGCTCGAGGGCACCGGCACGTTCTACGAGCCCACGGTCCTCACCGATGTCGTGGCCGGCAGCGCGATCCTGCGCGAGGAGATCTTCGGCCCGGTGCTGGCGATCGCCACGTTCGAGACCGAGGATGAGGCCGTGCGCCTCGCGAACGACACCGAGTACGGCCTGGTGTCGTACGTGTTCACCGAGAACCTGCAGCGCGGTCAGCGCATGATCGACGCGCTCGAGACCGGCATGATGGGACTCAATGTGGGCGTGGTCTCCAACGCGGCGGCTCCGTTCGGCGGCGTCAAGCAGTCCGGTGTCGGCCGCGAGGGCGGCTTCGAGGGTATCCACGAGTACCTGTCCACCAAGTACACGCTGATCCCGGTCTCCTGACCGGACGGCAAGAGGAGGAGACATGACCGACTACGCCGTCGTCAATCCCGCCACCGGCGAGACCCTGGCCACGTACGACACGTTCACCGATGCGCAGATCGAAGAGGCGGTCGCGGCCGCCGACGAGGCGCACCGCGAGTGGTCGCGCTCGACCACGGTCGCGGAGCGCGCACAGCTGCTGCGCCGCGCCGCCGAGCTGCATCGCGAGCGCCGCGAGGAGTTGGCCGACGTGTTCGTGCGCGAGATGGGCAAGCCGCGCGAGGCCGCGCTCGGTGAGGTTGACTTCGCCGCCGACATCGCCGAGTACTACGCGGATCAGGCCGAGGACATCATGGCCGACCAGCCCATCACGATCCTCGGCGACGGCTCGGCGATCATCCGCCGGTCGTCGCTGGGGCCGCTCGTGGGCATCATGCCGTGGAACTTCCCGGCCTACCAGATCGTGCGCTTCGCGGCGCCGAACCTGATCGTCGGCAACACGATCCTGCTGAAGCCCGCGCCGCAGTGCCCGGAGTCGTCGAGCGCGATCGAGGCGATCTACCACGACGCCGGGTTCCCGAAGGGCGCGTACCAGAACGTGCTCGCCACGAACGAGCAGATCGCCGACATGATCGCCGACCCGCGCGTGCAGGGCGTCTCGCTCACCGGCTCGGAGCGTGCGGGGGCGGCGGTGGCCGAGGTCGCCGGACGGCACCTCAAGAAGGTCGCGCTGGAGCTCGGCGGCTCCGACCCGTTCCTCGTGCTCTCGACCGACGACCTCGACGCGACGGTCCAGGCCGGCGTGGACGCGCGGCTCGACAACAACGGTCAGGCGTGCAACGGCGCCAAGCGCTTCATCATCGTCGACGAGCTGTACGACGCGTTCGTGGAGAAGTTCACGGCGGCGATGGCGGCCGTCGAGGCGACCGACCCCACGCAGGACGACACCGTGCTCGGACCGGTGTCGTCGGAGGCGGCGGCGGAGAACCTGCAGAAGCAGATCGACACCGCGGTCGCCCAGGGCGCCACGCTGCTGACCGGGGGCACGCGCGACGGGGCGTTCTTCGCGCCGACCGTGCTCGCCGACGTCACGCCGGAGATGGACGTGTACCGGGAGGAGCTGTTCGGCCCCGCCGCCGTCGTGTACCGCGTGGCCGACGAGGACGCCGCGGTGCAGCTGGCCAACGACACCACGTTCGGGCTCGGGTCGTACGTCTTCACGACCGATGAGGCCCAGGCGGAGCGGGTGGCCGACAAGATCGAGGCCGGCATGGTGTACGTCAACCTGGTTCTCGCCGACAGCCCGGAGCTGCCGTTCGGGGGCATCAAGCGCAGCGGCACCGCGCGTGAGCTCGGACACCTCGCCGCCGACGAGTTCGTCAACAAGAAGCTCATCCGCATCGGCTGAGTCCGACGCGGTGACGGTGCCCGGGGGTCGATCGGCCCCCGGGCACTGTCGCGTCCGGACCTGTGACGTTCGGACGGGTGCTGTCCAGCCGGCGGGTCCGTGGGTGACAATGGCGGCATGAGTGTGCACAGCGACCCCGTCCGGACCCTGACCGATGCCGAGAGCTGGGAGCGCCTGCGCGGACAGGAGCTCGGACGCCTCGTGACCCACATCGGCGACACGATCGACATCTTCCCGATCAACTACGCGGTCGACGGGGATGGCATCGTGTTCCGCACCGCTCCGGGGAGCAAGCTGTTCGAACTGACCGCGAACGCCGATGTGCTGTTCGAGGTCGACGACCACACCGACGTCGACGCGTGGAGCGTGGTCGTGCGCGGGCACGCCGCGGCGCTGGAGACCGATGCCGATGTCGCGCGCGCCGAGGCCGCGGGGCTGCGCCCGTGGATCCCGACCGTCAAGCGGGTGTTCGTCCGCATCGCACCCGCCTCGGTGTCGGGACGCGCGTTCCATCGTGATCCCGAGCCGGAGCGCGACGGCCCCCAGGAGTACTGACCGGCCCGCGTCAACCCCGGCACCAGGGCGGAGGGGCGGGCGTAGGGTCGGGGTATGGCCAACGTCGCTGAGAACATCGTCAAGACTCTGCACGCCAACGGGATCGATCGGGTCTACGGCATCCCCGGGGATTCACTCAACGGATTCACGGACGCGCTGCGCAAGGACGGCCGCATCCGCTGGGTGCACGTGCGCCACGAGGAGTCCGCGGCGTTCGCGGCCGCCGCGGACGCGGGCACCACGGGTGAGCTCGCCGTCGTCGCCGGCTCGTGCGGGCCGGGCAACCTGCACCTCATCAACGGGCTGTACGACGCCCAGCGTTCCCGCGTGCCCGTCCTGGCGATCGCGGCGCACATCCCGACGACCGAGATCGGCACCGGCTACTTCCAGGAGACGCACCCGCAGGAGCTGTTCCGCGAGTGCAGCGTGTACGTCGAGTACGTGGCGGACCCGAAGCAGATGCCGCGGCTGATGGAGATCGCGATGCGGGCGGCGATCGAGCAGCGCGGTGTCGCGGTGCTGGTGATCCCTGGCGATGTGGCGCTGGCGGAGATCGAGGATGACCGCGCGGTCGTGGTCCGCCGCGCCCGGCCGGTGGTGGCACCGAGCGGGGCGGAGCTGGAGCAGGCGGCCACGCTGCTGAACGCCGCGAAGCGCGTCACGATCCTCGCCGGCGCCGGCGTCGAGGGCGCGCACGACGAGGTGATCGCGCTGGCCGACCGTCTGGGCGCGCCGATCGTGCACGCGCTGCGCGGCAAGGAGTTCATCGAGTACGACAACCCGTTCGACGTCGGCATGACCGGTCTGCTCGGGTTCGCGTCCGGCTACCGGGCGATGGAGGCCGCCGACACGCTGCTCGTGCTCGGCAGCGACTTCCCGTACGAGCAGTTCTACCCCGACCACGCGACCACGATCCAGGTGGACATCCGCGGCTCGCAGCTCGGCAAGCGCCACCCGCTCGACCTCGGACTCGTGGGCGACGTCGGCGCCACCGCAGAGGCCCTGCTGCCGCGCCTCGCCCGCAAGGACGACCGCACGCACCTCGACGACGCGACGGCGCACTACCGCAAGACGCGCAAGAAGCTCGACGAGCTCGCGGTCCCGGCGAAGGGCGACCGCCCGATCCACCCGCAGTACCTCGCGCGGCTGCTCGACGAGCACGCCGCGGACGACGCGATCTTCACGGCCGACGTGGGGTCGCCGACGGTGTGGGCGGCGCGTTACCTGACGATGACCGAGCACCGTCGACTGATCGGCTCGTTCACGCACGGCTCGATGGCGAACGCGCTGCTGCACGGCATCGGCGCGCAGGTCGCCCACCCGCAGCGCCAGGTCGTGGCCCTCGCGGGCGACGGCGGGCTGTCGATGATGCTGGGCGAGCTGCTCACGCTCACGCAGAACCGTCTGCCCGTGAAGACCATCGTGGTGAACAACTCCTCGCTGAACTTCGTGGAGCTGGAGATGAAGGCCGCCGGGTTCGTCACGTACGGCACCGGACTGGACAACCCGAGCTTCGCCGCCATCGCCGAAGCCATGGGGATCTTCGCCCGCCGGGTGGAGCGCAGCGACGAGCTGCCGGACGCCGTCCGCGAGGTGCTGGCGCACGACGGTCCCGCCCTGCTCGACGTGGTCACCGAGCGTCAGGAGCTCTCGATGCCGCCCGCGATCGAGGCGGCGCAGGTGAAGGGGTTCGCGCTGTACGCGATCCGCACGGTCATGTCGGGCCGCGGCGACGAGCTCCTCGATCTGGCGCGGGCGAACTGGCGCCAGCTGTTCTGACGCCTCCGGCCGCGCGGGGGTGCGGGCTCAGCTCTCCAGCAGCGCCCGCACCTCGGCCGCCTCGCCGTGGCGGCCGAGCCCTTCGAGCACGTCGCCGAGCTCGAGCGCGGTGACCTGACGCAGCGGCGGGAAGCCTTCGGCGTGCTCCAGGGCGCTGCGGTAGACCGCGACCGCGTCGGCGGCGCGCTCGTTGCCCGCGAGCACCCGGGCGGCGAACAGCTCGGAGCCTCCGGCGGAGCCCGGGTCGCCCAGCTCCGCGAACGCGTCCGCGGCGGTGAGCGCGGCGGCCACGGCCTCGTCGATCCGTCCGAGCTGCGCGAGCGCGCGGGCGCGGGAGTCCGTCACGTCGGCGTGCAGCCACCCGGCCTCGTGCTGCTGCGCGAGGGCGGCGACCTCGTCGAACAGGGCGAACGCCCGCTCGTCGCCGCGTCCGCCGTAGGCCTGACCCAGGCTGTGGAGCACCTCGCTGAGGGCGCCGACCGCTTCCGGCGCGCCCCGGACGATCTCGGCCGCGCCCTCCAGGAGGCGGATCGCGTCGTCGTGCTCCTCGAAGCGGGCGAGGATCTTCGCCTGCTCGGTCATCGCCATCGCCTGGTCGGCGTGCTCCGCGCCCTCGCCGAACAGTTCGGCGGCGTAGCCGTGCACGCCCACCGCCTGTCCGAACTCGCCCGACTCGGCCAGAGCGCGCGCGAGCAGGGTGGCAGTCATGCCGCGGGAGGCGGGGGCCACGTCGGCCTGCTCCTCGCGCTGCAGCACGTCGCCGAACAGCTCGGCCGCCTCCTGGGCGTCGCCGGAGCGCAGCATGGCGCGGGCGAGCCGGAAGTCGACGCCGGTCGCGTCGCCTCCGGCCTCGGCGCGCAGGCGCGAGGCGAGGCGGTAGCGCGAAACGGCGCGGTCGGGGTGGTCGGCGTCCTCCCACAGTGCCCCGGCGAGCACGTGCGCGTCGGCGAGGGCCCGTGTGGCGCCCAGCTCGGCGAGGAGGCGGCAGACCTCGTCGGCGTCCGCGGCGCCGTCGAGGTGCTCGCCCGTCCCTCCGCGCACCCGGGCCCTGGTCTGCAGCGCCTGGGCGCGATGCCCGGCGGAGAGGTCGTCCTGCGCGAGGAATCGGTCGAGCAGAGCGGTCGCGGCCTCCAGGTCGCCCTTGGAGAGCACGGCCCCGATGGCGACGAGCGTGGTGGTGTTCGACAGCCGGGTGTCCTCAGCCTCGGCGAACGCGCGGGCGGCGTGCTCGGCGAGGTCGAGCGCGGCGTCGGGCTCGTCGGCGTGCAGGTGCAGCGAGGCGCGGCTGATGGCGAGGTCTCCGCGCGACCACGCCGGAAGGCGCTCGGCGGCGGCCAGTTCCTCCTCCAGGGCGGCCCTGGTGTCGTCGGTGTCGAGCCCGAACGTGGCGAGGCCGAGGCGCAGCTCCAGCTCGGCCTGCACGTCGCGGCCGGCGTCGCGCAGCGCGGCGATGCGCTCGGGCAGCACCTGCTCCGCCTCCTCGATGCGGTCGAGCGCCACGAGGATCCCCAGGCGCAGCGACAGCAGCTGTGCGCGTTTGCCGGGGTCGGTCACCTCGAGCGCACGGGGGAGGGCGTCGAGCGTCTCGTGCTCGGCGCCGAACTGGGCGAGCTGCATCGCGCGGTCGAACCAGCCGTCCGCGTCCGTCGGGGTCGTGGCCGGTGCGGTGGCGACGAAGGCGTCGGAGCGGATCGGCACGTCCCAGCTCTCGTCGGCCAGGCGGCGCGAGCGGGCGAGGCTCCGCGCGTGCCCGTCCGTTCCGTCGCGCTCGTCGAACTGCGCGCCGATGCGCTCGGCGGCCGTCCAGGCGGCGGTGGCGAGCTCGGCCGCGGTCCACGCGCCGTCGTGCTCTCCGAAGAGCCCGACGAGGGCGGGGGCGTCCGCACCGCGGACGGGGGTGTCGCCGTGCCCGGTCGCCACGACCCTGTCCAGTGCGACGGCGAAGGCGGTGAGGGCCGCGAAGTGCGCGTCGACGTTCAGGCCGTCGTGCGCGAGCCATCCGATGTGCCGCTCGATCAGGGCGAGGGCACGCGCCTCGTTGCCGGTGACGGCCGCGAACACGATGTTGTTGGCGACGATGCGGAGGTTGTCGGGGTTGTCCTTCGCGAGGCGGTAGCTGCGCAGGTGGGCGGTCTTCGCGTCCTCCAGGCGTCCGGCGCGGAGGTAGGGGAGGAGGACGCGGGAGAGCGCGTGCTCGGGCTCCTCGCCGCACGAGAAGCCGCCCTCGATCATCTCCTCGACCAGGCGGATGGCGTCGGCGTCGCGGTCGGTGTCGGCGAAGAAGCCCGCGAACTGGCTGCGGCCGCAGGCGTCGCAGTGGCTGTGGTCGTCGCGGGGTGTGGCCTCCAGCTGCACGCGCAGCGCCTCGGCGTCGTCCATCCGGCCGGCGTCCCACGCGTCCTCGAACCGGGCGGTGAGCACGCCGCTGAGGCCGAGGCCCGCGGCGCGGTAGTGGGCCTCCATGTCGTCGAGCACGGCGGCGATCTGCTCCTGCGAGAACGCGGGGGACGACCGCAGCGACGAGGCCATCCACTTGAACTGCCACATGAGGTCGGCACCGCCGTTGTCGAGGTCGGCGGGGAAGCGCTGCGGGTCGGCGTCGTGGTGGGCGAGGCACCACGCGAAGGAGTTGAGCATCACGTCGGTGGCGCCGACCATGTTGGCCGAGGCGGTCTGCCGCATGCGGGCCTCGTACTCCAGGCGCTCGTCGCCGAGCTCGACGGCGAGGGCCACGGCCTCCGCGACGAGGGCCTGCTCCTCCGGACCCCACGGGGTGCGGTCGATCTCCTCGATGAGCTGCTGGAAGCGCTTCTTCGGACGTGCCATGGGAGCCTTTCGGTGGAGTGTCAGCGGGCGTCGCCGAAGGGGAGGGAGTCCCCCTCGATGCCGGCGGAGAGCGAGACGAGGTCGGCCAGCGCGCTGGTCATGAGCGCCCGGTCGGCGTCACGGAGCGGATGGTGGCCGGCGAGGAGCGCCTGGATGTAGAGCAGCTGCACGGTGCGGGCGAACACGGCGTCGTCCTCGACGCGCACCAGGGCGCGCACCACGCGGTTGGACCAGTTCAGGCACAGCCGTGCGGTGAGGTCGTCGTCGCGGGCGGCGGACAGCGTCTGGTCGATGCGGTCGAGCACGCCGCCCCACAGTGCCCCGGCGACCCCTCTGGTGCGGCCGCGGTCGATCGCGCGCAGCACCTCGGGGTCGGCGACGTACAGCCCGGTGAGTGCGGGCTGGTCGATCGAGCGCACGACGACGGCGCAGTCGGAGGCGGCGAGCACGGCCCCCGCGCGGGTCTCGAGCGCCACGGCGGCGTCGCGGTCGTCCAGGGGCGGGGGATCGAGACGGTCGAGCTCGCCGGCGACGTCGACCTTCTCCACGGTGACGGCGGGGTAGAGCTCGGGCAGCAGGCGCACGAGGTCCGCGTCGTACAGGTAGCCGCCGTTGACCAGCACCTCATCGCCGGGCGAGATCCCGGCGACCTGGCGGAACTCGTCCACGGTCTGCGCGTAGCGGATGTGCGGGTAGCGCTCGACCAGGTCGCCGATGCGCAGCGTGCCGTGCGTGGTCTCGACGGTGAGCCACCGGGTGATGAACCGCGCCAGCTCCTCGTCGTGGCGCACGAGCGACTTGAGACCGACCTCGTGCACCGCCACGAACTGTGCGAGGCGGTGCGGCTCGCGCAGTCCGAGCTCGAGCACCCAGCGGCGGATCCCCGCGCCGAGCTGCTCGCGCACGTGCTCCAGGGCCGTGTCCTCCACGAGGGACTCCCGGCTCGCGGTGGGGGCGAGGCCGGTGGAGTCGACGACCGCCCGCACGAAGAACGCCCAGTCGGGCAGCACGTCGTCCACGCGCTCGGACAGCAGCATGCGGCCGAGGTACATGCGGGTGGCCTGGCGCGCGCCGGGCGGGGGTGCGTAGGGGAGCACGTAGGCGAGACCGCGCGTGCCTGTCCCCGGTTCGCCGAGCTCGATCACGTCGAGGGGGTTCGCGCCGAGCAGGTCCCGCCCGTAGGCGACGGCCGCCTCGGGGTCGTCGGCGGGGGAGAGGAACGGCGGCTCGCGCGTGATGTCGACGTCTCCGGCGCCGGTGTCGATCGTGACCCGCACGGGGAGGAACTCGCCGAACGTGGTGGCGAGCTCGTGCACGGCGGCGGGCCGGAGCAGCTCGTCCGCGTCGAACCGCGGTACGAGGTGCACGCTGGTGCCGACCGGGAGGTCGTCGTCGAGCTCGACCACCTGGAACGTGCCGTCGGCGCTGCCCGTCCACTCCACGGCCGCGCCGCCTCGGGCGCTGCGCGAGCGGATGACGATGGTGTCGGCGACCATGAAGCAGCTGAGGAGTCCGATGCCGAACTGCCCGAGGTAGTCGCTGCGGGGGAGGTCGAAGATGTCGCGCTTCGAGCTGCGGCCGACCGTGGCGAGCAGGTCGGCGACCTCGGCGGCGGTCAGGCCGACGCCGTCGTCGCGGAGCGCGAACTCGCCGGTCTGCGCGGTGAGCGGCGTGATGCGGATGCGCCCGCCTCCGCCGTCGACCTCGTGACGGGCGGTGATCGCGTCGCGGGCGTTCTGCAGCAGCTCGCGCAGGTAGACGCGGGGGCTCGAGTAGATGTGCCTGCTCAGCAGATCGACGACTCCGCGCAGATCCACCTGGAACTGCTGCACATCCCCACCCACACGCGCCCCTTCTCGCCGGCATCCGCTCGCCGAGCCTAGCAACAACCCGTATATCGAGCCCGGTTCGGCACCGTCGGGCGGATGCCGTATGCTTGTGGAGCAGTTGTTCTCTGCATTCTTTCGCCGTGCCTCGGGTCTTCGGATCTCGGCGCAGCGCGGGGATGTGAGGGCACCCCGAGGCCTCCGGGTCTCTAGGGCGGTAGCTCAATTGGCAGAGCAGCGGTCTCCAAAACCGCAGGTTGCAGGTTCGATTCCTGTCCGCCCTGCGCGTCAGTGCAACGCTGGCACACGAAAGGTACATTCAGGATGGATCAGGACGAACCGCGCGGCGAGGTCGTCGCGGCCGGCGCCACGCGCCAGAAGAAGGGCAACCCCTTCTCCCGGTTCTTCGGGGGCATCGCCCTGTTCATCCGCCAGGTCATCGCCGAACTGCGCAAGGTCGTCACCCCGACCCGCAAGGAGCTGTTCAAGTTCACGGGTGTGGTGCTCGTCTTCGTCGTGATCGTGATGGGCATCGTCTACGGTCTCGACTACGTCTTCGGGCTCCTGACCCACTACGTGTTCGGTATCCCTGGCTGATGACCCCCGCGGCGGCAGCCGCAGCTATGGAGAAGAAGCAACGTGTCTGAACGATATTCCGACGACGCCGACTGGGCGACCGCCGCAGAGCAGTCCAGCGAGGAGGACGAGGCCCAGGAGGGCAACGTGCTCGCCGCTGAGGAGTTCTCGGTCACCTCTGCCGAGCACGTCGCGGTCCACGTCGAAGACGAGGACGGCGAGGACGACACGGACGACATCGACATCGACATCGACGACCCGGAGGCGGACGCGATCGTGAACGACGCTCTCAACCTGGACGAAGCGGCGGAGTCCGAGGCCGCCGCCGAGGTCCTGAACGATTCCGTGGCCGAGGAGGCCGCCGAGCAGGAGGCCGAGGCGGCCGACGAGGTCACCCCGTACGACGGTCCCGACGTGAACGGCGAGGACGACCGTCCCGCAGCCGAGTCCGAGGAGGACGACGCCGAGTCCGAGGAGGACCCGTACGAGGCCTTCCGCATGGACCTGCGCATGCTCCCCGGCAAGTGGTACGTCATCCACTCGTACGCGGGCTTCGAGCGCAAGGTGAAGGCCAACATCGAGCAGCGCAAGTCGACGCTCGAGGTCGAGGACGAGATCTACCAGGTCGAGGTCCCGATGGAAGACGTGGTCGAGATCAAGAACGGCCAGCGCAAGATGGTCACCCGCGTGCGCATCCCCGGCTACGTGCTGGTGCGCATGGAGCTCACGGAGGACACCTGGTCGGTCGTGCGCCACACCCCAGGCGTCACCGGCTTCGTGGGCAACGCCCACAACCCGACGCCGCTGCGCTTCGAAGAGGCCTTCAACATGCTGAAGTCGCTCGTCGAGGTGAAGGACGTCCCGACCGCCAAGAACATCGCGGCGAAGGGCGGCGTCGCCGTGGCCCGTCCGCTGCCGGCCGAGGTCGACTTCGAGGTGGGCGAGACCATCACGATCAAGGAGGGCTCGTTCGCGGGTCTTCCCGGTTCGATCAGCGAGATCAAGCCGGAGAGCGGCAAGCTCACGGTCCTCGTCTCGCTCTTCGAGCGCGAGACGCCGGTCGAGCTGTCGTTCGACCAGGTCACCAAGATGATCTGACACTGCTGTCATCAGAACGCCCCGCCGGCTCATCCGGCGGGGCGTTCTGCGTGCGGCCGCGGGTCTCCCCGCACCCGTCGGTCAGCTCGCGTGCTGTGCGGCCCAGTGCGGGCTCTGGATCAGGCCGAGGAGATTGCCGAACGGGTCGCTGACCGACGCCGACCACCACCCCTCGCCGCGCTGGGTGACGGGGTCGAACGGGGTGGCGCCGAGGGCTGCGAGGCGGTCCATCTCGGCGTGGATGTCGTCGACGTGCAGGCTCACGAGCGCGCCTCCCGGCTGCGGCAGGGCGGGGCGGAAGCGGGCGTCCATCAGGGCGAACTCGTCGTCGTCGTCGCCGAAGCGCCATTCGGCGTACTGCGGGGTCCCCTGTTCGGGGCGGGTGAAGTACGGCCCAGCGTCGAACACGCGCGCGTACCAGTCGATTGCGGCGGGCATGTCCTCGGCGACGAGGTTGAGGTTGGCGAGACCACGGAACATGGGATCTTCTCCTTTGGTGGGAACGGCTTTCCTTCTATGCTCGACCGTGAAGTGATCACCTTCTGATCACTTCGGAAAAGAGGTTCCCGATCCGTGCCGATCGCCTGATCCAGGCTCTGCTGCTCCTGCAGGGCCGCCCCCGGATCACCGCCGCGGAACTGGCCGCCGAGCTGGAGGTCTCGGTGCCCACCGCGCGCCGCGACCTGGAGGCGCTCGCCATGGCGGGTGTGCCCCTCTATCCGTCTCGGGGGCGCGGCGGCGGGTGGCGCCTGATCGGAGGGGCCCGGACCGATCTCACGGGACTGACCGAGAGCGAGGTGACGTCGTTGCTGATCGCGCTCAGTCAGAGCCGCACCGCCGCGCCGGAGCACACGGCCGCGGTGCGCAAGCTCATGCGTGCCGTGCCGGAACCGTTCCGCGAGGGCGCGCAGCGGGTGGCGGAGTCGACCGTGCGGGATGCGCCCTGGGGTGAACCCGATGATGCGCCGGAGCGGCCGGCGGTGTCGGAGCTGCAGCGGGCGATCGCTGCGCGCCGCCGGGTGCGCTTCGGCTACGGCGACGCCGGGCGGCCGGTCGAGGTGGTGCCGCTCGTGGTCGGCAGCCGCGGTCCGCGGTGGTATCTGCTCGCGGCGCCGGGGCGGAACGGCGGGGCCGACGTGGACCGGCTGCGCACGTACCGGGTCGACCGGATCGCGGATCTCGCCCTCATCGACGAGCGGGGGGAAGGGCCGGACGGCTTCGACGCGCCTGCCGCGTGGGAGCGGATGGTCGAGACGGTCGAGGGGCTGCGGGGCGAGGCGCGCGCCGTGATCCGCGCGGAGGCCTGGGCCGTGCGCGCGGTGCTCGACCGCTTCGGGCGCCAGGCCGCGGTGATGGATGCCGACGAGGGACTGGTCGAGGTGCGGGCCCACCGTGCGGACGCTCTGGCCGAGCAGCTCGCCGGGTGGACGGGCGCCGTGGAAGTGCTCGAACCGGTCGAGGTGCGTGCAGCCCTGCGCGAGCTCGGGCAGCGGATCGCGGAGCAGTACCGCGACCCCTGACCCCGCGCGGAAGCGGGACGCGGGATGCGGTAGACTCTTATGGTTTGTGCGCCGCTTCGGCGTGCGCGCTGACGACCACGACCCGGAGATGCCGGGTCCGTGGGAGAAGCGGGTGTCCGCATCCGCCTCGAGGAAAGGAAAGAGAATGGCACCGAAGAAGAAGGTGACCGGCCTGATCAAGCTTCAGATCAACGCCGGTGCCGCCAACCCGGCGCCGCCGATCGGCCCCGCGCTCGGTCAGCATGGCGTCAACATCATGGAGTTCTGCAAGGCGTACAACGCCGCGACCGAGTCGCAGCGCGGCAACGTCATTCCCGTCGAGATCACCGTCTACGAGGACCGCAGCTTCACCTTCGTCCTGAAGACCCCGCCCGCGGCGGAGCTCATCAAGAAGGCCGCCGGCGTGCAGAAGGCCTCGGCCACCCCGCACACCGTCAAGGTCGGCAAGATCACCAAGGACCAGGTCCGTCAGATCGCCGAGCAGAAGCAGGCCGACCTGAACGCGAACGACATCGAGGCCGCCTCGAAGATCATCGCCGGCACCGCCCGTTCCATGGGCATCACGGTCGAGGGCTGAGGAGAATAATCATGGCTACCAAGTCCAAGGCTTACAAGGCTGCCGCCGAGAAGATCGAGGCAGACCGTTTCTACACGCCCGCCGAGGCCGTCGCGCTCGCGAAGGAGACCGGTTCGGCGAAGTTCGACTCGACCGTCGAGGTCGCGCTGAAGCTCGCCGTCGACCCCCGCAAGGCCGACCAGATGGTGCGCGGCACCGTCATCCTGCCCCACGGCACCGGTAAGACCGCCCGCGTCATCGTCTTCGCCACGGGTCCCGCGGCCGAGGCCGCGATCGCCGCAGGTGCCGATGAGGTCGGCGGCGCCGAGCTCATCGAGAAGGTCGCCGGCGGCTGGACCGCGTTCGACTCGGCTGTCTCCACCCCGGAGCTCATGGGCCAGGTCGGTCGTCTCGGCAAGGTGCTGGGTCCGCGTGGCCTGATGCCGAACCCGAAGACCGGCACCGTGACCCCGAACCCGGCCAAGGCCGTCGAGGAGATCAAGGGCGGAAAGATCGAGTTCCGCGTCGACAAGCACGCCAACGTGCACTTCGTCGTCGGCAAGGCGTCCTTCACCGCCGAGCAGCTGAACGAGAACATCGGCGCAGCGCTCGAGGAGATCGTCCGCCTCAAGCCGTCGAGCGCGAAGGGCCGCTACATCCAGAAGGGTGCGGTGTCGACCACGTTCGGCCCCGGCATCCCGCTGGACGTCAACGCCATCTGAGCCTGACTCACCGAAACGCCCCCGGGTTCCGCCCGGGGGCGTTTCGCGTCCTCCGCCCCGCGTCGACACGGAGCGTCATCGGATGCGGCGGATCCCGCGACGGCACGTACTGTGGGGAGGTCCCGCGCCGGTCGCGTAAACTCGCACCGCGCCTCTCACCCCAGGAGGGTCCATGTCCCGTCGTCTCATCGCCGTCACCGCACTCGTCGTCGCCGCCGCGGCGCTCACCGCCTGCAGCGGCTCCACCACGCCCGCGAGCACGTCCGGTGCGGAGAGCACCGCGGGTTCCGACTTCGGCCTGGTGAAGGACGGCACGCTCACGGTCGCGACCGAGGGCACCTACCGCCCGTTCAGCTTCCACGACGACGGCGGCTCGGGCGACCTGACCGGCTACGACGTCGAGATCATCCAGGCCGTCGCCGACAAGCTGGGCCTCGAGGTGGAGTTCCAGGAGACGCAGTGGGACGCGATCTTCGCCGGTCTCGACGCCGGCCGCTTCGACGTGATCGCGAACCAGGTCTCGATCAACGACGAGCGCGAGGCGAAGTACCTCTTCAGCGCGCCCTACACCGTGTCGCCCGGCGTCATCGTGGTGGCCGAGGACGACGACTTGATCAGCTCGTTCGACGACCTGGCCGGCAAGACCACGGCCCAGTCGCTCACCAGCAACTGGTACGAGCTGGCGACCGACTCCGGCGCCAAGGTCGAGGCCGTCGAGGGCTGGGCGCAGGCCGTGGAGCTGCTGCGTCAGGGCCGTGTGGACGCGACCGTGAACGACAAGCTGACGTTCCTCGACTACGAGACGACGAACAGCCCGACGGGGCTGAAGATCGCGGCGGAGACCGAGGACGCCGGCGAGCAGGCGTTCGTGTTCACGAAGGACAAGACCTCGCTCGTCGAGGCCGTGGACGGCGCTCTCGAGGAGCTGCGCGCCGACGGCACCCTGGCGGAGATCAGCGAGAAGTACTTCGGCGAGGACGTCTCGCAGTAACCGATGGCGAACCCCTGGCAGCTGTTTCTCGACTCGCTCTGGCCGATCGCCTGGGCGGGCCTGACGGCGACGGTGCCGCTCGCGCTGGTGTCGTTCGCGCTGGGGTTGCTGATCGCGGTCGGGGTCGCGCTGATGCGGATCTCGGTGCATCCGGTGGTGGCGGGCGTCGCGCGCTTCTACATCTCCGTGATCCGCGGCACGCCCATGCTGGTGCAGCTGTTCGTGATCTTCTACGGGATGCCGTCGATCGGCATCACGCTCGACCCGTGGCCGAGTGCGATCATCGCGCTGTCGCTCAACGTGGGCGGCTACGGCGCCGAGGTCGTGCGGGCCGCGATCCTGTCGGTGCCGAAGGGGCAGTGGGAGGCGGCGTACACGGTCGGGATGAACCGCACCCGCACGCTCACGCGGATCATCCTGCCGCAGGCGGCACGGGTGTCCGTGCCCCCGCTGTCGAACACGTTCATCTCGCTCGTGAAGGACACCTCGCTCACGTCGCTGATCCTGGTGACGGAGCTGTTCAAGGTCGCGCAGCAGATCGCGGCGACGACGCTCGAGTTCATGGTGATCTACCTCGCCGCGGCGCTGGTGTACTGGGTGTTCTGCCTGGTGCTGTCGTTCGGCCAGAGCGCCCTGGAGAGGAGGCTCGACCGCCGTGTCGCCCACTGACCAGACACCCGTCCCGCTGCTGTCCGCCCGCGGACTGCGCAAGAGCTTCGGCGACACCGAGGTGCTGCGCGGGATCGACCTGACGCTGCACCGCGGAGAGGTGCTGGTGCTCATCGGCCCGAGCGGCTCGGGGAAGACCACCGTGCTGCGCGCGCTCAACGGCCTCGAGACGCCGGACGCCGGCACCATCACGGTCGACGGCGGGCCCGAGCTCGACTTCGCCCCCGCCGAGCGGCCGCGGCCTCGCGCGCAGAAGCAGCAGCGGCTCGCCCTCCGCGATCGCTCCGCGATGGTGTTCCAGCACCACAACCTGTTCCCGCATCTGACGGTGCTGCAGAACGTGATCGAGGGGCCCTGGCGTGTGCAGCGGCGGCCCAGGGCGGAGGTCGTGGCCGAGGCCCTGGCCCTGCTCGACCGGGTGGGCCTGGCGGACAAGGCGGACGCCCGTCCGCATCAGCTGTCCGGAGGGCAGCAGCAGCGCGTGGGGATCGTGCGTGCTCTCGCTCTCAAGCCCGACCTGCTGCTGTTCGACGAGCCGACGAGTGCGCTCGACCCCGAACTCGTCGGGGAGGTGCTGCTGGTGATCAAGGAGCTCGCCGACGAGGGGTGGACCATGGCGGTCGTCACGCACGAGCTGAGCTTCGCGCGCGAGGTCGCCGACCACGTCCTGTTCCTGGACGGCGGGGTGGTGGTCGAGGAGGGGCCGCCGGCCGAGATCTTCCGCGCCCCGCGACACGAGCGCACGCAGCGGTTCCTCACGCGCATCCTCCGCCCGCTCGACGGCGCCTGAGGCCCGGGGCTCGTGCGCGCCGCCGATCGGTGACAGGATGCGGTCGTGGGAACCATCGACGACTACCTGACCGGGCTCGCCCCCGCGGACCGCGCGGCGATCGACCGCGTGTACGCGATCGCGCGGGAGGAGGAGCCGGATGCCGAGCAGGGCACCGGGTACGGCATGCCCGCCCTCGTCCACGGGGGCAGACCGCTGCTGTCGGTGATGCGCGCCAAGAAGCACATCGGCGTGTATCCCTTCAGCCCCGACGCGGTCGCGGCCGTGGCGGCGGCGCTGGCCGATCATCCCGGCGCCAGCGTGGACAAGGGGACGATCCGCTTCCAGCCGGAGCATCCGATCCCGGAGCAGACGCTGCGCGCGCTGGTGCGGGCGCGGCTGGCTCAGATCGACGGAGCCTGAGCCGGATCAGCCGCCGAACACGGGGAGGATCAGGCTCACCGCGAGCGCGACCATGATCACGGCGATCACCGCGTCGAGAACGCGCCACGACCGCTCGGTGCGCAGCCAGCGCCCGAGGTAGCGTGCCCCGAAACCGAGGGCCGTGAACCACAGGACACTGGCGAGGATGGCCCCGGCGGCGAACAGCCAGCGCTGCTCGCCGTGCGTCGCGGCGATCGACCCGAGCATCAGGACGGTGTCGAGGTACACGTGCGGGTTGAGCCAGGTGAGCGCGAGGACGGTGAGGAGCACGGGGGCCAGACGTGTTCCGCTCCGGGTGGCGGTCGCGGTGCCGCCGGCCGATCGACCGGTCCCCGTTCCGTCGGCGGGGGAGGACGCATCGACCGCCAGCACCTCACCGCCGCGCCAGGCGCGGCGTGCCGCGAGCAGCCCGTAGCCGAACAGGAACAGCGCCCCGGCAACCCGGGCGACGACCACGAGCCACGGCGCAGCCTGGAGCAGGAAGCCCAGCCCGGCGACACCGGCGGCGATCAGCACGGCGTCGGAGACGGCGCACACGATCACGACCGCCAGCACATGCTCCCGCCGGATGCCCTGGCGCAGGACGAAGACGTTCTGGGCGCCGATGGCCACGATGAGGGAGAGGCCGAGTCCGAGACCGGCGAGGACGGTGAGCATGGCACCAGCCTAGGAAGCGACTGCCATCAGAGAAAGCGAAGATTCCTTCCGAACCATTAGCATCACTGATGTGAGGATCGATTCGGAGCTCGCCGCGACCCTGGCCGCCGTCGCCGACGAAGGCACTCTCGACGCGGCATCGCGCCGACTCCGGATCACGCCGTCCGCGGTCAGCCAGCGGCTCAAGAGCCTGGAGGAACAGCTGGGGCGCATCCTGCTCGTGCGCAGCAAGCCCGCGCGGCTCACCGAGGCCGGTGAGGCGGTGGTGCGACTGGCCAGGCAGGTGGCGCTGCTGGAGCACGACGCGCTCGCCGGGGTGGGCATCGGCGACGACGGTTCCGAGCGGCGCATCGTCGTTCCGCTCGCCGTGAACGCCGACTCGATGGCGACGTGGTTCCTCGCGCCGATGGCACGACTCTCCGCCACGCACGACATCGACGTCGACCTGCACCGGGACGATCAGAACTTCACCGCCCGGCTGCTGGAATCCGGCACGGTGATGGCCGCGGTGACGAGCGAGGAGACCCCGGTGGCCGGATGCTCGGTCGCACCTCTCGGGGTGCTCGAGTATCGCGCCATGGCGGAGCAGGGCTTCGCGGACCGGTGGTTCGCCGAGGGGGTGAGCGCCGCCGCTCTCGCCCGCGCGCCGTTCGTCGACTTCGACCGTCGCGACACGCTGCAGCACGAGTGGCTCGCCGCCATGTCCGTCACGCAGCAGGGCGTGCCGCGGCACTACGTCCCCGCGTCCCACGACTACGCGATCGCGGTGTCGCTCGGCCTCGGCTGGGGGATGGTCCCTCGGCTGCAGGAGACGCCCGGACTGGTCGCGCTCGGGGGGCCGACGCTGAAGGTCGCGCTGTACTGGCAGCAGTGGAACCTGCGGTCGACGCTGCTCGACACCATCGCCGCCGAGGTGGCCGCCGAGGCGCGGCGGGTGCTCGCCCCGGTCGCGCCCGCCCGCCGGTCGCGCCGCTGACAGGACGATCCCCGGCTGCGCGGATTGTGCCACGGCTGCGCGCGGATCCGCCTTGTCTGGTCCGAGGGGCTCGGAGAGGATGCGAGGACGCGGGAGAATCCTCCGAGTTCCGCTCGCCGGCGTTCCCCGAGATCGACGACGGAGGGGGAACGACATGGCGACGACCACGACCCGGCGAAAGGTCCGCGCGGTCCTGGCAGGAGGACTCGTCCTCGGAGTGGGAGCGGCGGTCACGCTCGCCGCGTGGAACGACTCCGAGTTCGCGACCGGAACGTTCACCGCGGGCTCGTTCAACCTGGAGGGCTCGACCGACGGCACGGCCTTCACCGACCACAACGTCGACGACGGCGACACGGCCGCCACCCTCGCGTTCACGCTCCCCGCCGGCATCGTCGGCAACATGTCGCCCGGCGACACCGTCTACGCGGGTTTCTGGGTGCGTCTCGCGGCCGGCACGACCACCGGGGCCAGCCTCGTCGCCGCGGGCACGACCGCGGATCCCGCGGCGAGCTCCAACACCGATCATCTGTCCTACGCGATCTACCCGCTCGCTCCCGGCGCCACCTGCAACGCGGCCAGCGCGACCGGAACCGCCGTCGCCTCCGGGGCCACGCTCGACGCACAGACGGGCGTGACCGCCGTGACGCTCACCGAAGGAGCCTCCGCCGCCACCCCGGGCACCGCCGTGCAGCTGTGCGTCGCGGTCACGGCCGCCGCCGCGCTCGAACCCGGCCTGGTCACGAACGCGACCTGGGAGTTCACGGCCACGTCGACGAGCTGAGCGGGCCATGGGTACCCGCAGGCAGCGGCGGGAGAGGATCCGGCTCCGCTCCCGCCGCCTCCGAGCCCTCCTGGCGGGCGGTCTGGTGCTCGGCATCGGGGCGACCGCGACACTCGCCGCCTGGAACGACTCGGAGTTCGGCTCGGCCACGTTCACGGCCGGCCGGTTCGACCTCGTCGGGGCGACCGACGGCATCACGTTCTCCAGCCACGCGACCACGGGGGCGGCGGCCGCCCTGAACTTCCAGCTCCCGCCCACGGCCATGGCGCCCGGCACCACGACGTATGCGCTGTTCAGCGTCAAGACCGCGTCGCCCTCGGTCGCCGGCGTGCTCCAGCTCACGGCCGGGACGCCGGGCGGCACGGGTCTCGCGTCGTCGCTCACCTACGGTGTGCGTGCGATCGCCGGGACCACGTGCTCGGCGGCGACCTACCCCGGCGGCACCGCCGTGGTCGCGGACGGCTCCGCGCTCACGGCCGGCGGCGCCTCGACGCAGGCGGTGTCCGCGAACGGCGCGTCGGTCGTGAACTACTGCTTCGCGGTGACGCTGCCGACGACGGCGCCGAACACCGCGCAGGGCCTGACGATGACCCAGACATGGCAGATCCAGGGCACGTCGTCGTAGCCGCGGCGGGGCAGGAGCGAGAGGAGGGGTCGTGACGGCACTCACCCGCCGCGAGGCGCGCGCGCAGCAGAGCGGGGAAGCGGGGGCGCGGGCGCAGCACCCCATCCGGCGCCCTGGGTTCGCGCGCGCGTTGGGCGATGCGCTGCTGTGGCTCGCCGCCGCCGCGGGCGTCGTGTGCATCGTGCTGGTGCTGCTGGCGGCCACGGCGCAGATCACGCTCATCCTGTTCCGCACGGGCTCGATGTCGCCGACCATCCCGGCCGGATCGGTCGCCGTGGTGCAGCGGGTCCCTGCCGCCGCGGTGGAGGTAGGCGACGTCGTGACGGTCGACCGCCCCGGCGACCTGCCCGTGACCCACCGCGTGACCGCGGTGCAGCCGGGCGCCGCGGCGGGGGAGCGCGTGCTGACGCTGCGGGGCGATGCGAACGCGGTCGACGACCCGTTTCCGTACACCGTGACCTCCGTGCGCACCGTGCTGTTCGCGGTGCCGGGCCTGGCGACCGTGATCGTCGCACTCGGGCATCCCGTCGTGCTCGGCGGTATGACCGTGGCCGCGGCCGCGCTGGTGGTGTGGGCCTTCTGGCCGCGGTCGCCGCGACGCGCTCGCACCGAGGGCGGTCCGCCGTGAGGCCCCGCGTCGCGCTCGCGGTCCTGGCGTCCGTCTGCCTGGCCCTCGCGGCACCGGCGGCGGCGGTCGCTGCCCCCTCCACCGAGGTGGTGCAGGGCCAGGTGCTGCGCCTGGTGTCGGTCGCGGACTGGGACGCCGCCCGCGACCTGCGACCCGACCGGCCGGTGCAGTGGGACGTGCAGGTGAGCGCCGACGCGCCGGATCCCGGGGTCGTGCGGCTCGGCGTGAGCGCGTCCGGGTCGGCGCGGTTGCGGCTCGACATCGCCCTGTGCGCGGAGCCGTGGCAGGACGCGGTGTGCCCGGCGGGGGCGACGGTCTTGCGGACGGACTGGAGCGTCCCGCGCGACGGCGCCGAGGTGCCGCTCACGGCCATGCGTGACACCGAGACCGCGCATCTGCGGCTGACGATCGCGCTCGACCCGGCGGACGGCTCCGGCAGCACCGAGGTGCGCGTGCTGGCTCACGGCGCGGGCGAGAGCGCGGCGGTGGGCTCCGACGGCGCGCTCGCGGTCACGGGTCCGTCGCCGTGGCTGCCGCTGGCGGCGGTGGGCGGCGGACTGCTGCTGACCGGGGCTCTCGTGGCGCGGGGGCGTCGCGGAGGAGAGCGCGGGGAGGGGCGAGGATGACACGGCCGTGGCGGCGCACGATCGCCGGTGTCCTCGGGGTCGGGGTCCTGGTCGGCGTGGCGCTGCTGCCCGCGGTGCAGCCGACCGAGGCGCGGTTCACCGACCCGGAGTACGCGGCGGGGTCGTTCACCGCGTCGCAGCTGACGACGCCCACGATCACCTCGTGCAGCGTGACCAACCTGCTCGGCACGTTCACGGGCTTCACGATCACGTGGAGCTCCGGATACCTCAAGCCGCAGCAGCGACTGTCGATCAACAACGTCGCGGTCGACAACGCGAACGTGACGCAGAGCGGCAGCGGCCCCTACTCCTACTCCGCGACGATCAGCTCCGGTGTGCTCAGCACGCTGCTGGGGAGTCTGCTCGGCTCGTCGAACACGGTGCGGGTCGAGGCCGTCCTGCCCGGCACGGCCTGGGTGTCGCCCGCGGCGACCCGCACGCTGTCGGTGGGCGGACTGCTGGGGCTCGGGGGCAACAACACCTGCACGTGAGGTCGTGCCGGCGGTGCGGCGTTCAGTCGGCGAGGGCGAGGGCGCGGAAGAGGTCGCGCTCGCGCAGCTGCTCGCGGCGGCTGGCGGAATCGTCCTGCGTGCGGGCGGGAACGTCGCGGCCCGTGGTGCGCCGGTACAGCTCGTCGATCAGGGCGGTGGCCAGGTCGACCAGCTTGGCGATCTCGCGGTCGTCGCGGTCGATCCACACGCAGCGAGGCTCGTCGTGCACCGGAGCGAAGTCGACGTGCTCCTCCCACACGAACAGCGTGCGCTCGGCACCGAGCACGTGCTGCTGCCACCAGACCTGTCGCAGGTAGGTGCGCGGGATGCCGCGGAACGCCTTGTTCGTGGTCTTGATCTCGGCGAGGCGGATGCGCCCGTCGGCGTCGACCGCGATCCCGTCGGGCGTGGCGAGGTGGCGGTGCTCCACCTCGGCGCGGAACAGCGCGGAGGAGGGGAGGATCCCGTGCGTGGCTGCGACCCAGGCCGCGATCTCCGGCTCGCGCCGTCGGCCGTGGTCGGTGTACGCGTTGCCGCCGAAGCGGGGGCCGCCGCCCAGCTTGGAGTCGGCGGCACGGGCGATGGAGCGCTCGCTCGTGAGCCCGGCGACGTCGGTCGCGGTGATGCCGCGGGACCGCGCCCGCATCCACGCCACCCGGTCGCGAGAGTCCGCGACGATACGGGCGTGGAGTTCGGGGGTCACCTGAAAACCCTAACCCCGTCCGCCGACGCTCCCTCCCCGCACACGCCGCGTCCCCGCACGGCCGCCGGGGATTTGGGGAGGGGCGCGCGCTGAGGTAGAGTGGGTGGCAACCGAAGACCGCTGGTCATCGTGTGTGCGCAAGCACGCAGGATCGAAGCTCTGCATCGCAGGGGCCCGCGCAGGTGTCACGAACTTCCGAGCTCCGTGCGCTTGCGCCGGAGCTCTTCTCTTTGCAGGGGGTCGGAGGCCGGCGCCCCACCACCGTGCGGCGCCTCGTACACATCAAGGAGTGACCATGGCGCAGAAGGATGCATCGGTCGCCGAGCTCACGAAGTCATTCGAGAACTCGAACGCCGTCCTGCTGACCGAGTACCGCGGTCTGACGGTTGCCCAGCTCAAGCAGCTGCGCAACAGCATCCGTCAGGACGCCGAGTACGCCGTGGTGAAGAACACGCTGACCAAGATCGCCGCCAACAAGGCCGGCATCTCCTCGCTGGACGACGACCTCAAGGGTCCGTCGGCCGTCGCGTTCGTGCACGGTGACTTCGTCGCCACTGCCAAGGCTCTGCGTGACTTCGCCAAGGCCAACCCGCTTCTGGTGATCAAGTCCGGCATCTTCGAGGGCAAGGCCCTCTCTGCCGACGAGGTCAACACGTACGCCTCGCTCGAGAGCCGTGAGGTTCTGCTGGCGAAGGCCGCGGGAATGATGAAGGCGACGATGGGCAAGGCTGCCGCCACCATCGACGCGCTTCGCGAAAAGCTGGAGACCGCAGAGGCCGCGTAAGCGACCGGCGATCTCGTCACCACCACCCCATCTATTAGGAGATACATCATGGCGAAGCTCACCACCGAGGAGCTGCTCGAGCAGTTTGCCGGCCTCACCCTCATCGAGCTGAACGACTTCGTGAAGGCGTTCGAGGAGAAGTTCGAGGTCACCGCTGCTGCCCCCGTCGCCGTTGCCGGTGCCGCCGGTGGCGCAGGCGAGGCCGCTGCCGAGGAGGAGAAGGACTCGTTCGACGTCATCCTCGAGGCTGCCGGCGACAAGAAGATCCAGGTCATCAAGGCTGTCCGCGAGCTCACCTCGCTCGGCCTCGGCGAGGCCAAGGCCGTCGTCGACGGTGCTCCGAAGGCCGTCCTCGAGGGCGCCAACAAGGAGACCGCCGAGAAGGCCAAGGCTGCTCTGGAAGAGGCCGGCGCGACCGTCACCCTCAAGTAATTCCAGCGCACCAGCGCTTCTGCGAAGGCCCCGGGTTCCGCCCGGGGCCTTCGTGCGTCCGGGGAGGGGTGCTCAGCGGGGTGGTGCGGTGGAGCTGCGCACGACGAGCGACGAGGGGGCGGTCACCCGCTCGATGGGGGCCTCCGGCTCCGCCATCCGTCGGATCAGCAGCCGCACGGCCTCGTGACCCTGGTCGCGGGGAGACTGCCCGATCGTGGTGAGGGCGAACATGTCCGCATGGGCGTGGTCGTCGATGCCGACCACGCTGAGCTCGGTGGGCACGGCGATGCCCAGGCGTCGAGCGGCGATGATCGCCCCGATCGCCGCCTCGTCGCAGACTCCGACGATCGCGGTGGGCCGGTTCCGCCGGTCTCCGAGGAGCCCGGCGGTCGCGGCATAGCCCCCGGGCATGGTCGGTGCCGCGCCGACGACGCGGGCGTGGGCGAGCAGGCCCGCCGCGCGGAGCGCGCCGTGGTACCCCTCGAGCCGCTGCGCATCGCCGTAGCTCAGTGCGGCGGCGTCGGTCGCGCCCCCCACGAACGCGATGTCCTCGTGGCCGAGCTCGATCAGGTGCTCGGTGGCGATGCGGGCGGCGGCGGTGTCGTCGATCGAGACCGCGCTCGATCCCTCGCTGTACGGCCCGACGCTGACCAGCGGGCGACCCGTGCGGTGCAGGCGCTCGAGCTCGCGCGCGCTCGGCTGGATGCCCACCGCGATGATGCCGTCGAACCTCCGACCGGGCAGCACGGTCTCGAACAGCCGTTCCCTGGTCTGCGTCCCCTCGGGAACGCCGTACAGCGACAGGTCGTAGTCCACGGAGAGGAGCGACTCCTGCACCCCGGCGAGCAGCTCGGCGAAGAACCAGCGGTCGATGGGCGGCATCACGAGGCCGACGGTCTGCGTGCGTCCGGTCGCGAGGCTCGTGGCGGACGAGTGGGCGACGTAGGCGAGGTCGTCTGCGGCGTCCATGACCCGCTGCCGTGTCTCGTCGGACACGTAGCCGCGTCCGCTCAGCGCCCGGCTCGCGGTGGCCTTGGACACCCCGGCACGCGACGCGACGTCCGCGATCGTGCTCATCGGTCCTCCTCGACCAGGGTCCACTTCGATGTGGGGACGGCGACGCCCGGGCTCGCCGGGTGACAGCGTAGCGGCTCGACCGTGGAAAAGGAACCGGTTCCACACGGATCCGGAGGGAGCGCTCCCATCCGCGACGAGGCGGCGCATCGGAATGGTTGCGAGCTTGTGACCCTTGCGTGTTGTGCGGGGAGCGGGCCGCCAGTATGTTGGCCTGGAATCGGTTCCCTAATCGACGCCGGTGCTGGCGACGGACAGCGGGACCCTGTACTCGAAGAGGAGAATTCACATGGCTCTGTCACAGCGTTCCCGGCTGGTCGTGCCGCTGGCCCTGATGGGCGTCGCGGGCATCGCCCTCGCCGGCTGCGGGGCTCCGGGAGGTGCGCCGAGCACCGGAGGCGGCGGAGGCGACGACGCCACCGTCACGATCTACGGCACGATCGTCGACTCGGAGGCGGAACTCCTCCAGGAGTCCTGGAAGGACTGGGCCGACGAGAACGGCATCACCATCAAGTACGAGGGCAGCCAGGACTTCGAGACGCAGCTGGGCACGCGCGCCCAGGGCGGCAACCCGCCGGACATCGCGATCTTCCCGCAGCCGGGTCTGTTCGCCGACTTCGCCGACCGCGGCTTCCTGAAGCCCGCCCCGGAGGAGGTCGAGAAGAACGCCAACGAGTACTGGACCGAAGACTGGGTGAACTACGGCACGGTCGGAGACACCTTCTACGGTGCGCCGCTCATGGCGAACGTCAAGGGCTGGATCTGGTACTCGCCCGCCAAGTTCGCGGAGTGGGGCGTCGAGGTCCCCAAGACCCTCGACGAGATGACGGCGCTGACCGAGAAGATCCAGGCCGCCACGGGCACGCCCGCCTGGTGCGCCGGCTTCGAGTCCGGCACCGCGACCGGCTGGCCGGGCACCGACTGGATCGAGGACTACGTGCTGCGCCAGTCCGGACCCGACGTCTACGACCAGTGGGTCACCAACGACGTGAAGTTCACCGACCCGCAGATCAAGCAGGCGTTCGACTCGGTCGGACAGATCCTGCTCAACCCGGCCAACGTCAACGCGGGCTTCGGCGACGTGCGCTCGATCAACTCGACCGCGTTCGGCGACGTGGCACCCAAGCTCGCCGCCGGCGAGTGCGCGCTCACGCACCAGGCCTCGTTCCTGTCGGGCTTCTTCCCCGAGGGCACGAACATCGCCGAGGACGGCGACGTGTGGGCGTTCATGCTCCCCGGCGAGTCCGAGGGCGACACGGCCGTCACGGGCGCCGGTGAGATCGTCGGCGCGTTCAGCGAGTCCGAGGCCACGCAGAAGGTGCTCGCGTACCTGTCCAGCCCCGAGTGGGCCAACAGCCGCGTGAGCCTCGGCGGCGTCACCTCGGCCAACAACGGGCTCGACCCGGCGAACGCCAAGGACCCGATCCTCCAGGAGACCATCAAGATCCTGCAGGACCCGGAGACCACGTTCCGCTTCGACGCCTCCGACCTGATGCCCGGTGCCGTCGGTGCCGGCACCTTCTGGAAGGGCATGGTCGCGTGGGTCAACGGCACCTCGACGGACGAGGTGCTCACGCAGATCGAGACCGGCTGGCCCTCCAGCTGATCCCGGGGGAAGAGGGGCCGCCCCGCACCAGGGGCGGCCCCTCTGCTCCCTCGGCGCCCACATCGACGTGGGCGCCGTGATCCGATCCGCGTGACGTAAGGGGAATCCGTGAACGCGACAGTCTTTTTCCAATGGATCGGCTCGCTCCCGCCGATCCTGCAGGCCGTCGCCGTGGTCATCGCCTTCGCGGTGGTCGTGGCGATCATCCTGCTGCTCGTGGACATCGCTCCACGCCGGGGCACGCAGTACACCATCATCCGGCTGGCGATGTGCCTGCTCATCCCGCTCGCCGTGATGTGGTTCTTCAACTCCTACTACTGGGCGATGGGGGTCGCGGTCCTCGTCGGCGCCGTCTTCTTCTTCCTGGACTACCGGTCCCGCGATGGAGCGGGCTACCTGATCCAGCTCGTCGCCTTCATGGCTCCGGCGATGCTGCTCCTGCTCGTCGGCCTCATCCTCCCGTCGATCCAGACCATGTACACCTCGTTCTGGAACTCCTCGGGCAACACGTTCGTCGGGTTCGCCAACTACGTGTGGATCTTCACGCAGTCGGACGGCATCACCTCGGTCGTCAACACCATCATCTGGGTGCTGCTGGTGCCGACGGTGTCGACGATCGTCGGTCTCGCGTACGCGGTCTTCATCGACAGGACCCGCGGCGAGAAGATCTACAAGGTGCTGGTGTTCATGCCCATGGCGATCTCGTTCGTCGGCGCGAGCATCATCTGGCGGTTCATGTACGAGTACCGCGGACCGGAGTTCGAGCAGATCGGTCTGCTGAACCAGATCCTGGTGTGGTTCGGCGGGACGCCGCAGCAGTGGCTGCTGAACCAGCCGTGGAACAACCTGTTCCTCATCGTCGTGCTCATCTGGGTCCAGACCGGTTTCGCGATGGTCGTGCTGTCGGCCTCCATCAAGGGTGTCCCGGCCGAGCTGCTCGAGGCCGCCGAGCTCGACGGCGCGAACGCGTGGCAGCGGTTCATCTCGGTGACCGTACCGGCGATCCGCCCGGCACTCATCGTCGTGCTCACCACGATCTCGATCGCCTCGCTGAAGGTGTTCGACATCGTCCGCACCATGACCGCCGGCAACTACGGCACGTCGGTGCTCGCGAACGAGATGTACACGCAGTTCTCGAAGTTCGAGGCGGGGCGCAGCGCCGCGCTCTCCGTCATCCTGTTCATCCTGGTGCTGCCGATCGTCATCTACAACGCGCGCCAGATCAAGAAGCAGCGGGAGATCCGATGACCGACACCGTAGGCACCGAGACCCCGGCCAGCACGCGCGCCGTCACGACCGGGGGTGGCCTCGACGGCGCCGCCGGACGCGCCAGGAAGAAGCTGTCCCGTCCGTGGGCATCCGCCGCGTCGATCGTCATCGCGGTCCTGTGGACCATCCCGACGCTCGGGCTGTTCATCTCGTCGTTCCGTCCGCGCGACGAGATCCAGTCGACCGGATGGTGGACGTTCTTCACGAACCCGCAGGTCACGCTGGAGAACTACGTCGATGTGCTGCAGTCCGGCACGACGCAGCTGACCATCCTCGAGTCGTTCATCAACTCGATCGCCATCACGATCCCGGCGACCGTGGTGCCGCTGATGATCGCGGCCATGGCGGCGTATGCGTTCGCGTGGATCGACTTCAAGGGCCGCAATGCCCTGTTCATCTTCGTGTTCGCGCTTCAGATCGTGCCGATCCAGATGGCGCTGGTGCCGCTGCTCAGCTCGTTCTCGCGCGGCCTCAACCTGTTCGGTCTGCAGGTGACCCTGCCGCTCGGAGCATCGGACGGCTACGCGCAGGTGTGGATCGCGCACTCGATGTTCGCGCTGCCGCTGGCGATCTACCTGCTGCACAACTTCATGTCGGAGATCCCCGGTGAGATCATCGAGGCGGCCCGCGTGGACGGTGCCTCGCGCGGACAGATCTTCTTCCGCGTCGTGCTGCCGCTGACGATGCCGGCGATCGCCTCGGTCGCGATCTTCCAGTTCCTGTGGGTGTGGAACGACCTGCTCGTGGCGCTGGTGTTCGCCGACGGAGCGGCCGCGCCGATCACGAAGCTGCTGGCCGAGATCACCGGGACGCGCGGCAACGACTGGTACCTGCTCACGGCGGGTGCGTTCGTGTCGATCATCATCCCGCTGATCGTGTTCTTCGCGCTGCAGCGCTACTTCGTGCGCGGCCTGCTCGCCGGGTCCACCAAGGGGTAGTCGAGACAGGAGCGCTCGCCGGAAGGGGCCGGTCACCGTCGCGGTGGCCGGCCCCTTCCGTGTGTCGCGGACAGGCTCGGCGGGGCGTCCCGGCGGCGGCATGCAGGAACTTCACATGATCGGAACGGGTGTCTCTGCGTAATGGACCGCTCCCGATCCCGTCTCATGGCATAGGGACGATCTGGGGACGTCCGCTCGGGGGTGGAGCGATCCGGTCCGGATGTTTGGGGCATCCGGTCCGGCAGTCTGCAGTGTCGTGTCTGCGTTTCGCCGTGGCAGGAGTGTGCCGCGGCGGCGCGTCCGCAGCGAGAGCTGATGTCGGAAGCCAGAAAGACACAACAACAGATGAACATCGTGGGGAATCGCGCGCGCGCCTGGGGAGGCCGCGCGGTCATGGGGGCTGCCATCGCAGCCCTCGCAGTGGTGGGCGCCCTGCTCACGCCGGGCGCGGCGTCGGCGGTGGTCGCCTCGGGCCCGGACGGGCGCACGCAGGAGACGGCGGCGGCGTCGTGCTGGGAGATCAAGCAGAACAACCCGGCGGCGGCGGACGGCGTGTACTGGCTGGTGACGCCGGGCCTGGTCTACCCGCAGCAGTTCTACTGCGACCAGACGACCGACGGCGGCGGGTGGGTGCTCGTGGGCCGGGGTCGGGAGGCGTGGAAGGAGAGCTACAACGGTCTCGGCACGCCGGATCAGGTGGCGAACACGCCCACGGGAACGGCCGCGTTCGCTCCGGCCGAGCTGCCCGCCAAGACCGTCGACGGCCTGCTGAACAACGGCCGCCCCGATGCTCTGCCCGACGGGATCCGCGTGCGGCGCGCGACCAACGCCGCGGGCAGTGCCTGGCAGGAGGTGCGGTTCTCGCTCGCGAAGAGTGACCGCTGGGAGTGGACCTTCGGCGCCAAGCACGACCTCGCCGACTGGGGCTTCGGCATCAGCGGCGGCATCGACACCACGGGAACCGGCGGCGTGACCGCCGCCTTCAACGACGACGCGGGCATGAACAACGTCGTGTTCTCGCAGCGGGCCACGCACGGCTACCGGATGGGCTGGGCGTACGGCTCGGCGGTGACCGGCACGACGGACGCGTCCTCCTACCTGTGGGCTCCGGCGGGGCAGGGGTACGCGACGCCGTTCGCCCAGGTGTTCCTGCGGCCGCAGCTCACCCTGTCGACGCTCGACTTCGGTGCCGTCCCGACCACGGGCACGCCCGCGAGCACGCTCCCGTCGATCCCGAGCTCGTACGCCGTGAAGACGTCGTGGGGGGTCTCGGGGCTCGCCAACGGCCAGTCCGGAGAGACGAACGTCGAGGTCTCGGACTTCGGCGAGGTCGCCGGAAAGGTCTTCGTCGGCGGCAACTTCCTGAACGTGCAGCAGACCAAGGACGGCGCGGGGCAGACGCCGCAGCCGTACCTGGCGGCGTTCGACGTGCACACCGGCGCGTGGGTCCCGACCTTCCGGCCGAAGCTCGACGGACAGGTGAAGTCGGTGCAGGCGCTTCCGGACGGCCGGCTGGCGATCGGCGGGCAGTTCTCGACCGTGAACGGGGTGGCGCAGCCGGGACTGGCGATCCTCGATCCTGCGACCGGGCAGCTCTCGGGCTGGCAGGTCAAGGTCGAGCACCGCGCGACCGGTGCGGTCCCCTTCGTCCGCGACCTGGACGTGCAGGGCGGCTACCTGTACGTCGCCGGTTCGTTCACGCACCTGACCTCCGTCGGCACGACACCGACGACGGGCGGCGCGTGGAACGGCGGCCGTATCGTGCTGGCCACCGGCAAGCCCGACACCGCGTGGAACGCGAACCTCAACGGGACGGCGGCCTCGGTCGACGCGAACGCCCAGGGCGACCGCGCGTACTTCTCCGGCTACTTCCTGATGAAGTCGTCGACCCCGGCGCCGTCGGCCGCGGTGCTGCAGACGACGGCGGGCGCACCGCTGGCGACCACCTGGACGCCGGAGTTCAGCGACGACCGCAAGGACGAGAACGGCGCGTACGTCAACGCGGTGTGGCAGCTCGGCATCATCGAGGTCGGCGGGCGTGTGTGGATGGGCGGCTCGCAGCACTCGATGTTCTCGTACGACCGGAACACGCTCCAGCGCGTGGGCGGTTGGATCACGCAGGTGGGCGGCGACATGCAGACGGTTGAGACCAACGGCTCCGTGGTGATCGGCGGCTGCCACTGCGGGGACTACGTCTACGACGACGCCTACAGCCAGACGCTCGTCGGCGGATTCAGCCGGGCGGACAAGATCAATCTGGTGGGGGCGTGGGACGCGAAGTCCGGCACCTACATCCCGGACTGGTCGCCGATGGTGGAGGCGCGTGCGGGGTACGGCGCGTGGGGGACGTTCTTCGACAGCACCGGCACCCTGTGGGTGGGTGGCGACTTCAACCGGTCGCAGCTTCCGGGTGGTGCGGAGCAGTGGTCGGGCGGGTTCATCCGCTTCGCGCCGCGGGATGCGGTGGCGCCGACGACCCCGGGGGCGGTGTCGTCGACCCCATCGGCAGACGGGAAGACGGCGACGCTGACGTGGGGCGCGTCGACGGATGCGGGTTCGGGTGTGACGTACGAGGTGCTGCAGGGCAACCGTGTGATCGCCTCCACGACCTCGGCCTCGTACACCGTGCCGGTGACCTCGACCGCCGCGAACTACTTCGTGCGGGCGCGGGATGCGGTGGGCAACCGGTCGGCGTCGACGGCGGCGTTCACGGTCGCTCCGGCCCCGGCGAACGCGCTGACGTTCGTGGGCAACGGGGACTCGTGGTCGTGGCGGTACTCGTCGGACGCGCTGCCGGCCACGTGGAACGCGACCACGTTCGACGCGTCGTCGTGGCCGGTCGGGAAGGCGCTGTTCGGGCGGGGCGTGTCGGGGGCGGCGACGAATATCGATCCGTCGAACCTGGCGACCAAGCCGCTGAGCGCGCAGTTCCGCAAGACGTTCACGGTGACCAGTGCGGCGAGCGTGACGAATGCGAAGGTCTCTCTCATCGCGAACGACGGCGCCGTGGTGTACCTGAACGGCCGTGAGCTGGGGCGGGTGCGGATGCCGGCCGGCGCGGTCACGCAGAACACGTACGCGACGGCGGCGGTGACGCAGTCGTCGGCGGCGGGCACGCGCGCGGTGTTCACCGTTCCGGCCGGCGCACTGTCGGAGGGCACCAACGTGCTGGCGGTGTCGGTGCACGCGAACTACCGCACGACCGCGGACCTCGGGTTCGACCTGGCGTTCACGGGCGAGCGGGCGGCACCTCCGGCCGCGGTGACGGGTCTGGTGGCGACGACGGCGCAGACGTCGGTGGCGTTGGGGTGGACGGCTCCGGCGGGTTCGACGGCGGCGGCGTCGTATGTGGTGTCGCGGAACGGGGTGAAGGTGGGGACGGTGACGGCCCCGGCGACCTCGTTCACGGATACCGGTTTGGTGGCGGGGACGGCGTATACGTATGCGGTGACGGCGGTGTCGGCTGCGGGGGTGGCGTCGACTCCGGCGACGGTGCAGGCGACGACGACGGCTGCGGCTCCGGTGGGCCCGGCGGTGTCGGTGCCGAACGGGTCGGCCTGGTCGTGGCGGTACTCCGGTGATGCGTTGCCGGGCGACTGGAACACGACAGGGTTCGATGCGTCGTCGTGGGCAGTCGGCAAGGGCGTGCTGGGGCGGGGGGCGACGGTGGCGACGAACATCGATCCGTCGAACCTGGCCACGAACCCGTTGAGTGCGCAGTTCCGGACGTCGTTCACCGTGTCGGATGCGGCGTCGGTGAAGGACGGGACGGTGTCGGTGATCGCCGATGACGGGGTGGTGCTGTATCTGAACGGGGTGGAGCTGGGGCGGGCGAACCTGCCCGCCGGGTCGATCACGCAGAACACGTATGCGACGGCGGCGCCGCGGGCGACGACCGCGGCGGGGGCGCGGGTGACGTTCCAGGTTCCGGCGACGCTGGTGAAGGAGGGGACCAACGTGCTGGCCGCGTCGGTCCACGCCAACTACCGCGGCACACCCGACCTCACCTTCGACGCCGCCCTCACCATGCCGCGATAACCCGCCACGGACACGCGCCGCGGCACCCGCCGCGGTCGTGAGGAGGAACAGAAGCCGAAGCCGAGGGGGCACACGGAGGGGCCGGACACCACCAGGTGCCCGGCCCCTTCGGTCATACCCGTGCCGGTTCAGCGGGAGCGGCCGTCTCGCCACGCCACCGCGTCGCGGGGAGAGTCGACCAGCACGGCGTCGATGCCCAGGCGACCGAGCTCGCGGTACCGCTCCGCGTCCGTCACGCCGATCACCATCAGGTTCACGCGGTCCTTCGGGTCGAGACACGCGACCGACTCGCGGTCCCACGGCGTCACCTCCACCTCGGTCGTCGCGGTGCCCGAGGTGAACGTCTCGCTCACGGCGACCGTCCGCCGGTCCTCGAACGCCATCCACGTCCCCGCGGCCGGAGGCGCGTCGCAGTGGTGGGCCAGGGCGATCTCGAGCAGCCGCTCGCGCGTGAGGTCGCGGTCCTCGGCGACCTGCACGTCTCCGGCCGTCCTGGCCGCGCCGCTCGCTACCGCGTCGGTGGAGTATACGACCGTGTTCGCCGTGCGGTGGGTCTCGCGCAGCACCGCGAGCACGGCCTGCACGAGCGGCTCCGGGTTCGCCTGCTTGAGGTCGAGGAACAGCAGTCGATCCGCCGGCACCTCGGCCAGCGCCCGGCGGAGGGTGGGCAGCAGTGCCGCACCCGAGCGGTAGGGCGTGTCGGTGCTGCCGCGGGGGTGGAAGTTCCAGCCGGCGTTCAACCCGGTCAGCTCGTCGGCGGTGTGCTCCGCGACCGTGCCGGTGCCGTCGGTGTTCGCGGCGAGGTCGACCGGGCGGTACAGCACCGGCACGCCGTCCTTCGACAGCTGCACCGTGAGCCAGAGTCCGTCGGCGCCGTCGTCGAGCGAGCCGCGGATGCCCTCCAGGGTGTTCTCGGGGTAGTCGGCCGTGCCCGCGCGATGGGCGATGATGAGCGGCTCGTGGCGATGACGGTCGGGGGAGGTGCCGGCGTCGCGGGTGGCCGGTCGCGCGGGGGACCCGCTCGCGGCGAGAGCCTGTTCGCCGGTGGCCGCGGCGAGCGGCAGGAGGCAGCCGAGGGCCAGGGCGGCGGCGGCGCGGATCCAGGGGCTCGATGGTCGGATGGACATGGTGGTGCTCCTTCACGGGGTCCCCGCCGCTTCCGATGGACTCCCCGCCGCGCGGGCAGGCTAGCATCGCAGCGGCGATCACCCGGTATACCCGCCACGACGGGCGGCCCGTCGGCGTCGTCACACCCGCGTGGGCGCCGTGGTGCCGCCGTATTCTGGGCTCATGGCCTACGCAGAATCGATCGTCGACCTGGTCGGCGACACGCCCCTCGTGAAGCTCCAGCGCGTCACGGCGGGCATCGCGTGCACGGTGCTCGTCAAGCTCGAGTACCTCAACCCCGGCGGTTCGGCGAAGGACCGCATCGCGACCCGGATCATCGATGCGGCCGAGGCCAACGGCGACCTCGCCCCCGGCGGCACGATCGTCGAGCCCACCAGCGGCAACACCGGGGTGGGCCTCGCGCTGGTCGCACAACAGCGCGGCTACCGGTGCGTGTTCGTCGTGCCCGACAAGGTCGGCGAGGACAAGATCGACGTGCTCCGCGCGTACGGGGCCGAGGTCGTGGTCACGCCCACGTCCGTCGCCGCCGACAGCCCCGAGTCGTACTACAGCGTGAGCGACCGGCTGGCGCGGGAGATCCCCGGGGCGTTCAAGCCCAACCAGTACGAGAACCCGAACGGTCCGCGCAGCCACTACGAGACGACCGGGCCGGAGATCTGGCGCGACACCGAGGGCACGGTCACGCACTTCGTCGCCGGAGTGGGCACGGGCGGCACCATCACGGGCACGGGGCGCTACCTCCGCGAGGTGTCGGACGGCCGCGTGCGCATCGTCGGCGTCGATCCAGAGGGCAGCGTCTACAGCGGAGGCACCGGGCGGCCGTACCTGGTCGAAGGCGTGGGGGAGGACATCTGGCCCGGCGCCTACGACCCCTCCGTGCCGCACGAGATCGTGGCCGTGAGCGACGCCGAGGCCTTCGCGATGACTCGACGGCTGGCGCGCGAGGAGGGCATCCTGGTCGGCGGGTCGAGCGGCATGGCCGTGGTCGGCGCCCTGCGGGTGGCCCGCGACCTGCCCGCGGAGGCGGTGATGGTCGTGCTGCTGCCCGACGGGGGGCGCGGCTACCTCGGAAAGATCTTCAACGACGGCTGGATGCGCTCGTACGGCTTCAGCGAGGTGGAGGAGGGCGAGACCGTCGCGGACGTGCTGGCCGCCCGCCCGTCGCGGACGGGACACGGGCTGCCCGACCTCGTCCACGCGCATCCCACCGACACCGTGCTGGAGGCGATCCGCATGATGACGGAGTACGACGTGTCGCAGCTCGTCGTGCTGAGCGCCGAGCCACCCGTGATGATGGGCGAGGTCGTGGGCACCGTCGACGAGAAGGGCCTGCTCGACCTGCTGTTCCGCGGCGACGCCGAGCCCAGCGATGCGGTCGGTGCGCACGTGGGGGAGCGGCTGCCGCTGGTCGGCATCCACGCGCCGGTCGCGCAGGCCAGGGCGGCCCTCGCCGAGGCCGACGCGCTGCTGGTGACGGAAGACGGCAAGCCGCACACGGTGCTCACCCGGCAGGACCTGCTGGCGTACCTGTCGCGCTGACGCGGGGCGTAACAGGGGCCGTCGGCGCGCGAAGCCCGGTCGTAGGCTGAAGACATGTCCGAGCACGCCTTCGCCACCCGAGCCATCCACGCGGGCCAAGCGCCCGACCCGACCACCGGGGCGATCATCCCACCGATCTATCAGTCCTCGACCCACGTGCAGGACGGCATCGGCGGCTTCCGCGACGGCTACGAGTACAACCGCGCGGGCAACCCGACGCGGTCGTCGCTGGAGACGCAGCTCGCGGCTCTGGAGGGCGGCGTGAGCGCGCTGTCGTTCGCGTCGGGGCTCGCCGCGGAGGATGCGCTGCTGCGCGGCATCCTGAAGCCGGGCGACCACGTGCTGCTCGGCAACGACGTCTACGGCGGGACCTACCGTCTGCTGACGAAGGTGTTGGCGCCGTGGGGCATCGTCACCACGACCGCCGAGCTGTCCGACCCGGATGCCCTCCGGGCGGCGATCCGCCCCGAGACGCGGATCGTCTGGCTGGAGACGCCGAGCAACCCGCTGCTGAAGGTGGTCGACATTGCGCTGATCGTCGAGATCGCCCACGCGGCCGGGGTGCTCGTGGTGGTGGACAACACGTTCGCGTCGCCCGCGCTGCAGCAGCCGCTGGCGCTCGGCGCCGACCTGGTCGTGCACTCCACCACGAAGTACCTCGGCGGGCACTCCGATGTGCTCGGCGGGGCCGTGGTGTTCGGCGACGACCGCTTCGTGGAGCCGGTCAAGTTCCAGCAGTTCGCGGTGGGTGCGGTCTCGGCGCCGCTGGACGCCTGGCTCACCACCCGCGGCATCAAGACCCTCGCGGTGCGCATGCGGCAGCACTCCGAGAACGCCCAGGCGATCGCGGAGTGGGCGGCCGCGCGACCGGAGTTCGCCGAGGTGTACTACCCGGGCCTGTCGTCGCACCCGGGTCACGCGGTGGCGGCGCGGCAGATGAGCGGCTTCGGCGGCATGCTGTCGCTCGGGCTCGCGGCCGGTGCCGAGGCGGCGCGGTCGTTCGCGGAGAGCACGAGCGTGTTCCAGCTGGCCGAGTCGCTCGGCGGGGTCGAGTCGCTGATCGGCTACCCGCCCGAGATGACGCACGCCTCGGTGCGCGGGACCGAGCTCGCGGTGCCCGAGAACGTGGTGCGGCTGTCGGTCGGCATCGAGGACGTCACGGATCTGATCGCGGATCTCGAGGAGGGCCTCGCGCGCCTCGGCTGACCGGCCTCAGCACTCCCCGTACGGGATCGACGACGCACCCCCGGAGCGCTCCGGGGGTGCGTTTGCCGTCCCGCTGGACGAGGCGGCGACGGTAGCATGAAGGGTTCCCCTGGCCGAATCGATTCGACCACGCTCCGCCGATTCTGGAAGGACCTCGTGTCCGACGCCCCTCGCACCGACAGCACTCCGACCACCCCCGGGCCCGCGCCCGAACGCACCGCGACCGGCAGCATCCGCACCTCGTCGCCCACCGGCGCCATCCGCACGCTCGGATCGAACCCGGCCACCGCGCCGATCATGCTGCACCCGGGCGACGCGATCCCGCTCGGACGTCGCACGCTCACGATCATTCTGCTCGGAGCCCTCACGGCCCTCGGGCCGTTCACGATCGACCTCTACCTGCCCGCGTTCCCCGTGCTGGAGGAGGACTTCCAGACCACGGCCGCCGCGATCCAGCTCACCCTGACCGGCACCATGATCGGCTTCGCGCTCGGTCAGCTCATCGTCGGACCGCTCAGCGACAAGATCGGCCGCCGCACTCCGCTCATCGCCGTGACCGCGCTGCACGTGCTGGCCAGCCTCGGTGCCGCGTTCGCCCCCGACCTGCCGCTGCTCGGTGCTGCCCGGGTGCTGATGGGCATCGGCGCCGCGGCGGGCGGCGTGGTCGCGATGGCCGTGGTGCGCGACCTGTTCGGCGGGCGACGCCTGGTGGTGATGCTCTCGCGGCTCGCGCTCGTGTCCGGCGTGGCACCCGTGATCGCCCCGCTGATCGGCTCGTGGCTGCTGACGCTCATGCCCTGGCGCGGGATCTTCGGCGTGCTCGCGGCCTACGGCGTGGTGATGCTCGTCTCGACGGTGCTGTTCATCCGGGAGACCCTCCCGGTCGCGCGACGCAAGGACCCCGGTGGCGCGACCATGCGCGAGCGGTACCGGTCCGTGCTGACCGACCGGGTGTTCCTCGGGGTGCTCGTGATCGGCGGCATGACGTTCTCCGGCCTGTTCTCGTACCTGTCGGCGTCGCCGTTCCTGTTCCAGGTGACGCACGGGCTCGACCCGCAGCAGTACGGGCTGCTGTTCGCGGTGAACTCCCTCGGCGTCGTGATCGGCGTGCAGACCGCGTCGCGCCTCGCCGCGCGCTTCGGGCCGCAGTGGGTCATGGCGTACTCCACTGCGGTGCTGCTACTCGCCGCCTCCGCCATCGTCATCACCGACCAGCTCGGCCTCGGCCTGTGGGGGACCGTGATCCCGCTGTTCGTGTTCATGACCGCCTGCGGCTTCACGTTCCCGAACGTGCAGGTGCTCGCGCTCGACCGTCACGGCAAGGCCGCAGGCACCGCCGCGTCGATCATCGGCGCGACGAACTTCGGCGTCGCGGGGCTCATCTCGCCGCTGGTGGGCTGGATCTCGCAGGACGCGGGGATCACCGCGACCACCATGGCCTCGGTCATGGTGGGCTGCGCCGCGGTGGGCATCCTCGCCCTGTGGTTCGTGGTGCGCCCGCGCACCGTCGGCATGCTGACGCCCTGAGGTCGCCCGAGCATCGGTCAGAATAGGACGATGAATCGACGGATGCTGCTCTGGTGGGGCGTCGCCTGCCTGCTCCTGGCCACCGCACTGGGCGCGGTCGTCGTGCTCACCTCCCCGCAGACCTTCGGGTTCGACCGGTGGTGGAACGAGACGATCGTGCGCATCCGTGCCGACTGGATGCTCGACTTCGCCCTGGTGCTGAACTGGATCGGTGGCGGCTGGGTCGCCATCCTCGGGGTCCCGCTCCTGGCGATCCTGATCCTCCTGCTGCTGCGGCGCTGGCGAGGGGCGCTGTTCGCAGCGATCTGCTTCCTCGCGAGTGCCGGAGCGGTGCAGCTGCTGAAGAACATCTTCGGGCGCGCTCGTCCCGACGACATGCTCGTGGTGAGCGACTACGGCTCCTTCCCGTCCGGGCACACCGCGAACGCCGCGACCATCGCGGTGGTCGTCTGGGTCCTCTTCCCCCGCGTCTGGACGGCGATCGCCGGAGCGGTCTGGGTGCTGGCGATGGCGCTGTCGCGCACGTTCCTGTCGGTGCACTGGGCGACGGACACGCTCGGCGGCGCTCTCGTCGGTGCGGGTGTGGTGCTGGCGCTCGCCGCCTGGCTGCTGCCGTGGGTGCGCGCCGACGTGGCGGACCGTGCGGCCCGCGCCGATAGGCTGAGCCAGACCTGACCCGACCCGAGGAGTGCTCCGTGGCGCGTATCCGCCCCTACCGGCCCACCGACCGTGCCGCGATGTACGAGATCTGTCTCAAGACCGCCGATGCCGGCGGTGACGCCACCGGCATCCTGTCGGACGACGACCTGTGGGGCGCGCTGTTCGCCGTGCCGTACGTGGAGCGCCACCCCGACCTCGCGTGGGTCGTGGAGGGAGACGACGGCCGGGCGATCGGCTACCTCGTCGCGACCGACGACACCGACGCGTTCTACGCCTGGTTCCGCGACGTGTGGTGGCCTCCGTTCCGCGAGCGCTACCCGCGCCCCGAGGCCGTGGACGGACGCGAGAGCCGCCTGATCGACTACGCCTACACGCGCGAGCCCGGCGCCGAGCCGCACGCCGCCGCGTACCCGGCCCACCTGCACATCGACCTGCTGCCCGAGACGCAGGGGCAGGGGATGGGGCGACGCCTGGTGGAGACGCTGTTCGACGAGCTCCGCCGCCGCGGTGTGCCCGCCCTGCACCTGGGCATGGATCCGGCCAACGCGGGTGCGGCGGCGTTCTACGACCGGCTCGGCATGACCCGTCTCGCGGAGACCCCCGGCGGCATCACCTACGGCGTGCGCTTCGATGACGAGGCCGGGGCGCGCTGACGCCTCCCCATCCGACGACGAAGGCCCCCGCAACGTCGGGGGCCTTCTCGTTTCTGGCGGTGACGCGGGACTCCGGTGCTCGCTGCGCTCACTCCTCCCCGAATCCCACGATGCTCGGGAGAAAGCCAGAAGGGCCCCCGCTGGCGCGGAGACCCTTCTGGCTTTCTGGCGGTGACGGCGGGATTCGAACCCGCGGTTGCTTGCACAACACACGCTTTCCAAGCGTGCTCCTTCGGCCGCTCGGACACGTCACCAGGGAACAACCTGTCCATCCTATCCGATGCGATGTGGTGCGCGTGACCGGGCCCGGGGACGTCATCCGAAGAGGCAGATGTGTAATATTGCACCTCACGAGGGTGCTGTATAACCTCAAGTGAGGACGCGACCGACACTGGGGAGGTCGCACCCCGGGGGAATCATGCGAGCGCAAGAAAGAGGGACGCCCTGATGTCGGGCGATGAGATCTTCGGTGCGCGCGCTCTGCGCGAGTGGATAACCGGTGAGCGCCATCATTACTCGCGGGTGTTCTTCGTGGATCGGAACGCCCCCGCCCGCCAGGTCCTGGCGGCCGCCGAAGGCCGCGACGCGGTCTTCCTGCCGGATGGGAGTGAGCCGTGCGAGACCCACGCCGAGGTCATCCGCTACGGGGGTGGGTGGGACGACATCGGCGATGAGCTGTTCCTCGGCCCGCACGGCGTCGAGCGCCAGGACTACATCGCGGCGGCCTTCGTACAGATCGTGGGACCGATCGTCGTCGGATTCTCCGATGAGACGAGCTGGCGGGCATTCCTCGACGATGCGGAGCTCGCTCGACGCACCGGCGTGTTTCCCGCCGCCCTGCTCGATGCCCGCGTGCTCCTCGCGGACCGCGTCGCGCTCGCTTCTCCCGTAGCGCTGATGCGTCCGAGTGCCGTCCGCGTCCGCAGCGACGGGCGGGTCTCGGCGGGCATGCAGGGCGAGGTGGTCGGTGCGGTCACCGAGCTGCCGTCTCTTCTCGCTGCAGCGCTGCCGGGGGCCGCCCTGGTGGGCGGAGTCATGCCCCGAGACAGGGTGCTCGACGACCTCCGCACGCGGGGCTGGGTCGGGCGATACCTCACGGCACTGGAGCTGATGAGAACCCTCTCCCTCGCGAGCACCGACGCGGCGATCGCGGGCTTCGGCTGGACGCCCTTCGACGACGGGCTCTGCGATGCCGAACCCCGGACCGCCGATCCGCTTCTCCTCGAGACGGGGGACGGGTTTCTGCTCGCGGATCTCACGACGCGGCGCCGGCAGCTGCTGTCCCCCGACACGGCCAGGGTCGTGGCGGTCACGCAGACGTCCAGCGATACGGAGAGTGCGGCCGCGCGCGTGGCGCGACAGCTCGAGGTGCCGAAGTCCCAGGCGCTCTCGCTCTGCCTCGAAGCGATCGATGCGCTCGGCGTGCACTGCGGGCGGCGAGCCGTCGACTCGTCCTCGACGACAGGAGCCGTGCGGTGAGCGCGCCGCACGCCCTCTGGACCTCGATGCTGCCGGCGGACACGACCTTCGCGCCGGACCGGGTCGCGGTCGGAGCCGCGGGTCATCGGATTGCCTTCGCGGACGGCTCGACGCGGCTCTGTGCGACGAGCGGGCTGTGGAACGTCCCGCTGGGCTTCGGCAACCCTGCCGTGGCCGAAGCCGTGAGTCGGGCGAGCCGCGACGCCTCGTATCTCTCCCTCTTCCGGGCTCCGCATCGCTACGCCGAACACGCTGCGGACGCTCTCATCGACCTCGCCGGCTCGCTCCGCTACCGCCGCGTGATCTTCTCCACCTCCGGCGGGGCGGCGAACGACGCAGCCATGAAACTCGTCCGCCAGTACTGGGCGCAGAAGGGGCGCCGGGACCGGACGATCAGCGTCGGCCTCCGCGGCAGCTATCACGGCACGATGTACGGCAGTCACGCCCTGAGCGGTGACGATCTCCTGCAGTCCGTGTACGCCGTCGACCGCCGCTCCGTGCGGCACGTGTCGGCGCACGACGACGGTGAGGAGCTGGCGACCCTGATGGCACGGGAGGGCTCGCGGGTGGCCTCGGTCGTCGTGGAACCGATCCTGGGCAGCGGCGCGCACGCGCTCTCCGACGCGTTCGTCGATCGCCTTCTCGCCCTGCGCGAGGAGTACGGCTTCCTCGTCGTCGCCGACGAGGTCGCGACGGGTTTCGGCCGCACGGGCACGATGTTCGCGACCGACACCTGGCCCGCCGCACCCGACGTGCTCATCCTGTCGAAAGCGTTGACCAACGGCGCGATGGGGGCCGCCGCACTCCTGGTGGGGCAAGAGATCGCCGTCGCATTCACAGACGGCGGATGGACGTTCGTGCACGGGGAGACGCAAGCGGGGACCCCGATGTGCGCGGCAGCGATCCTCGCCGTGATCGATGAGCTGCGTCGTATCGACGTGGAGTCGGCGACACAGGCGCTGGCCGTCGAACTGCAGAACCTGGTGCGGTCGTGGAAGACGGAGCAGCTGATCGCCGACAGCACCGGTCGCGGGTGTTTCGTCGGGCTTGCCCTTCGTGACGAGCACGGTCAGGAGCTCTCCGGAGCCGCCGTCCTGCGGGTCGTCTCCGCGATCGCCGATCACGGTGTCGTCGTGCATCCGGGGCCCAGTGCGATCGAGCTGATCCCGGCGTACGGTTTCGGCGCGCCGGAGCTGCGAGAGGTCGACACCGCCGTCCGCGCCGGCCTCGCCGAGGCACGTGGGGCGCTCTCATGACCAGCGGATTCGCGGGTCGCGTTCCGACTCTCTGGCACGGACCGGGGATCGCCCGTCGGATGACGCGTCAGCTGACGGCAGGGCGTGAGGCGCTCGTCATCGCAGATCCGGCCGCGGTGCTCCCGCTTCCCACCGGACGCTCGGTGCGCACGCGGACACTCGACACCGGGCGCGCCGATGTCAGAGCGGTCCTCGCGATCGCTCGCGAGATGATGGACCGCCCGCCGGAGGTGGTGGTGGCCGTCGGAGGTGGAAGCATCCTCGACGCGGGCAAGATCGCCGCGCTCGCGCTGGCCCGGGGTCATCTCCTCGACTACGCCATCGGGCACGCGCGGCTGTCCGCGCTCACCGTCCTGCCCGACGCACTCCCGCCCGTCGACCTCGTGGCCGTGCCGACGACGCTGGGGACCTCGTCGGAGACGAACGGCGTCGGCATCCTCACGAACGAACGGGGCTCTCGACTGATCGTCGGCCGCGCCCTCCGCCCCCGCCACGCCCTGGTCGACCCGTGGAACTTCTCCACCCTCAGCCCGGGTGCGGTGCGCGAGGGAGCGCTGGAGGCGTTCTTGCGCATCGCGGGTGCGGCGACCAGCGTCCAACGAAGCCCGAGGGCCGACAGCGACGCCGTCGCTCTCGGAAGGGCCCTGCTCGAGACCGCGGCGCACGACGCCGGATCGCCCTCGGGGAGACAGCGCCTCGCGCGTCTGAGCGGAGCCACGCAGCGCAGCGCGGCGCTGCGTGGAGGCGATCCCTTCAGCGCGCGGCACTGGTATCTGGCGAACGAGGTTTCCTCTCACCTGGGCGTGCGCAAGATGGTCGCGACGGCGGCGGTCATCGGCGCGGTCTGGCGCCGAATCGGAGCGGGCGACGCTCGCTGGGGTGACCGGGAGAGTCTCGCGGACTTCTGGGCGCGTGTCGCTCACGCGGTGGCCCTTCCCCTCGACCCGGCGGACGGCATCGACGCGCTGCTCGAGCGGTGGCGGATTCCGAGTCCGCCCCGGCCGGCCGCAGCGCTCCTGCACAGCATCGCCGAGGCCGCCGAGCAGTCGTGGGGCGGGCGTCGGCCGATGCTCCACGGGCTCGACGCGGGAGACCTCCGCGCTGTGCTGGGCGACGGCAGATGGAGCCTCCGAAACGCAGCGGCGAAAGCCGGACGATCGACGAAGGAAGGAGGTGAACGAGATGGAACCACGCAGTGACACGTGCATCCGATTCGAAGAGCTGGATCCCATGGAGGCCCCGAGCTGGGACAGCTTCTACAAGGGCGTCATCGGTGCTCTGATCCTCATCGGTGCGGGCGCGGCGATGGCCACGTGATCTGACTTGACGGCGGGAGAGAGCGAAGGGAGGTGAGCATGCACGCTGCGACGCCGACGCTCGAGTTCACAGAACTCGAGGCCATGGACGCGCTCAACGACGGCGATGACTTCATGCGGGGTTTCGCCGTCGGAGTGATCATCGGGATCCTCGCTCTGACGTAGGAGACGCACTCGGACGAGTGCCCAAGGAGGTGCACAGTGCAGAAGGCATCGATCGAGTTCGTGGAGCTCGAGCAACTCGACACACCGATGGAGTGGTGGGAGCACGCCAGCTACATCATCGCCATCATCGGCGGGGCGGTGGCGATCGCCACCTGACAGAAGGGTGCGGGCCGCAGGCGGGGGCCCGCGCCCGCTCACACCGGGAAGGCGAAGACGAATGGCAGATCTGATCACGGAGGCGGTGGCCGCACGGCTCCGCGCGGTCGGCGCGCACGCCGTGCCGGAGGACCTGTACGCGGCTGCGGGCAGTACCTTCTACGAACGGCTCGTCGGCTCCGATCGTGCCGAGATCCGGGAGGTGCTCGCGCTCGCGCGGAAGACCGAGGGTCCGATCCTCGACCTCGCGGCGGGAAGCGGACGGCTCACGATCCCTCTGGTGCGCTCGGGCCGGCGCGTGATCGCGCTCGACCTGTCGGCCGACATGCTGGCCCTCGTGCGGCACGTCCTCCCGGGGGAATCCGCCGTGGAGTGCGTCGTGGCGGACATGCGCGACTTCACGCTCGCGCGACGCTTCCGCCTGGTCATCCTGGGTGCCACCTCTCTCACCCTGTTGAACGGGGAAGACCGCGCTGCGCTGTACGCCGCCGTTCGGCGGCACCTCGCTCCGGGCGGTCTCTTCGCATTCACGCTGGCGGGGGCCATCGCGGAAGCGGAACTGCGCGTGACGAGGACCGAGAAGATCTGGGTCCCGGGGCCGGATGGCGCGGAGAGGTATCTGTTCAGCCAGCAGATCGAGGACGACGGCTCCGCCCGACTCGTGAACTGGCTGCGCGCGGACGATCTGGTACCGGGGGGAAGGGTGACGGTGTTCACGAGCCGCCTGCAGGTTCTCGGCCTGGATGAGATCTGCCGTGAGATCGCGGACGCCGGGTTCGAGGAACCGAACGTTTCTCCCGTACGGTCTCCGCAGGGTGCGGAGATCGTGATGGTGACGACGTCCGCGGTTTCCTCCACGACGATCGCGGCTGACGATGCCGTCGCCTGAGCCGCCCCACCGGCAGCGCTTTCGCGGGACCGCCCCGCTGGGTGCCGAGGACCGTCCCGTGCGCTCCGCAGACGTCTCCTTCGAACGTGTCGGGGAGGACGCGGTGTGGGTCGCGTCCGTGCACGGCGTTCCGACGTCGCGGGTCTCGCGCTCCGTCGTCGATCTGCTGGAGGCGATGGACGGCGAGACACCGCTCCACGTCCTCCGCACCCGCTTCGCACCGTCCGAGTCCTCGGAAAGCTTCCTTCGACTCGTCGAGCGCTTCCGAGCGAGCGGATTGCTGGAGGGCGCAGGAAGAATCCCGCCGGGGCGGCTGTCGTATCGTGCCCCGCTCACCCTGCAGGTCGCGACCCTGCGTGCGCCCGAGCTCTTCCGACGGTTGCACCGTCTGCTCCCGTCGCTTCCCAAGAGGGTGATGCTGATCCCGGTCGTCATGGCCGGGCTCGGGGCTGTTGCCGCCCTTCTTCAGGCGGCGGATGTCGTCCGGGTCGTCGTGACACCGGTGCCGCTGGCCGCCCTCCTCGGCACCGTCATCGTGCTCGGGCTGCTCACCCTGCTCCACGAGACGGCCCACGGCCTCACACTCACCGGCTTCGGCGGCACGCCCCGTCGGGCCGGTTTCATGATCTTCTATCTCGCTCCCGCGTTCTTCGTCGATGTGACGGACGGCTGGCGTCTCCGCGACCGTGGGCAACGCGTGTCGGTCGCCCTCGCCGGACCAGCCGTGCACGTGGTGGCCGCCGGAGTCGCTCTGGTCGCCGCTCTCGCGCTCCCGCCGTCCGAGCTTCGTCAGGCCGTGCTGCTGGCGGGTGTCTCGTGCGTCCTCATCGTCCTGATCAATCTCATCCCCTTCGTGCGCTTCGACGGATACATCGCGCTCATGAGTGCTCTCGACGAGCCGAATCTGCGCGAACGCACGATCCGCGATGCCTCGGACCGCCTGGTCCGGCTCCTCTTCGGGGGTGGGCGGTCGGAGAAGCGAGTGCCGCCGTGGTGGAGCGTGCCGTTCGGTCTGGCGAGCCTGTTCACGCCGTGCGTGTTGGTGTTCCTCGCTGTTGCACGGGTGGCGAAGGCGGGTACCGCGGGCGGCCCGGTGCTCTCCGTCCTCACGCTCGCTCTGGAGGTCATCGTGGCGATCACCGGGCTGACGATCGTGCTTCGGGCGCTCGTGCGCGTGCTCCGGGCCGGAGTGTCCCGAGTCCGATTCGCGACCGTGCTCGCCGTGATGACCGGCGCTGTCGTCATCGCCGGTGCCCTGATCCCCGTGCCACGCACGGTCACGCTCGGCTTCTGGACGCATGACGGCCGGATGTCGCTCGTGCAGGCCGGAGGAGGACGCGCTTCCGGAATCCCCGACGGCACCCGCGTCGACCTGATGACCAGCGGGATCCTCGGGAGCGCGGTGATCGGCACCGGGACGGTCGTGCACCGGTCCCCGACCCCGGTGACGGTGCCGTTGGACGCGCTGGTCCCCGTGTCCGCCCCCGACGTCTCCGTCGCCGCGGTGAGTATCGGCGTCGTCGAGTTATCCCCAGACCACCCGGCCCCGCCGGGCACCGGGCAGGCGCGTGCTCATCTGGGAACGACCGATCTGTGGCACGCGCTCTGGACGGCGGGAGTGACCGAGCCGTTGTCGACTCTCATGGACGAAAGGTAGGAGAAGGATGAACAGGAAGGATCGGGCGATCGAGGTCCGAGGGCTCACCAAGAGGTATGGCCATCGGGCGGCGGTCGATGGGCTCTCATTCGGGGTGCCGCGCGGGTCGATCGTCGGGCTGCTCGGCCCGAACGGGGCGGGTAAGTCGACCACCCTCCGAGCGATCGTCGGGCTGCTGCGACCGACGGAGGGGGAGTGCCTCATCGACGGCCGCCCGTTCGCGTCGCTGGAGAACCCCGCGACGCACGTCGGAGTCCACATGGACGGGTTCGGGTTCGAGGTGGGCATCACGGGGCGACGGCATCTGGAGATCGCCCGGCTGGCGGCGGGGGCTCCGTCGCAGCGCGTGGATGAGGTGCTGGACGAGGTGGGACTCGCGCCCGACGCCCGCCGCCGCGTCAAGACCTACTCGACGGGGATGGCGCAGCGACTGGGCTTGGCGACCGCGCTCGTCGGCTCGCCGCGGACACTGATCCTGGATGAGCCGGCGAACGGGCTGGATCCGGACGGCATTCGTTGGCTTCGCGGCTTTTTACGGAGCTTCGCCGACCGTGCCGGCACGGTGCTTATCGCGAGCCATCAGCTTCCCGAGCTCGAACAGGTGGTCGATGAGGTGGTCGTGCTCAAGCGTCGCGCCCTGTTCGCGGGGCCGCTGCGGGATCTCGTCACGAGCGACGCCGAGTCGCTGGAGAGCAGGTACTTCGAATTGATCGAGGGGGTGTCGGCGTGACGTCGGTGATTCGCAGCGAGCTGCTGCGTTCGGTGAGCGGCTTCTCCGTGCTCGCGATCTTCCTGGTCGCCGTCCTGCTGCCGGTGTACGTTCTCTGCTCGGATGGCTCGCACTTCGACCTCGCGGGCCTCGAGCCCGCCGCCGCGACACTCCAGGTTCTGCAGCCCCTCGCCTGGACGGCCCTCTCGGCCGCGTTCGTGGGCGCCTACACCGTCACCCGCGAGTACTACTACGGCTCGATGGACCGTACCCTCGTCGCCGTGGGGTTCCGGCGCGCCTTCGCGGGCAAGCTCGTGGCGGGGGCGCTGGTCGCCGTCGGCACCTCTCTCGTCATCTGCGTGCTCTGGACGGCGGCCGCCGCGATCCTCCTGACACGGGAGGGGCAGTCCTTCGTCCTCGGCGACGACGCCTGGGGAATGTACGGAGGCGCGCTCGTCGGCGCCGTCCTCGGCGCTCTCCTCGGAGGTGCGATCGGCTGGATCACCCGGAACTACTACGTGACGGCGGCGATCCTCCTCGCCTATCCGCTGGCCGTGGAGTTCGCGCTGCTGCGGACGGCGCCGGAGGTCGCGAGGTACTCGCCCGGCATGGTCCTCGCCGCGATCGGAGCCCCCGCGTATCAGGGGCGGTTGCTCGACCTCCTTCCGGCGCTGGGCGTCGCGCTCGTGTGGACGGGCGGTCTGGTCGGGATCGCGTGGGCGCGAGGACGCCGGGCCGTCGCGTGATCGGTCGGGCTCTGCGTGCGCAGGCGCGCGACGTCGGCGGCGACCTCGTACTGCTCGGTGCGGCGGTGGCGGCGCTCGTGATCTCGCTCCCGCTCGCGGCGAGCATTCCCTCAGAGCTCGCGGATGCCCCTGCCGGTGTCCGTGACACCCTCACCGCGCCGCTCCACACCGTCCTGGCGACCTCCGCGGCCGTTCTCGCGGCGGTCTACGGCTCGTTCCGGTACACGGTCGATCGGCGCGACGGCGTCATCGCGCAGCGTCTGATGCTGTTGCCGCGGTGGGCGGTCCTTCTGGTCCGGCTGCCGACGTCGGCGATCGGGGGAGCGGCCGTCGCGCTCGTCGCACTCCTCGGCGGCCACGTCGTGCTGTGGGCCACGATGGGCGGCATTCCCCTGGACGCAGCGGCGGTGGGCGCCACTCTCGCGCTCGGTGCCCTCGCCGGCCTGTGGGGAGTGGGGATCGGGATGATCGTCCAGGCCCACCTCGTCGCGCTCTTCGTCACGTCCCTGTCGCTCGGGGTCGCGACGCTCGTCGCGCTGTTCTGGAGCGCCGGGGCCGCGAGTCTTCCGCTGCTCGCGTTCCTCCAGACCCTCGGGTTCGACGTGACCGCCGTCGGGCTCTCCACGGGCGATCAGCTGTACGGCCTTTTCCCGGCCGGGCTGACGGCGGCCTGGGTGCTCGCGGCCGTCGGCGGGGGGAGCCTCGCGTTCCTGAGCCGCGACGTCACGTGACCGCCTCTGACCCCGGCCGCGGTCAGGTCGGCGACGTAGGATTCCGGGGTGGCAACCCCCAAGATCGTCCTCTTCTACGCCTTCACCCCGCTCGCCGATCCCGAGGCGATACGGGTGTGGCAGCGCGACCTCGGCGAGGCGCTGGGACTGCGGGGACGACTGCTGATTTCGAAGGACGGCATCAACGGCACCCTCGGTGGCGATCTCCCCGCACTCAAGAAGTGGGCGCGCTCGTTCCGGTCGTACGCGCCGTTCCGCGACGTCGACCTCAAGTGGAGCGAGGGCACAGGGCTGGACGAGCACGGCCGCAGCCTCGACTTCCCGAAGCTGAGCGTGAAGGTGCGCGACGAGATCGTGTCGTTCGGGGCGCCCGGCGAGTTGCGCGTGGACGAGCACGGCGTCGTCGGCGGCGGAGCGCGACTCACCCCGGAACAGCTGCACGAGCTCGTGGCCGAGCGCGGCGAGGAGGTCGTGTTCTTCGACGGTCGCAACGCGCTCGAGGCGCAGATCGGGCGCTTCCGCGGCGCGGTCGTGCCCGCCACCGAGACCACGCGCGACTTCGTGGACCTGCTCGACTCCGGGGTCTACGACGACCTGAAGGGCAAGCCCGTCGTGACGTACTGCACGGGTGGCATCCGCTGCGAGGTGCTGTCGAGCCTGATGACGGCCCGCGGGTTCGGCGAGGTGTACCAGCTCGAGGGCGGCATCGTGCGCTACGGCGAGAAGTTCGGCGACGACGGACTGTGGGACGGCTCGCTGTACGTGTTCGACGGCCGCGGTTCCGTCGACTTCAGCGATCACGCCCGGGTGATCGGTCGCTGCGCGGGCTGCGGCGCCGCGACCAAGCGCACCGCGAACTGCCCCGACCTCTCGTGCCGGGCGCAGTTCGTCGTGTGCGACGACTGCGACACCGTGCGCTGTGCCGCGCACCCCGCCGAGGCCGCCGCGTCCTGATCACCCGCGGGGGCGCTCAGGCCAGCAGCGCCGCATCCGCTCCGCGCGGGGCGTACAGCGACCGCGGCAGCAGTCGCGCGCGCACCCGGGTCGGGCCGTCGACGCTGTGCTGCAGGCTCGACAGCACCGCACGCAGGGGTTCCGCGAGATCGTCGGTCCCCTGTGCGCCGGGGCGGGCGTAGTTGGCGCGCTCGACCGCGGTGGTGAGGCGCTGCAGGGCTGCGGCGTCCGCGCCACGGTCGCGCGCGAGGGCGGCGGCTCGCGCACGGGGGCTGTCGGCGTGCGACACCGGCAGCGCCAGGTCGAGCAGGGTGTCGCGCAGTTCCGCCCACGCGGCGGCCGCGTCGCCTCGGGCCGCGCGACGCATCCGCATCCGCCGCTCGATGAGCCGCACGATCCCGGGGAGCAGGAGCAGCACGACCACCCCGAGCGTCACGAGCGCGACCGGGGTCGGGTCGAGGCGGCGCAGCTCTCCGGATCCCGCGGACCCGGGGTCCGCGTCACCCCGGTCGACGTCGGGGCCCTGCGTCTCCTGCGTCTGCGGCGCCGTGGTCGGCGCGGGCTCCGTGATCCCGCCGGTCGCACCGCCCTGGGCCTCGCCCGCGCGGAACGCCGTCGGAACGCCGAGCGACGCGGTGGGCTCGAACGACACCCAGCCGATGCCGGGGAACAGGACTTCGGGCCAGGAGTGCAGCTGGTCGCTCGTCACGGAGAAGATCGACTCGTCTCCGCGCTTCTCGTCGGTGAGCGAACCGGGGAGGTACCCGACCACGATCCGCACCCGCATGTCGAGGCTCTCGGCCATCAGGGCGAACGCGCCGGCGAAGTGCACGCAGTACCCGGAGCGCTCCTCCAGGAAGCGGGCGACGGCGTCGGCGCCGGTGCCGTCGAAGCCCTCCTCCACCGGCGTCTCCAGCGAGTAGTCGAACTGCGCGCGGAACCAGTTCTGCAGCGCCACGAGCCGGTCGTAGTCGGTGTCCGCGTCGGCGGTCACCTCGGCCGCGAGCTCGCCGATGATCCCGGGCAGCTCGACGTCCTCGATGTCGGGATCCGCGAGCGGCGGGGCCGCGTCGACCGCACGGATCTGCTCGAGCGTCGGCGTGACGCGTGTGGAGCTCACGGTGTAGTCGTTGCCGGCGGCGTCGGACCGACGCGAGTACAGCGTGCGGTTCTCGGGGGCCACCCGCCACGACCCGTTCAATCCCGACACGTCGGTGGCGGGGTACGGCACCGGCAGCCAGGCGCTCGACATGCGCAGGATGCGGATGGACGTGGTGGCGTCCTCGGTCGCGACGCCCTCGCTCCACTCCGGCTCCCCGAAGCCGTCCGCCTGCGACTGCAGGTCGCCGCGGTCGGGCTGCCACACACGGCCGTCGAAGCGGGACAGCGTGGTCAGGCGCAGATAGGGCGCGGAGGCGGCGTCGGTGGCGAGGGTGAGCACCTCGACCGGGTTGGGCTGGCGCAGGTCGTCGCCGAGGCGCAGCGACGCGTCGACGGTCACGCCGACGCCGGTGCCGGCCATGGTGGGGGCGACGGGCAGCGCGGGCGTCACCACGAGCGCGGAGACGACGGCGGCCGCGCCGACCCCGACGGCGACCGACAGCGAGCTCCGGCGCGGAGAGGAGCCGTCGCGCTGCGCGGTGACCCGGAACAGCAGCAGCGCCGTGAGCGCGAGGGCCACGAACCAGGCGACGTTCGGGTCGCCGAAGGTCACGATCATCGGCACGGCGCCGATCACGCCGATCAGCACGGTGGCGAGCACGGCCGAGCGTTGGGCGACCAGGTGGTCGAGCAGGATCGCCACCACGGCGAAGCCCGCACCGAGGGCACCCGCCAGTGCGGGGGAGGCGTCGAGCGGCGCCGAGCCGAACACGATCTGCTCCCATGCGGCCGCCCCCAGGCCCTGGAACACCGCGAGGGTCGTCGCGGTGGGAACGACCCCCAGGATCGCGGTGTCGCCCGCGAGCAGCAGCGTGAGCACGGCGACCGCGACCGCGACCTGGGCGAGCAGCGCGCCGAGGTCGCCCAGTCCCGCGCGCCGGCGGCGGAGGAGGTGACGGGCGAGCATCCCGGTGCCCACCACGGCCACCACGATCAGCACGACCGTGAACGACCAGGCCCCCGGCGTGATCACCGAGGTGAACGGCCACAGGGCCACGAGCGCTCCGACCGCGGCGAGCACGCCCGTGGCGACGACGCGATCCGGTTCGTCGCGGTCGCGGTGCCACCGCGGCACGGTGCGCGGCGGCGGGGTCGCGGCGCGCGGCTGCTCAGCGCGGAACATCGCCCGCTCCGCTCCGCGCGGCCAGCGCGTCGTCCCAGGCCTCGGCGACGTCGGTGCCGAGGGCGGCGACGGTCCACCCGTGCTGTCGTGCCGCGTCGGCCGCACCCGGCAGCGGCTCGGTCGCGAACAGCAGCGGGGCCGCGGCTCCCGCGGGACGCAGCAGCGCCGCGTCCTCCTCGTCGACGCGTCCGGTGACGAACACGAGCGGCCCGGGCGGGGTGCCGCCGACGAGGGCCGCGAGCTCCCGGGCCTCGCCGCGCGGGGTCACCAGGGCGAGTGCGACGAGCAGGCCGTCGCGGTCGTCCTCGTGTCCGCGGAGCGCGCCGAGCAGCGTGCCCGCGGTGTCGATCACGTCGACGCTGTAGCCCTCGGCGGCGAGGTGCAGGGCGGCCGAGGCACACAGCGACACCGCGGACTCGAAGGCCGGGTCGGCGGCGTCGCCCTGCGGGTCCCAGCGACCGGAGCTCCGGTCGAGGACGACCAGCGCGTCGGGGCTGGACTCCTCTTCCTCCTGGCGCACCATCAGCTCGCCGCGGTGGGCCGTGGCCCGCCAGTGGATCCGGCGCATGGAGTCCCCGGGGGCGTAGCCGCGGGGGGACAGGTTGTCGCTGCCCTGTCCGAGGCGGGTCGACGAGGTGTGGGCCGTCCCTCCCGCCGCCCCGATGCGCACGGCGAGCGGCGTGAGGGCGAACACCTCCGGCACCACCGTGATCGTCCGGGTGTCGCCGAACGCCTGCTCCCGCTGCGCGAGTCCGAACGGGTCGACCGTGCGGAGCATGAGGGGGCCGAGCGGCCAGACGCCGCGCCGCACCCCCGTGATGAGGTAGCTCAGCTGCGCGGTCTCGGCGGGATATTCGCCGCTGGAGTCTCCGGCGACCGCGTCGGGCAGCACGTCATGCCACAGGCCGTGCGGCACCCGCAGCGCCCGCAGCGTGAAGCGCACCGTGACCCGCGAGGCCTCCGACACCGTGAGCAGGTCGGTCGAGATCTGTCGCGCGACCGTCCCTGAGCGCCGTGGCAGCCGCACCGCCAGCGCGGAGAACAGGGTGAGGGCCGCCAGGAACACGGCCATGAAGAGGAGGATGCGCGCGCCGAGCACGTTCGCCGCGACCAGGCAGCCGAACGCCGCGACGAGCGTGCCGGTGCCCCGGCGGGTGAGGAGGCGGCGTCGTCGCATGGCGGGGGTCTCAGGAGCGGGTGGCGACCGGGACGCGCACGCGCTCGGCGATCTGCGTGAGCGCGGCCTCGATGGGCTGGGCTCCGGCGCGATGGGCGCCGCGCGCGGGGAGCAGGCGGTGGGCGAACACGGGGAGGAGCAGCGACGTGATGTCGTCGGGGATGACGTAGTCGCGGCCGTCGAGGGCCGCCCACACCTTCGCCGCGCGGACGAGCTGGAGGGTGGCGCGGGGGCTGGCACCGAGATGCAGGCTCGGGTCGGAGCGGGTGGCCTGGGCGAGTGCGACCGCGTACTCCTCCAGGGCCGGGGCCACGTGCACGGCCCGCGCCCACGCGATGAGCTGCGCGACGGACGCGGCGTCGGCCACGGGCGTCACGGTGGCGAGCGGGTTCACCACGTCGCGCTGCCGCAGCATGAGGGCTTCCGCGCCCGGGTCGGGGTAGCCCATCGAGATGCGCATCATGAAGCGGTCGCGCTGCGCCTCGGGGAGGGCGTAGGTGCCCTCCATCTCCAGCGGGTTCTGCGTCGCCACCACGAGGAACGGGTCGGGCAGGCGGTGCGTGGAGCCGTCGACCGTGACCTGGCCCTCCTCCATGGCCTCCAGAAGCGCGGACTGCGTCTTGGGGGAGGAGCGGTTGATCTCGTCGGCGATCACGATGTGGGCGAACACGGCGCCCCGCTTGAACTCGAACTCCCGGTCGACCGGGTTGTACACCGACACGCCCGTGACGTCGCCGGGCAGCAGGTCGGGCGTGAACTGGATGCGGCGGACCGTGGCGTCGATGCTCGCGGCCAGTGCGCGGGCGAGCATCGTCTTGCCGACGCCCGGCACGTCTTCGATGAGCAGGTGGCCCTCGGCGAGCAGGCACACGAGCGCGCTGCGTACGGCGTCGGGCTTGCCGTCGATGACCTGGCTGATCGAGCCGAGAATCGCCGCCGTCTGGGCGGCGAATCGCTCGGCGTCGATCGTGACCGGGGTCAGGGGGGCGTTCTCAGGCATGCGATCCCTCTCACGTCGACGCAACGATGCGCGTGAATCGATCGTACGCTCCGCGCGGCGTGCGGGACCATGCCCGCGTGGGTTCGTCGCCCCGCCGCTGGTCGGGTAGAGTGGACGACGGCTCTCCGCGTGGCGGCATCCAGGCCAATTCCCCCAGGGCGGAAACGCAGCAAGGGTAACCGGGCTCTGCTGGGTGCGCGGAGGGTCTTTTCTTTTGCCGGGCACGGTACACAGGCGTTCGTCGGACGGGCCTGCGACAATCGAGCGGTGACCGTCCCCCCTCCTTCGCGGCCGCCGCATCCGCTCGCCCGCTTCGCCTCGCCGGTGCTGCTGCTGGCGGTGATGTGGCTCGTGCAGTTCGCCGATGCCGTGCTGCCCCGATCGTTCACGGGCTTCGGTCTGCGGTCGTGGGACCTGTCGGGGCTCAGCGGCATCGTCCTCGCCCCGCTGCTGCACGCGAGCTGGGCGCACCTCATCGCCAACTCGGTGCCGTTCCTCGTGCTCGGCTGCCTGGTCGCGGTCGAGGGGGCGCGACGCTTCTGGGCCGTCACCGTGATCGTCGCGGTCATCGGCGGGGTCGGCACCTGGCTCGTGAACGCTCCAGGCACGCTCACGGTCGGCGCCTCCGGCCTGGTGTTCGGCTACTTCGGCTACGTCGTGATGCGCGTGTTCGCGCCGGGGCGCGTCGCCCATCGCATCCTCTACGCCGTGATCGCCGTGGTCGTGATCGGCGTCTACGGCGGCACGATGCTCGCGGGCGTGATCGGCGTGGCCGACGGCGTCTCGTGGCAGGGGCACCTGTTCGGCGCGATCGGCGGCGGCGTCGCGGCGCTCATCGGGCGGCGCTCCCATCCGGCGGCGGGAGCCGTGCGCCCGTGACCGCGTCCCGCGCGAGGCCGCGGGCGGGCAAGCCCGCCGCCCGGCGGAGGCCCGCGGCGAAGAGGTCTCCGGCGGCTCGGCGTCGCGCGGCCGCGCGGCGCCGGACGGCATCCCGTGCGCGCTGGCGCACGCGCGGCCGGCGTCTGCTCGTGTCCGCCGGCGTGGTGGCCGTGGTCGCGGGGCTCCTGGTGCTCATCCCGCTCGGCCTGGCCCGCGACCCCGCGCCGGTCTGCATCGACCGCCCGGAGACCTTCCCCGCGGCGGGCATCCAGGGGTGGCGCGGCGAACAGCTGGAGAACGCGGCGACCATCATCCGCACGGCCTCCGCGCTCGGCTTCGGGCGCGACGGGCAGATCCTCGGCGTGATGACCGCGATGGGGGAGAGCAGCCTGCGCGCGATCGACTACGGCGACTGGGAGACCCGCGGCTGGACCAACCCCGACGGCTCGCGCACCACGAGCATCGGCCTGTTCCAGCAGCAGGACTGGTGGGGCAGCGTCGAGCAGCGGATGGACCCCGCGGCCTCGGCCACGCTGTTCTACGAGCGTCTCGGGCGGCTTCCGGAGTGGCAGTCGATGCCGGCGTCGCACGCGATCCACCGCGTGCAGATCAACACCGACCGCGAGTACTACGCCCGCTACCAGGAGGATGCGACGGCCGTGGTCGACGCTCTGTCCGGACCGTGCGAGTGACGGCGCGTTAGTCACGGCACCGTCCGGGCGCGTCCGACGGCGCCCCGCCTAAGCTGGGGGCGTGGCGCGGAGCATCTACATCACCTCGGCCGAAGGCCATACCGGGAAGTCGACGATCGCCCTCGGGGCGCTCGACGCCCTGATGCGCGTCTCCCCGCGCGTCGGGGTCTTCCGACCCATCGCGCGGTCGGTCGCCGAGCGCGACGAGATCCTCGAGCTGCTGCTCGCGCACGACGGCGTGCAGCTCGACTACGACGACTGCATCGGCGTGACCTACGACGACGTGCGCGCCGACCCCGAGGCCGCGCTGGCGACCATCGTCGCGCGGTTCAAGGCGGTCGAGGCGCAGTGCGACGCGGTCGTGATCGTCGGCAGCGACTACACCGACGTCGCGAGCCCCGCGGAGCTCGGGTTCAACGCGCGCATCGCCGCGAACCTCGCCGCGCCCGTGCTGCTCGTGCTGAGCGGCCGCGACCAGCAGCGTCAGGCCGAGCAGCTGGGCACCACCACCGCCCGCACGCCGGCCGCCGTGGGGCAGATCGCCGCTCTCGCGCTGTCCGAGCTCGCCGCGGAACGGGCGGAGCTGTTCGCCGTGGCGGTCAACCGCGCCGACCCCGAGGCGCTGGAGCCGATCGTCGCCGCCGTTCGCGCCGTGCTTCCGGCCGACCGCACCCCAGTGTGGGCGATCCCGGAGGACCGCGCCCTCGTGGCGCCGTCCATCCGCGGCATCCTCGCAGCGATCGACGGCACGCTGCTCGCGGGCGACGAGGAGCGCCTGACCGCGGTCGCCCTGTCGATCGTCGTCGCCGGCATGTCGATGGTGAACGTGCTGCCGCGGATCACGGAGGAGGCCGTGGTGGTGATCCCCGCCGACCGCACGGAGGTCCTCCTGGCCGCCCTGCTCGCCGATTCCTCCGGGACCTTCCCGCGCATCGCCGGCATCGTGCTCAACGGGCCGTTTCCGCTGCCCGCGCCCATCCTGCAGCTTCTCGACGGGTTCGCGTCGTCCGTGCCGATCATCACGACCGACCTGGGCACCTACGACACGGCGGTGCGCGTGATGGGGACGCGCGGACGGATCACGGCCGATGCCCGCGGGCGCTACGAGCGGGCGCTCGGTCTCTTCCAGGCGCACGTCGACATCGCCGAGCTGACCGAGCAGCTCGGGCTCGCCGAGGCCCACGTGGTCACGCCGCTGATGTTCCAGTACGGCCTGATGGAGCGGGCGCGGGCCGACCGTCGCCGGATCGTGCTGCCGGAGGGCGACGACGACCGCATCCTCCGCGCGGCCGCGACGCTGCTCGCGCGAGACGTGGCCGACCTCACGATCCTGGGCGACGAGGCCGCCATCCGCGCGCGGGCCTCCGAGCTCGGCGTCGACATCGCCGACGCGCAGATCCTCAGCCCCACCGACCCCGAGCTGGTGCAGCGGTTCGCGGAGGAGTACGCCCGGTTGCGCGCGCACAAGGGCATCACGCTGGAGCGGGCGGCCGACACGGTCACCGACGTGTCGTACTTCGGCACCATGATGGTGCACCTGGGTCTCGCCGACGGCATGGTGTCGGGGGCTGCGCACACGACAGCCCATACGATCCGCCCGTCGTTCGAGATCATCAAGACCAAGCCGGGGGTCGAGGTCGTGTCCAGCGTGTTCCTGATGGCGCTCGCCGACCGCGTCCTGGTGTACGGCGACTGTGCCGTGATCCCCGACCCCACGGCGGAGCAGCTGGCCGACATCGCGATCTCGTCGGCGACGACGGCGCGGCAGTTCGGGATCGACCCGCGCGTCGCGATGCTGTCGTACTCCACGGGGGAGTCCGGCAGCGGCGCCGACGTCGACAAGGTGCGCCAGGCCACGGCGCTCGTGCGGGAGCGCGCGCCGGAGCTGCCCGTGGAGGGCCCGATCCAGTACGACGCCGCCGCCGACGCCGCGGTCGCCAAGGCCAAGCTGCCCGACTCCGCGGTGGCCGGCCGCGCGACGGTCTTCGTGTTCCCCGACCTCAACACGGGCAACAACACCTACAAGGCCGTGCAGCGGTCGGCGGGAGCGGTCGCGATCGGTCCGGTGCTGCAGGGTCTCAACAGGCCGATCAACGACCTGTCGCGCGGGGCGCTCGTGGACGACATCGTCAACACGGTCGCGATCACCGCCATCCAGGCGCAGAGCGCAGAGGGGGAGCGGGCGTGAGCGCGATCCTGGTGATCAACAGCGGATCCTCCTCGCTGAAGTACAGCCTGATCGACGTCGAGCGGGAGGACGAGCTCGCGAGCGGGCTGATCGAGCGCATCGGCCAGGAGTCGAGCCCGGTGGCCCACACCGTCCGCCCGGTCATGGCCGCCGACGCGGTGCCGACCATGCTCGATGCGACGTACCGCGAGGAGCGGCCGATCCCTGACCACGCGGCCGCGTTCGAGGTGATGCGCGAGCAGTTCGCGGCGCACGGGCCCTCCCTCGACGCGCACCCGCCGGTCGCCGTCGGGCATCGGGTGGTGCACGGCGGGGCGCGGTTCTACGCCCCCACGCTGATCGACGCCGACGTGGAGCGGCAGATCGGCGAGCTGGCCGTCCTCGCCCCGCTGCACAACCCCGCGAACCTCGCCGGGATCCGGGCCGCGCGTGCGGTGTTCGACGCCGTCCCGCACGTGGCGGTGTTCGACACGGCCTTCCACCAGACGCTTCCGCCCGCGGCCTACACCTACGCGATCGACGCGCAGCTCGCCGCCGAGCACCGGGTGCGCCGTTACGGGTTCCACGGCACGAGCCACCAGTACGTGAGCGAGGCCGCGGCCCGCTTCCTCGACCGACCGCTGGGGGAGCTGCGCCAGCTGGTGTTCCACCTCGGCAACGGGGCCTCGGTCACCGCGATCGACGGCGGTCGCTCGGTCGAGACGTCGATGGGGCTCACGCCGCTGGAGGGGCTCGTCATGGGCACGCGGTCGGGCGACCTCGACCCCGCGGCACTCGTGCATCTGTCGCGACGCGCGGGGTACACGATCGACGACCTCGACACGCTGCTGAACACCCGCAGCGGACTCGCGGGGCTGGCGGGGCGCAGCGACATGCGCGACATCCTCGCCGGGGTCGCGGAGGGTGACGAGGCGGCGGTGCTGGCCTTCGACGTGTACGTGCACCGGCTCCGCGCCTATGCGGGGGCGTACATCGCGCAGCTCGGCGGGGTCGACGTGATCTCCTTCACGGCGGGCGTCGGCGAGAACGCGGCCCCGGTGCGGGCGGCGGCCCTGGCGACCCTGGGCTTCGCGGGCGTCGAGCTCGACCAGGAGCGCAACACCGCCAGAGAGCGCGGGATCCGGGTGATCTCGACCGACGCGTCGCGCGTGACGGTGCTGGTGGTGCCGACCGACGAGGAGCTCCAGATCGCCAGGCAGACGGCCGAGCTGCTCTGATCGCGGCTGCGGGGTTACCCCGTGCGTGCCGCCCGCATTACGCTGGCACAGTGGCACGGAGAGGTGCCGATCCGTCCCTCGCCCTTCTCCTGGAGGCCCTGTGCCAGAAGCGCTGCCCGACCTGCTCCTCGCCGATGGAGTGCTGTTCGATCTCGACGGCGTGCTCACGCCGACCGCCGAGGTGCATATGAGGGCGTGGAAGGCCGTCTTCGACGACGTGTTCGCGCGCTGGGGCATCACCCCGCCGTACACCGACGAGGACTACTTCGCGTATGTCGACGGCAAGAAGCGCTATGACGGGGTCGCGAGCCTGCTGCGCAGCCGCAACGTCGAGGTGCCGTGGGGATCCGTCGACGACGACCCCTCGGCCGAGACCGTGTGCGGGATCGGCAACCGCAAGAACGCCGCCTTCGCGGCGTCGCTGCGCGGGCAGGGCATCGCCCCGTTCCCCGGCTCGCTCGCTCTGGTCGAGCGGCTGCACGCGGCCGGTGTGCCGATGGGCGTCGTGTCGAGCTCGAAGAACGCCGAGGAGGTGCTCGCCGCCGCCGGCATCCGCTCGTTCTTCCGCGTCGTGGTCGATGGCGTGGTCGCGGAGCACGACGGCCTGGCCTCCAAGCCCGCGCCGGACATGTTCGCGGCGGGTGCCGTCCGCCTGGGCGTCGACCCCGCCCGCAGCGTCGCGGTCGAGGACGCCACGTCCGGTGCCGCGTCCGCCGCCGCCGCCGGCTATGCGACCGTGATCGGCGTGGACCGCGGCACCGGTGCCGACGCGCTGCGCGCCGCCGGCGCCACGCACGTGGTCGACGACCTCGCCGCCCTGCTTCCCGACACCCGCACCGACATCCCGGAGACCGCATGATCGACCGCGACCGCTTCCCCGTCGACCCGTGGCGTCTGATCGAGACGCACTACTCGGAGGAGGGTGTCGGCGAGACGCTGTTCTCGGTCGGCAACGGCTACCTCGGCCTGCGCGGCAACCACATCGAGGGCCGCGGTGCGCACGAGCACGGCACCTTCATCAACGGGCTGCACGAGACCTGGCCGATCCGCCACGCCGAGCAGGCCTACGGCTTCGCCGAGGTGGGGCAGACCATCGTGAACGCGCCGGACGCCAAGGTGATGCGGCTGTACGTCGACGACGAGCCGATCTCGCTCGACGACGCCGACGTGCGCGAGTACGCCCGCACCCTCGACATGCGCACGGGCGTGCTGGAGCGTCGCGTGGTGTGGGAGACGCCGTCGGGCAAGCGGGTCCGCATGCGGGATCAGCGGCTGGTGAGCTTCGAGGAGCGTCACCTCGCGGTGCTGCGCCTCGAGGTCGTGGTGGAGAACGCGGATGCGCCCGTCACGATCAGCTGCCAGCTGCTGAACCGCCAGGACGGCGCCGGTGTTTACGCGGGGACGCCGATCGGAGCCAAGAGCGGCGCGGGCTTCGACCCGCGCAAGGCGGAGCGCATCGCCGACCGGGTGCTGGAGCCCGCGGAGCACTGGCAGGACGGGCTGCGCTCGGCGCTGTCGTACCGGGTCGCGGCGTCGGGCATGACCGTCGCGGTGGTGGCCGACCACATCGTCGAGACCGAGAACCAGTACAACGCCAGGACTCTGTGCGAGCCGGACATCGCGAAGAACGTGTTCCGGGTGCAGGCCAAGGCGGGCGTGCCGATCACCATCACGAAGCTCGTCAGCTACCACACCTCGCGGGGCGTGCCGACGCGGGAGCTGGTCGACCGGTGCCGTCGTTCGCTCGATCGCGCGACCGATGAGGGCGTGGAGTCGGTGTTCCGGCGGCAGCGCGAGTGGCTCGACGCGTTCTGGGAGCGCAGCGACGTGCAGATCGGCGGGCGTGACGACCTGCAGCAGGCCACGCGCTGGTGCCTGTTCCAGCTCGCGCAGGCTTCGGCGCGCGCGGACGGGGCCGGCGTCCCGGCGAAGGGCCTCACGGGGTCGGGCTACAGCGGCCACTACTTCTGGGACACCGAGATCTACGTGCTCCCGTTCCTGACCTACACGACCCCGCGGTGGGCGTACAACGCGCTGCGCGCCAGGGTGAAGATGCTTCCCGCCGCCCGTCGGCGGGCGGCGCAGCTCAACGAGGCGGGCGCGCTGTTCCCGTGGCGCACGATCAACGGTGAGGAGGCGTCGGCGTACTACGCGGCCGGCACGGCGCAGTACCACATCAACGCCGACATCAGCTTCGCGCTGGGCAAGTACGTGCGCGCGACGGGCGACGAGGCGTTCCTGCGCCGCGAGGGTGCCGACATCGCGATCGAGACGGCGCGGCTGTGGGCGACGCTCGGATTCTGGCGCGGTGCGCGGCTGGTCGAGCAGTCGGACGCGGGTGACGGCCTGCAGACGTTCCACATCCACGGCGTCACGGGGCCGGACGAGTACACGACGGTCGTGAACGACAACCTGTACACGAACGTCATGGCGCGCTACAACCTCCGCTACGCGGCCAAGGTGGTGCGCGAGATCCGCGACAGCTACCCCGAGGACTACGCGGCACTGGTCGAGCGCACGGGGCTGGGGCCGGGCGAGGCGGAGTCGTGGGAGCGGGCGGCCGAGGCCATGTACATCCCGTACAGCGAGAGCCTGGGCATCCACCCGCAGGACTCGCTGTTCCTGGAGCGCGAGGTGTGGGATCTGGCGAACACGCCGGCGGATCAGCGGCCGCTGCTGCTGCACTTCCACCCGCTGGTCATCTACCGGTTCCAGGTGCTGAAGCAGGCCGACGTGGTGCTGGCGCTGTTCCTGCAGGGCAACCACTTCACGCCGGAGGAGAAGAAGGCCGACTTCGACTACTACGACCCGCTGACCACGGGCGACTCGACGCTGTCGGCCGTGGTGCAGTCGATCCTGGCCGCGGAGGTGGGGTACCAGGACCTGGCGCAGAAGTACTTCGAGCAGTCGCTGTTCGTCGACCTGCACGACCTGCACCACAATGCGTCGGACGGCGTGCACGTGGCCTCGGCCGGCGGGGTGTGGACGGCGCTGGTGTGCGGCTTCGGCGGCATGCGCGACTACGCGGGCGACCTGAGCTTCGACCCGCGGCTCCCGGCGGGGTGGCCGTCGCTGTCGTTCCCGCTGCAGTGGCAGGGGTCGGCGCTCACCGTGACGGTCACGCGCGAGGAGCTGCGGGTCGAGGTGCGCAGCGGCCCTCCGGTGCCCTTCAGCGTGCGTGACACCGCGTACTTCGCGACGCTGGAGGACCCGGCGGTGGTGCGGCTGGCCGACCAGGGGCCCGTGATCGCCGGGCGGCCGACGCTGCGGGAGTTCGCCGATGCGCGGCGCGACGACGGCACGCGCCTGTCGGCCTCGGTGCCGGTGATCACGACCGCGATTCCGGTCGTCGAGCCGATCGACTGAGCCGGGCCGCGCCTCCTCCGTCGAGGAGGGGGCGCGACCCGCCGAACGTCGGTGGCACGCCGTAGGCTGGGGTGGTGACCACAGCCCTCTACCGCCGCTACCGCCCCGAGACGTTCGGCGAGATGATCGGGCAGTCGCAGGTGACCGATCCGCTCATGACGGCGCTGCGCGGAGACCGCGTGGGTCACGCCTACCTCTTCTCCGGTCCGCGCGGCTGCGGCAAGACCACGTCGGCCCGCATCCTGGCGCGCTGCCTGAACTGCGCCGAGGGCCCGACCGACACCCCGTGCGGCACGTGCCCGAGCTGCGTGGAGCTGTCCCGCGCGGGCGGCGGGTCGCTCGACGTGGTGGAGATCGACGCGGCGAGCCACAACGGCGTCGACGATGCCCGCGACCTGCGCGAACGGGCGACCTTCGCCCCGAGCCGTGACCGCTACAAGATCTTCATCCTCGACGAGGCGCACATGGTCACGCCGCAGGGGTTCAACGCGCTCCTGAAGCTGGTGGAGGAGCCGCCGGAGCACGTGAAGTTCATCTTCGCGACCACCGAGCCCGAGAAGGTCCTCGGCACCATCCGCTCGCGCACGCACCACTACCCGTTCCGGCTCGTGCCGCCCGCCGCGATGCTCGAGTACGTCGAGAAGCTGTGCGCCGAGGAGGGCGTGGTCGTCGAGCAGGGCGTGCTGCCGCTCGTCGTGCGTGCGGGCGGCGGCAGTCCCCGCGACACGCTGTCGCTGCTCGACCAGCTGATCGCCGGGTCCGACTCCCCGGCCGGGTCGGAGACGGTCACCGTGGGCTACGCGCGCGCCGTGGCACTGCTCGGCTACACGCACGGGGCGCTGCTCGACGAGATCGTCGATGCGCTCGCCGCGGGCGATGCCGCCGCGGCCTTCCCCGCGATCGACCGCGTGGTGCAGACCGGGCAGGATCCGCGGCGCTTCGTCGACGACCTGCTCGAACGCCTGCGCGACCTGATCGTGATCGCCGCCGTGGGCTCGGGGGCGTCCGCGGTGCTGCGCGGCATCGCGGAGGACGAGCTCGACCGCATGCGCCGCCAGGCCGAGGCGTTCGGGGCGCTCCGGCTCTCGCGCACGGCCGACGTCGTGAGCGCGGCCCTCGACGACATGTCCGGCGCCACGTCGCCCCGCCTCCACCTCGAGCTCATGGTCGCGAGAGTGCTGGCGGAGGCCTCGGGCGCTGGCGCTGCTCCCGGCACCGCGTCGTCCGCGGTCGGGGGATCGGCCCCCGCGCCGGCTGCGGCTCCCGCGTCGGCCGCGGCCGCAGCACCGTCTGCCGTGCCACCCGCACCGGCCATGGCGCAGGCGTCTGTCGCGCCGGGAACGTCGGCGACGCCCACCTCGTCCGGGGCTCCCGCTGCACCCTCACCGGCCCCGGCGCCGTCCGCTGCTCCCGCTGTGCCGACGCCCGCCTCGACCGTGGCACCGGCCGCGTCGGCTCCCGCAGCGCCCGCGTCCTCCGCGGCGAATGAGGCGGTGTCGTCCGATCGGGCCTCCGGTCCCGCGAGCCCCGATCGCTCCACCTCCACCTCCGCCTCCACCTCCACCTCCGCCTCCGGGGGCTCCGACGCCGGAGGCTCGGCCGCCGCCGACGACACCGCGTCGGCGCCGTCCGTGTCTTCGCCGCCCCCCGCCGGCCCGGTCACGTTCGACCGCATCCGCGCGGCGTGGCCGGCGGTGCTCACCCGGCTCGAGGGCATCAGCCGCACGTCGTGGCTGCTCGCCACCGCGGTGCAGCCGCTCGCGTACGACACCGACTCCGAGGTGCTCACGCTCGGGTTCACGAGCCAGCACGACGTGGCGAAGTTCAAGGGCACCACGCCCGGCTCCGGTCCGTCCGACCACCTGCGCTCCGCGATCGAGCAGGAGGTCGGCGTCCGGGTGAAGTATCTGCCGGCGCCGATGCCGCAGGGGGGAGCGCCGCGCCAGCCCGCATCCTCCGGGTCCAGCGCCCCCGCCGACGCCGCACCCGCATCGGAGCCTGCCTCAGCGGCGCGAGCCCGCCCGCAGGTCCGCAGCGACTCCGCCGCGCCCGTGACCGAGTGGGCCGTGGCCGCGATCCCCACCGCGGAGCCGGTGGCCGCCGCCGCCCCGGCGCTCGCGGTCGACGAGGAGCCCGAAGAGGTCGAGGCCGCCTCGTCCGCGCCCGCTCCACCGGCCGACGGTGCCGTGGACCGCGACGAGCCGCCGCTGCCCGGAGACGACGAGGCGCCCGCCTTCGACGACGAGCCGCCCTACGACCCGTCGTACGAGCCGGCGTACGAGCCGCGATCCCCGTCCGCCCCACCAGCGGCGCGCCCCACCGCGCAGCCGTCCAGGGCCGCCGCTCCGTCGGTCGCCACCCCGCCCGTCGTGGTCGAGCGCACCCCCGCCGCCGGGGGCGTGCAGCGCTACGGTGAGGCCGTGATCCGCCAGGTGCTCGGAGCGACGTTCCTTCGCGAAGAGCCCTACGAGCCCCCCACGAGGTTCTCCTGATGTACGACGGCATCGTCCAAGAGCTGATCGACGAGTTCGGCCGGCTTCCCGGCATCGGGCCCAAGTCCGCGCAGCGCATCGCGTTCCACATCCTGCAGACGCCCACGTTCGACGTGGCACGGCTGGCCGAGCTGCTCACCGAGATCCGCGTGCGCGTGCGCTTCTGCGAGATCTGCGGCAACGTCGCGGAGCAGGAGCGGTGCGCGATCTGCCGTGATCCCCGTCGCAATCAGGCGCTCATCTGCGTGGTCGAGGATGCGAAAGACGTGGCGGCGATCGAGCGCACGCGTGAGTTCCGTGGCCTGTACCACGTGCTCGGCGGCGCCATCAGCCCGATCGCGGGCATCGGACCGGACGATCTGCGCATCGCACAGTTGATGACGCGCCTCGCCGACGGCACGGTGCAGGAGGTCATCATCGCCACGAACCCCAACCTGGAGGGCGAGGCGACCGCGAGCTATCTGAGCCGGCTGCTGACCACGATGCAGATCACGGTGTCGCGCCTGGCGTCGGGGCTGCCCGTGGGCGGCGACCTCGAGTACGCCGACGAGGTCACGCTCGGTCGTGCCTTCGAGGGGCGGCGCGTGCTGTGACCCCGCACTCCGGCTTCACGCGCCGGGGCTGGCTGCTCTTCGGAGTCATGGCCCTGCTGTGGGGCGTGCCCTATCTGTTCATCAGCATCGCGGTGGAGTCGATCTCCCCGCCGGCGATCGTCGCGGGCCGCACGCTGATCGCGGCGCTGCTGCTGCTGCCGTTCGCGCTGCGCAGCGGAGCCCTGCGCGCGGCGCTCCGGCACTGGCCCTGGGTGCTCGCGTTCGGCGCTGTCGAGATGGCCGGGCCCTTCGTGCTCCTCGGTCACGCGGAGATGACGCTGCCGTCGGGGATGACGGGGCTCCTGGTCGCGACGGTTCCGCTGTTCGCGGCGTTGATCGCGCTCGGAGGCGGCGACCGCGGCGTGCTGCGCCCCGCCCGGGGCATCGGTCTGCTCGTGGGTTTCGTCGGCGTCGCGATCGTGGTGGCCGGCCCCGGTCTGTTCGGCGGCGACGTGAGTCTGCTGGCGGCGGGTGAGGTCCTGCTGGTCGCGGTGCTCTACGCGATCGCGCCCTTCATCGTGGCGCGAAAGCTGGCCGACGTGCCGTCGCTGGGCACCATCACGCTGTCCCTGCTGATGATCGGCCTCGTCTATCTGCCGATCGGTCTCCTCACACAGCACGAGGTGCCGACGCTGCCCTCGCTCGGGGCGCTGCTCGCCCTGGCGGTGATCTGCACGGCGCTGGCGTTCCTGGCGTTCTTCGCCCTCATCCGGGAGGTGGGGCCGGTGCGCGCTCCGCTGTTCACGTACGTCAACCCGGTGGTCGCGATCGTGCTGGGCGCGATCGTCCTGTCCGAGCCGCTCACGCCGGGTCTGCTGATCGGCTTCCCGCTGATCATCGTCGGCTGCTGGTTCGCCGCGACCGGCGGCCGGCTGCGCCCCGTGCCGCCGCCGTCCTCCACCCCGGCCCCGCCCCTCGCCCTCTAGCGCCCGCGCCCTGCGGTGAGTCGCGCAACCGGTGAAGGGTCCGCGTCCGTCACATGCGCGGTCGGGCATGTGCGCGATCCGTAGAATGAGCGTGGGCGGATCCGCCCGTCATCCCCGGGAGTGAACGTGGCCCTCATCGTGCAGAAGTACGGCGGCTCGTCCGTCGCGAACGCAGAGAGCATCAAGCGCGTCGCCAAGCGCATCGTCGACACCCGTCGTGCGGGCCACGACGTGGTGGTCGCGGTCAGCGCGATGGGCGACACGACCGACGAGCTGCTCGACCTCGCCAACGAGGTGGCGCCGATCCCGGCACCGCGCGAGCTCGACATGCTGCTGTCCAGCGGTGAGCGCATCTCGATGGCGCTGCTGGCGATGGCGATCCACTCGATGGGCTTCGAGGCGCGGTCCTTCACGGGCAGCCAGGCCGGGATGATCACGGACTCGCAGCACGGCGCCGCGCGCATCGTCGACGTCACGCCGGTGCGGCTCCGTGAGGCGCTCGACGAGGGTGCGATCGTGATCGTCGCCGGGTTCCAGGGCTTCAACCGCGACACCCGCGACATCACCACCCTCGGCCGTGGCGGCTCCGACACCACCGCCGTGGCCCTGGCGGCAGCGCTCGACGCCGACGTCTGCGAGATCTACAGCGACGTCGACGGCATCTTCACCGCGGACCCGCGGGTGATCCCGAGGGCGCAGAAGCTCGACCACGTGTCGAGCGAGGAGATGCTCGAGCTCGCGGCGAACGGTGCGAAGGTGCTCTACATCCGCGCGGTCGAGTACGCACGCCGTCACGGCGTCCTGATCCACGCCCGGTCGACCTTCTCGTCGGCCGAGGGCACGTACGTTCTGGGCGAGGGCATGAAGAACCCTCGCGAAGCCGAGGGAGCAGCCATGGAAGAGCCCATCGTCGCCGGAGTCGCCACGGACTTCAGCCAGGCCAAGATCACGGTCGCGGGCGTGCCCGACGTTCCTGGCAAGGCCGCCGACATCTTCAAGATCGTCGCGAAGTCGGGCGCGAACGTCGACATGATCGTGCAGAACGTGTCGGCCGCGTCCACCGGACGCACCGACATCTCGTTCACGGTGCCGAAGGCGGATGCCACCGCAGCCCTGAAGGCCCTCGCGGGGGAGCAGGCCGAGGTCGGCTTCCTGAACCTGGTGCACGACGACCAGATCGGCAAGCTCTCGGTCGTCGGTGCGGGCATGCGCACGCACTCGGGTGTGTCGGCGACGCTGTTCGAGGCGCTGTCGGAGGGCGGCATCAACATCGAGATGATCTCCACGTCGGAGATCCGCATCTCGGTGGTCCTGCGCGCCGACGACCTGGCCGAGGCGGCCCGCACCGTGCACACCGCCTACGGGCTGGACGGCGAGGCCGAGGCGACGGTCCACGCCGGCACCGGTCGCTGATCCTGCCATCGGCCGCCCGGATCCTGCCGACGTCGTCACGGCGCCGTCACGCGGGCGGTCGGCCGCTGTCGGCACGGTAGACTCGCCGAAACCCTGACACCGGCGCCAGGCGTGGCCTCCGCATCCCGTCGCCGCGCCCGAAGCCTCGTACGCCGTACCGCACGAAGCCAAGGAACCTCATGACCCGCATCTCCGATTCAGGACTCTCCGTCGCCATCGTCGGCGCCACCGGCCAGGTGGGCACCGTGATGCGCGAGATTCTCGCGGAGCGGTCGTTCCCGATCCGCGAGCTGCGCCTGTTCTCGTCGTCGCGATCCGCGGGCACCGCGATCGAGTTCGGCGGCGCGACCGTGATCGTGGAAGACGTGGAGACGGCGGACCCCGCGGGCATCGACATCGCCCTGTTCTCCGCCGGCGCGACCGCGAGCCGTGCCTACGCGCCGCGGTTCGCCGAGGCGGGCGCGGTCGTGGTCGACAACTCGAGCGCGTGGCGGATGGACCCCGAGGTCCCGCTCGTGGTGAGCGAGGTCAACCCGCACGCGATCGACGCCCGTCCGAAGGGCATCATCGCCAACCCGAACTGCACCACGATGGCGGCCATGCCGGTGCTCAAGGCGCTCGACGCCGAGGCCGGGCTCGAACGGCTCATCGTCTCGACGTATCAGGCGGTCTCCGGCTCCGGTCTCGCCGGCGCCCAGGAGCTGCTGGGCCAGGTCGAGGGCGTGCTGGCTCAGGGCAACACCCTGGAGCTGGTGCACGACGGTTCTGCCGTCGACTTCCCGGAGCCTGAGAAGTACGTGGCACCGATCGCGTTCGACGTCATCCCGTTCGCGGGCAACCTCGTCGACGACGGTGACAACGAGACCGACGAGGAGAAGAAGCTCCGCAACGAGAGCCGTAAGATCCTCGAGCTCCCGGGTCTGCGCGTGGCGGGGACGTGCGTGCGGGTGCCGGTGTTCACGGGTCACTCCCTCTCGATCAACGTCGAGTTCGCGCGGGACATCACGCCCGAGCGCGCGCGCGAGGTCCTGAGCGCGGCCCCCGGGGTCGTGCTCGATGAGGTGCCGACGCCCCTGCAGGCCGCCGGCAAGGACCCGAGTTTCGTCGGTCGTATCCGCGCCGACCAGTCCGCGCCGGAGGGCAAGGGGCTCGTGCTGTTCCTCAGCAACGACAACCTCCGCAAGGGAGCCGCGCTGAACGCGGTGCAGATCGCCGAGGTGCTCGCGGAGCGCCTCGCCCCCGTGCGCTGACCCGGGGCGCGGGACCGTCCCGCCCACGGGGACAGCGGGACCTGACGTCATCGCATATCGGCATGCTCAAGGATCGAACCGCTCGGCAGGTAACGTGTTAGCCGGCCGAGGTCGCCGCTCCGCGCATCCGCGGGTCCCGACGGAGACCTCCTAGCCGGGCCGTCCCGATCGGGGCGGCTCCTGGTCGTCCCTCCGCGGGGGCGCAGGCGCCGCGGCGCCTGCGCGCGGAGGGGCGTGGATTCTGGGGGTAGGACGAATGGGTCTCGATCGGAGATCACGGGGGGCACGATTCCGTCGTGCCCTGGCGACGGCGGCCGCGGTGACGGCGACCATCGCGGGCTCGCTGGTGGTCGGGGGTGCGCCGGCGTCTGCGGCGGCGGCTCCCGATGGCCTGACGCAGGAGACGGCCGCAGCGTCGTGCTGGGAGGTGAAGCAGAACGATCCGACCGCGCCGGACGGCGTGTACTGGCTGGTGACTCCGCGGCTCGTGGCGCCACAGCAGTTCTATTGCGATCAGACCACCGGCGGAGGCGGATGGGTGCTCATCGGCCGCGGCCGCGAGGGGTGGAAGGAGGGCTACAACGGTGTGGGAACACCCGAGCAGATCCGCGACACCCCGGCGGGCACTGCGGCGTTCGCGCCCGCGCAGCTGTCGTCGAAGACGATCGACGGGTTGCTCGACGGCGGTCGCGTCGACGCGCTGCAGGAGGGCGTGCGTGTCCGTCGCGCGCTCGACACGGCGGGTTCGGCGTGGCAGGAGGTGCGCTTCTCCTTCGCCAACCGCGACCGCTGGGTGTGGACGATGGGCGGCGGGCACGTTCTCACGTCGTTCTCCTTCAAGAACCCGGGGGAGCGGTCGAAGACCACCGGCAGCGGCGGGACGTCGGCCGTGTTCGGCGTCGACACCGGCACCAAGCGCGTCCGCTTCGAGGAGGGCGATCTGCCGTACCGCTTCCGCAACGGCTGGTCGTTCGGGGCGCAGGTGTCGGGGAACGAAGACCCTTCGTCGTACCTGTGGGCTCCGGCGGGCACGAGGGGCAAGGCGCGCCCCTTCGCCCAGGTGTTCCTTCAGCCGAAGCTCATGACCATAGACCTCGACTACGGCACGATCGGGTCCCAGGGTGCTCCGGCCATCACGCAGTCCGCGATTCCCAACAGCAACGCCATGACCACGACGTGGGGTGTCGCCGGGCTCGCCAACGGGCTGTCCGGGGAGGCGAACACCGAGGTGGCGTCCTTCGGCGAGGCGGGCGGCAACGTGTTCGTCGGCGGGAACTTCGCCACGGTCCAGCAGTCGGAGGCGGGCGCCGGTCAGGTGGCGCAGCCCTACCTTGCCGCGTTCGCCCTCGGCACGGGCGCGTGGGTCTCGTCGTTCCGGCCCGTCCTGAACGGGCAGGTGAAGGCGATCGCCGGTCTTCCCGACGGGCGGGTCGCCATCGGCGGCCAGTTCTCGACGGTGAACGGCGTTCCGCAGGCCGCGATCGCCTTCCTCGACCCGGCGACCGGGCAGCTGTCCGGTCCGCAGGTCGTCGCCGAGCATCGGGCGGCGGGGGCGGTGCCGTACGTGCGGGACTTCGACGTGCAGGGGGACTACCTGTATGTCGCCGGTTCGTTCACCCACCTTCGGGCGGCCTCGTCGACCGTCAGCGCGAGCGCGTGGGACGGGGGCCGGATCGACCTCACGACCGGACGGCCGGACACGGCCTGGAATGCCAACCTCAACGGCACGAGCATGTCCGTGGACGCGTCGGCGGCCGGCGATCGTGCGTACTTCGCCGGCTACTTCACCATGCAGGGGGCGATCACGACCACCAGCGCTGCGGCCCTGCAGACCACGGCGGGTGCCGCCGGTGTCACGCCGCACTGGACGCCGACGTTCAGCAGACCGATGTACGACGCCGTGGGGAACCCCACGGGGTGGGTCTATCAGAACGCGGTGACCGAGACGGGCGGTCGACTGTGGCTCGGCGGATCCCAGCACTCCCTGTTCTCCTACGACCGCACCGACTTCCGCCTGATCAGTGGAAACGTCACGCTGAAGGGTGGCGACTTCCAGACGATCGCCCAGAACGCGGACTCGACCCTCATCGCCGCCGGGTGTCACTGCGGTGATTGGGTGTATGAAGACGCCTACACGAACCCGGAGACGCCGACGACTGCCTCGGAGATCGACGACATGTCGTTGATCGGCGTCTGGGACGCGGTGACGGGTCGACACGTGTACGAGTTCGCGCCCGATCTTCAGGCGCGCGAGGGGCACGGTGCCTGGGCCTCGTTCTTCGACAGCACGGGTGTGCTGTGGGCGGGTGGCGACATCACCCGCTCGGTCCGTGCGGGTGGTTCCCGGCAATGGTCCGGTGGTTTCGTGCGGTTCGCTCCGAGGGACTCCGTCGCCCCCGCCGTGCCGACGGGCCTCACGGTCACCCCGGCCGGCGGGGCGACGACGTTGACGTGGAACCGCATCTCGGATTCGAGCTCGGTCACCTACGAGGTGCTGCGCGGCAACCGCGTGATCGCGTCGACGACGGCGGCGAGCTACACGGCGCCGGCGTCGTCGGAGGCTGCGACGTACTACGTCCGGGCGCGGGATGCGGCGGGCAACCGCTCCGCGACCACGGCGGGTGTCGCCGCGGCCGCCGACGCCGCTGCTCCGGCCCCCGCTCCCGCTCCGGTCGCGCCCGACGAGGCCGTCACCCCGGACGCAGCCGTGCAGCCCGGGCAGCCGTCGACGGACACGTTCATCGCCAACGGTGCGACGTGGTCGTGGCGGTACTCCGCCGATCCGCTCCCCGCGGACTGGAACACGGTGGAGTTCGACGCGTCCGCCTGGCACACGGGCCCCGCGGTGCTGGCGCGTGGGGTCGCCGGTGCGGCGACGGACATCGACCCGGACGGCCTCGCGGTCAAACCGCAGAGCGCGCATTTCCGGACCGCCTTCACGGTCGACGACCTGACGGGTCTGCACGACGGAACCGTGTCGGTGATCGCCGATGACGGGGTGGCCGTCTACCTCAACGGCGTGGAGATCGGGCGGTCGAATCTTCCGGCCGATGCGACCCTCCGCCAGACGACGTTCGCGTCGTCCTCGGTGGCACCCGGCAAGGCGGCGGCCAGTCGCGTGTCCTTCACGGTGCCGGTGTCGCTGCTCCGGCCGGGCGTCAACGTCATGTCGGCGGAGGTGCACGAGAACAATCCGGGCAGTGCCACCATGAGCTTCGACCTGACGTACACCGCTCTGCGCAACTGAGAACGGACGACGCCGAGCCCGCTCCCGCCGCACGGGGGAGCGGGCTTCGGCGTGCCCGAGCGGGGTCGCCCGGCGGACGATCGGCCCCGAGCCACGCCCTAGACTGGTCGGGTGACTGAAAACGTCGATGTCGTGCTGATCGGTGGTGGCATCATGAGCGCCACCCTGGGTACTCTGCTGCACGAGCTGCAGCCGGAGTGGAAGATCGTCGCCTTCGAGCGGCTGTCCGACGTGGCGCAGGAGAGCTCCAATCCCTGGAACAACGCGGGCACCGGGCACGCCGCGCTCTGCGAGCTCAACTACATGCCGCAGCAGGGCGATGCTCCGCTCGACCCCGCGAAGGCCGTGTCGATCAACGAGCAGTTCCAGCAGAGCCGGCAGTTCTGGTCGTCGCTCGTCGAGAAGGGTGTGCTGGACGCGCCGTCGACGTTCATCAACGCGACCCCGCACATGACGTTCGTGCGCGGGGAGAAAGACGTGGCGTACCTCAGGAACCGCTACGAGGTGCTCAAGGAGCAGCCGCTGTTCGCGGGCATCGAGTACAGCGAGGACTCCCGCGTCATCAACACCTGGGCGCCGCTGCTGATGCAGAAGCGACGCAAGGGCGAGCCCTTCGCCGCCACCCGGGTGCCCGCGGGCACCGACGTCGACTTCGGTGCCCTGACGCACCAGCTGTTCGATCACCTCCGCGAGTCCGGCGTCTCGGTGCGCACGAACCACGAGGTGAAGTCTCTCAAGCGCCAGAAGGACGGCACCTGGCTCCTCAACTACCGCACCACGGTGGGGCGCACGCCCAACCAGATCAAGGCGAAGTTCGTGTTCGTCGGGGCGGGCGGCTGGGCGCTCAAGCTGCTCCAGCGGTCGGGCATCCCGGAGATCAAGGGCTACGGTGTCTTCCCGATCGGTGGGCAGTTCCTCAAGACCACGAACCCGAAGATCGTCGCTCAGCACAAGGCGAAGGTGTACTCGCAGGCGTCCGTCGGTGCGCCGCCGATGTCGGTGCCGCACCTCGACACCCGCGTGGTCGACGGCGAGGCGTCGCTGATGTTCGGCCCGTTCGCGACCTTCAGCCCGAAGTTCCTCAAGAACGGCTCCATGCTCGACATCGTGACGCAGGTGCGCGCGCACAACCTGTGGCCGATGCTGCGGGTGGCGTTCGCGAACCCCGATCTGATCACCTACCTGATCAGCGAGCTGATGAAGAACCACCGCAAGAAGGTCGACAGCCTGCGCACGTTCATGCCCACCGCGAAGGACGAGGACTGGACGCTCATCAACGCCGGTCAGCGCGCGCAGGTCATGAAGAAGGATGCGAAGAAGGGCGGCGTGCTGCAGTTCGGCACCGAGGTGGTCGCCGCCGGCGACGGCTCGATCGCGGGGCTGCTCGGCGCCTCTCCGGGGGCTTCCACGGCCGTGCCGATCATGCTCGATCTGCTCAAGAAGTGCTTCCCGGGCGAGTTCCCCGCGTGGGAGCCGCGGCTGCGCGAGCTGATCCCGACCTTCGGCCAGAAGCTCAACGCCGATCCGGCGCTCGCGGAGGAGTCCACGGCGGCGACCGCCGCCGCCCTCGGCATCAACGCCTGAGACCGGACCGTGGCGAAGCTCTACTTCCGCTACGGCGCGATGAACTCGGGCAAGTCGACCGCCCTGCTGCAGGCTGCCTACAACTATGAGGAGCGGGGCCAGCACGTGCTGCTCGCCAAGCCCGCGATCGACACCAAGGGCGCGGCGGAGATCGAGAGCCGCCTCGGTGTCACGCGGCAGGTGGACTTCCTGATCGGGCCGGAGGACGACGCGCGGGCGCTGTTCGCGGAGCATCGTACGCGCATGCGGCGCTCGACCGAGGAGGAGCTGCTGCCGACGGCCCCGATCGACGTGGCGTGCCTGCTGGTGGACGAGGCGCAGTTCCTCACGGCCTCCCAGATCGACGACCTGTTCCGGGTCGCGGTGGAAGACGGCATCCCCGTGATGGCCTACGGCATCCGCAACGACTTCCTCACCCACGCGTTCCCCGGCTCCGCGCGGCTGCTGGCGATCGCGCACTCGCTGGAGGAGCTCAAGACCATCTGCCGCTGCGGGCGCAAGGCGGTGTTCAACGGCCGCGTCGTCGGCGGACGCTTCGTGTTCGACGGAGATCAGGTCGCGATCGACGAGGGCGCGGACGGCTCCGCGTCGCCCGAGCTCACCACCTACGAGTCGCTGTGCGGCACCTGCTACCTGGAGGAGTCGGGCGGGCGCCTGGGGTGACCTGATCGCTCTCGCTGCCGCCCGTCTCCTCGCGAGGCGGGCGGCTTTGCGTGGTCTGACCACACGGGGTACGCTGTGGTCAGACCACAGGAGGCGGGATGGCGGAGCAGCCGGCGCGAGCATGGCGACTCGTGCTCGAGCACATCGAGCGCGACCTCCTCGACGGACGCCTCGGCCCCGGCGACCGGCTGCCGTCGGAGCGCGACCTGGCGAGCGACCTGGGTGTCGGACGCTCCAGCGTGCGCGAAGCCTTCCGCGTGCTCGAGGTGCTCGGCCTCATCCGCACCGCGACCGGATCGGGCCCGCAGGCGGGAGCGATCGTGATCGCGACGCCGACCGGGGGCATGTCCGCGCTGCTGCGGCTGCAGGTCGCGGCGCAGGGCTTCCCGCTCGACGATGTGGTGCGCACCCGCCTGGTGCTGGAGGACGCGGTCGTCGCGGCCCTGGCGTCCGGAGGCGGCGGCGACACCGCGAAGGCCCACGAGCTGCTGCACGCGATGGACGCCGCGGGCTTGACCCCGTCCGAGTTCCTCGCCCTGGACGCCCAGCTGCACCTGTCGCTCGCCGAGGGCAGTGGCAACACGGTCATCGCCGCGATGATGGCGGGGCTGCGGTCGTCGATCGAGTCGTATGTGCGCGCCGGAGCCGCCGCGATCCCCGACTGGGACACGATGGCGACACGGCTGCGCGCCGAACACCACGCCCTCGTCGCCGCGATCGACGCGGGCGATGCGGAGGCCGCCCGCGCGCTGGTCCGCGCCCACATCACCGGCTACTACACGTCCGCGGGGCTCACCCGCGACATCCACCCCCACGACTGAGAGGCACGCCATGGTCCAGCGCCAGCTCCCCAACCCCGCCGAGCTGTTGGAGCTCATGAAGTTCAAGAAGCCCGAGCTCGACGGCCGCAAGCGCCGGCTCGACGCGGCTCTCACGATCGACGACCTCCGTACGATCGCGAAGCGCCGCACGCCCAAGGCGGCGTTCGACTACACCGATGGCGCGGCGGAGGGCGAGCTGTCGCTGAGCCGCGCCCGCCAGGCGTTCCAGGACGTGGAGTTCCACCCCGGCATCCTCAAGCCCGCGCCGGATGTCGACACGACGGTCGAGATCCTCGGCGGGCCGTCCGCGCTGCCGTTCGGCATCGCTCCGACCGGGTTCACGCGGCTCATGCAGACCGAGGGGGAGGTCGCCGGTGCCGGCGCTGCGGCCGCGGCGGGCATCCCGTTCACGCTGTCCACGCTCGGCACGACCTCGATCGAGGGGGTCAAGGCCGCGAACCCGCACGGGCGCAACTGGTTCCAGCTCTACGTCATGCGCGACCGCGAGATCTCGTACGAGCTGGCACGCCGTGCCGCCGCCGCGGGCTTCGACACGCTGCAGTTCACGGTGGACACCCCGGTCGCCGGTGCCCGGCTGCGCGACAAGCGCAACGGCTTCAGCATCCCGCCGCAGCTCACGCTCGGCACGATCGTCAACGCGATCCCGCGGCCCTGGTGGTGGTTCGACTTCCTGACCACGCCCAAGCTGGAGTTCGCGTCGCTGAGCTCCACCGGCGGCACGGTCGGCGAGCTGCTCGACGCCGCGATGGACCCCACGATCAGCTATGACGATCTCGCGGTGATCCGTGACATCTGGCCCGGTCGCATCGTGATCAAGGGCGTGCAGAACGTCGAGGACTCCGTGCGACTGCGCGACGCCGGTGTCGACGGCATCGTGCTGTCGAACCACGGCGGTCGTCAGCTCGACCGCGCGCCGATCCCGTTCCACCTGCTGCCCCAGGTGCGCCGGGCCGTGGGCGACGACTTCACCGTCATGATCGACACCGGCATCATGAACGGCGCCGACATCGTGGCCTCGGTCGCGCTCGGGGCGGACTTCACGCTGATCGGCCGCGCGTACCTCTACGGCCTGATGGCGGGAGGCCGCCAGGGCGTCGACCGGACGATCGCGATCCTGCGCAGTGAGATCGAGCGGACCATGCGTCTCCTCGGCGTCGCGTCGCTGGCGGAGCTCGAGCCGGCCCACGTCACGCAGCTGACGCGTCTGGTGCCTGTCGCGCGCGACGCCGCGGGGGCCGTCGTCCGCTGACGTCGCCGTGCCGGGTTCCGCTACGGCTGCGGGGCCACGGCGCGGCGCCGCGGTGGCCACGGCACGAGCATCGACGTGGTCTGCCGGTAGTCGGCGTATGCGGGGTACTTCGACGCGGTGATCGACTCCGTGAAAATCGTCGAGCCGAGGAACAGCACCGTCAGGAGCGCGGCGCCGACGATCGTGGGGTTCAGCACGCCCCCGAGCACCCCGGCCCCCGCGGTGGCGGCCGCGGTCGCGCCCAGCGCGTAGAACGCCCACCACTGCGCCTGTTCGAAGAAGAAGTTGGGGTGTCGGCTGTAGCGGAACAGCCCGGTCGTCGCGAAGCCGGGCGCGAGGTCACCGCCAGCCTGCTTCTTGCGCTGGTGGAAGTTCCACTGCTGCTGGTCGGCGACCGTCTCGCCGACCAGGAACCCGAGGAACGCGATCGTGAACAACGCGTCCCACCCGGTCAACGCGGTGGGGTGCTGGGCGGCCAGCCATGCCGGAAGGGTGATCAACACGAGCAGGGTCATCTGGTACCCGATGATGAACAGCAGATTGAACACCTGGAACTGCCACGGGCGCATCCGCTTCCGCAGGATCGCCCAGCGGTAGTCCTCCATGCCGGTGTAGCCGCCCTTGCGGGCGAAGTTGAACGTGAGCCGCGCGCCCCAGGCCGTCGCCAGGATCCCCATCAGCACGATGCGCGCTGATCCGGCGTCGGCGGTGAAGGCACCGGCCACGAAGATCCAGACGTAGACAACGGGGACGATCGACCACGCGCGGTCGACCCACGACGTGTCACGGGTGATCAGCGACAGGATCCAGCACACGAGGCTAGCCAGCGCTGCGACGAGGACGACGATCTGCAGGGCATCCATGACGCCATGCTAGAGCCAAGCCAGGCCGGGCGTCCGGCACCGGCCGCCGCCTCAGACGCGCGACGTGAGGGTGGTCAGCAGGGCTTCGAGGCGGGTGGCGGTGTCCTCCCAGCCCTCGACGGCGATCGACGGGACCCCGATCGCGAGGACCGGGTAGTCGTTGCCGCCCTCGTCGAGCCGGTCGCCGTAGAACAGCATCGCGTCCAACGGGATGCCCGTGTGCGCGGAGAGCTGCCTCATGCCGAACGCCTTGTCGATCCCGGCGCGGGTGATGTCGATCGAGGTGGAGCCCCCCGAGCGCACCTCGAGCCCGGGGAGTCGGGCGGCGACCGCGTCGCGCAGGGCCGCGCGCTTGCTGCCGGACGGATCCCACGCGTGCTTGGCCTCCCGCGGAGCCCGCTGCCCGAGCGCGGAGAACGTGATCTGCGAGCCGCGGTCCTCCAGGATGTCGCCCCAGGGGTCGGTCTCCCACAGGCCGAGCCGCTCCGCCTCCTCGCGGAGCGCCGTGAGAGCAGACGCCTTCTCGTCGTCGCTCAGGTCGTGCGCGTACACCGGCGCGAAGTCGGCGCCGTCGTGGCGCAGGTAGCGGGTGCCGCAGGTCGGCAGCAGGTGCAGCCGGGCGAGAGCTGCGGCGTCGGCATCGGCGAGCTGGGCGATCACCTGCGTGCGGAACTGCGGCTCGTTGCCCCCGGAGATGATGGCGACGTCGACGCTGCGGAGAAGTTCGCGCAGGAGGCCGGAGATCCGCGGGTCGATCGGGCCCTTGGAGGGGGCGAGGGTGTCATCGAGGTCGAAGGCGACGAGTGCGGGCGAGGTCATGATGCCTCCAGCCTAGGAGGTCGCAGCCGTGAAGAGCGTGGAGCTGCGAGCAGCGTGCACAGGAGGGCGAGGGCCACGCCCAGGGTGGCCCCGGTGGAGTTGGCCAGCACGTCGTTCATCGTCGCATCGCGGTGGGGCAGGGCGAGGTGCTGCGCGGTCTCGATCGCGAGAGAAAGTGCCGGTCCGACCAGCAGCGACAGCGGCCACACACGGCGGGGGAGGAGCAGGAACGCGAGGACGCCGAGGGGCACGAAGACCGCGATGTTCGACAGGACTTCCAGCCGCGTGAACGTCAGTGCGGTCCAGCCGAGCCGGTGGGTGAGCGACACGATCACGTCGAGCAGATTCGGGACCGCATGCTCGACCCGGGACGGCGTGAGCGTGAGCAGGGCGAGCCCCGCGAGGAACGGGACGCCGAGGGCGAGCGCCCAGATGCGGGTGGCGCGACGCGGCGGAGGCAGGAGCGTTCCCATGCGGTCCCCTTTCGCACGCTCTCCGATACAGAGAAGGCCGCCCGTAGGGGCGGCCTTCCGGTGTCACTGGTCGGGGTGACAGGATTTGAACCTGCGACCTCTTCGTCCCGAACGAAGCGCGCTACCAAGCTGCGCCACACCCCGTTTGCAACCCTCCGAGTCTACAGGGAAATCCCCTGAGCGCCCAATCGGAGCGGTGATCACGCGTGGGGGATCAGCGTGAGCAGCGTCGCCTCCGGGCGGCACGCGAAACGCACGGGCGCGTAGATCGAGTGCCCGCAGCCGGCGCTCACGTTCAGTGGGACGCTGCGGCCGTCGTGCGTCCAGGTGCTGAGTCCCTTGGCCTGCTTCAGCGGGATGTCGCAGTTCGCCACGAGCGCGCCGTAGCCGGGGAGGCAGACCTGCCCACCGTGCGTGTGACCGCCGAGGATGGCGTCGGCGCCGAGGTCGACGAAACCGTTGAGCACGCGCTGATACGGCGCGTGCGTGACGCCCAGCACCGCTGTTCCGGGCTCGCGCGGGCCCAGGCCCTCGATGGCCGAGGGGAGCGCGTCGAGGCGGTCCCAGTCGCGGTGTGCGTCGTCCACGCCGAACAGGTCGACGGCGGTGCCGCGCAGGGTCAATCGCGCCGCGCGATTGTTGAGGTCGGTCCAGCCGAGCTCGTCCGTGAAGAAGCGGTCCATCGACTCCGTGTCGAGCACGGTCGGCTCGCGGTGGCGCCGCGAGGGGCCGGAGAAGTAGCGCAGCGGATTGCGCGGCGCGGGGCCGTTCACGTCGTTCGAGCCGTGCACGAAGACCCCGGGGATGCCCGCGAACGGGGCGAACGCGCGGCGGATCCCCTCGAGCCCGCGCTCATGCCCCAGGTTGTCGCCGGTATTGACGATCAGGTCGGGCCGCAGCTGTGCGAGCGACGCGAGCCAGTCCTGCTTGCGGTGCTGCCACGGTGCCATGTGCGCATCGGACACGTGCAGGATGCGCAGGGGAGGGGTGCCGGGGGCGAACGCCGAGGCGGACACCTCGCGCACGGTGAAGAGGTAGCGTTCGATGCCCACGCCCCACACCGCGGCGGCGGCGCCCACGGCCCCCACCGCGCCGAGCGCGATGAGGGCCGGATGAGCCGAGCGCGACGAACCTACTGGCACGTCACGACCACGGTGGTGCTGCTGTTGACAGGAGTGCCCGGTGCCGGATTGGTCACCGCGACCGCAGACCCCGGCGGATTGCACGAATTGTCGAACTCGTAGGACGCGACTCGAGCCGCCTTGAGCGCGGCGTCCGCCTGGTCTCGCGACATCCCGACGATATTCGACGGCACCACGGCACCACGGCCGTTGCTGATCGAGAGGGTCACGGTGGCAGCCGTCGCAGCCTCGCCCGTCGGGTCCTGTGCCGCGACGAGGCCGGCCGCGAGGTCGCTGTCCACCTCTCCGCCGATCGCCACCTGGAAGCCCGCGTTCTCGAGGGTCGAGCGCGCCTGATCCTGCGACATGCCGACCACGCTCGGAACGGCCTTGAGCTCCTGACGGATCAGGTTGTTGTCCGGCTGGGGGAAGCGGTCGCCGCCGTAGGCCTCGTTCGCGGCCGCTTGCGCGGCGCGGGCCAGCGGGTAGCGCATGTCGTTGAGGTTCCATCGACCGTAGCTCTTCCGGTAGATGTTCTCCTGGCCCTGCCAGCGTCCCGCCCACACGGCCGTCGCGACCTTCGTGCTCGACTCGATCATCATGGTCGACCACGTGTTGTGCGTTCCGGTCTTGCCGATCAGCGGGGTGCCGTCGCCCGGGTTCGCCCGCGAGCCGGTGCCGCCGCCGCCCATGACGGTCTGCAGCGCGTAGGCGGCCGTGGCTGCGACCTCGGGAGAGATCACGCCGGGAGTGCACGACGACGCGGGCAGCTCACGGTCCTTGCCGTCCGGACCGATCACGCGGTCGATCGCCCGCGGCGTGCAGTAGGTGCCGCCGCTCGCGACCGTGGCATAGGCGTTGGCCATCGCGATGGGCGAGATGTTCTTCGCGCCGAGCACGTCGTACGGCACGTTCTCATCGGTGGTCTTGCCGCCGTTGGCCAGCGTGACGCCCAGGCGGTCGGCCACCTTGTTGATGTCGCAGAGGTCGAGCTTGGAGGCCATCGCGAAGTACCCGCTGTTGAGCGAGTTCTTCGTGAAGTTCAGCACGGTGTCGGTCGAGCCGCCGCCGCCGCCGAAGTTGCCGATCTCCTTGGTGTTCGCGGTCATGGTGCCCCCACCGCACGAGGCCGCGGTGAACTTCATGTTGGTCTGCACGCGGCCGTTCAGGGTCTCGCGCACCGAATGACCCTTCTCGAGCCAGTCGATCAGCGTGAACAGCTTGTAGGTCGAGCCCACCTGGAAGCCGTTGGAGTCTCCGTGCTTGCGGTCGCCCGCGAACACGAGAGAGGTGTAGGCGGGATCGGTGGTCGGGGTCTCGGTGAACATCGTGTTCTGGGTCATCGAGAGGATCCGGCCGGTGCCCACCTCGATGGACACACCCGCGGCACCGAAGTGCATGCCGTCGTAGTTGGCCGGGACGATGTCGGCCATCTCCTGCGCCGCCGGGTTCTGGATGCGGTAGTCCAGCGACGTGAAGATCTTCAGACCGCCGCGGCGCAGCAGGTCGCGCCGCTCCTGCGGCGTGGCGCCGAATGCCTCGTCGTTCAGGACGATCGAGCGCACGTACTGGCAGAAGTAGGCGTTCGTGCCGGCAGCCGCACAGCCCTGCGTCGGCGGGTTGATCGCAGGAACGATCGGGGAGGCCTTCGCCTCGTCGTACTGGGCCTGGGTGATCTTGCCGTCGTCGAGCATGCGGTAGAGCACGTAGTCGCGGCGCTTGAGGGTGTCCGCGTAGCCGTCGGCGGCGTTGTTGTGTCCGACCTGCGCATCGTCGGTGTACGTGCCCTCCACCGGCTTGTCGATCCGGTACGTGTTGGGGTTCTGCACGATGCCGGCGAGCGTCGCGGCCTGCGCGACCGTCAGGTTCATCGCCGTCGTGGAGAAGTAGTACCGGGCGGCGGCCTCGATGCCGTAGACCGTGCCACCGAAGTTCGCGATGTTCAGGTAGCCCAGCAGGATGTCGTTCTTCGAGAAGTCCTTCTCGATCTGGATCGCGTAGCGCATCTCCTGCAGCTTGCGCTCGATGCCCTTGCTGCCGACCGCGTTCGTCGCGTCCAGCCAGCACTGCTGGAGCTCCTCGGAGTACGTGTCCGACGTGGTGTCCACGTCCTGCTCGCACTGCTGGATCAGCACGTTCTTCACGAACTGCTGGCTGATGGTCGAGGCGCCGCGGCTGGATGTGCCGCGGACGTTGTCGATCAGCGCCTTCATGGTGGCGCCCAGATTCACTCCGCCGTGGCTGTAGAAGCTCTTGTCCTCACTGGAGAGGATCGCGTCGTAAAGCACCGGGCTGATCTGCTCGTACGTGACGGGGACGCGGTTCTGCTCATAGAACGACGCGAGGGCGACCGGCGTGCCGTCGGGCTGGGTGGCGTAGATCGTCGACTGCTCCATCGGCGTGCCGGGGCTGAGGTTCTCGGGGAGCTTGTCGAAGAGCGTCAGTGCCGTGGTGCCGGCGACTCCCGTCATCGCGAGGACGGGGGTGACGCTGGCGGTGACGAGCAGACCGGCGACGGCGCTCAGTCCGACGAGCCCGACGAGACCGCCGAGCACGCCCTTCACCGTGCGATTCTTGTGGGGCATACGCTTGATCGTAGGGGAGTTCCCTGAATACACCCTCTGACGAACACGCCCGCTCGGCCTGTTCGCGTCCCGATCGACAGGAGAGCCATGACCACGTGGGAGTACCTGACCACGCCGCTGCTGATCCACAACACCGCCGCGATCCTCAACAACTGGGGCAAGCAGGGCTGGGAGCTCGTCCAGGTGGTGCAGGGACCGGAAGGCGGCCTCGTGGCGTACTTCAAGCGCCCGGTGACCACCGACGGCTCCGCGAACGCGGGCCTCGCCGCCGCCGCCGAAGCCGCGCGTCAGTTCGAGGGGGGTCAGGCATGAGCGTCTCCACGCGCCTCGCCGAGCTCGGCATCGAGCTCCCCGCCGTCGCCGCTCCCGTCGCCGCCTATGTCCCGGCGGTCGCCCACGGCGGGCTCGTCTACACATCCGGCCAGCTCCCGTTCGTCGACGGCGCCCTGCCCGCGGTGGGCAAGGTCGGCGCCGAGGTCTCCGCGGAGGACGCCAAGGCCTTCGCCCGGACGTGTGCCCTCAATGCGCTGGCCGCGGCCGCCGACGTCGCGGGCGGGGTCGACCGCATCGCCGGTGTCGTGCGGGTGGGCGGCTTCGTCGGTTCAGCCGAGGGCTTCACCGGCCAGCCCGGCGTCATCAACGGCGCGAGCGAGGTGCTCGGTGAGATCTTCGGTGACGAGGGCCGTCACGCGCGCGCGGCCGTCGGCGTCGCCGAGCTCCCGCTCGGCAGCCCGGTCGAGGTCGAGGTGACGTTCCGCCTCGCCTGACCCCGACACGCGAACGCCCCCTCCGACGGGAGGGGGCGTTCGTCGTCTGCGGGCTACTTCACCTGCGCGGAGATGATGCTCATGACCGCGGTGTCGGCCAGGGTCGTCGTGTCGCCGACCTCGCGGCCCTCGGCCACATCGCGCAACAGACGCCGCATGATCTTGCCCGAGCGGGTCTTGGGCAGCTCCCCGACGATGTACACGTCTCGAGGGCGCGCGATGGCACCGATCTGTTCGCCGACCCAGAGCCGGAGCTGCTGCGCGAGCCCCGCCGGGTCGTGGGCGGCGAGATAGCTCTCCTTGATGATGACGAACGCCACCACCGCCTGGCCCGTGGTCTCGTCGGACGCCCCGACCACCGCGGCCTCCGCGGTGGCCTCGTGCGCCACGAGCGAGGACTCGATCTCCGCCGTCGACAGCCGGTGGCCCGACACGTTCATGACGTCGTCGACACGGCCGAGCAGCCAGAGGTCGCCGTCCTCGTCGAGCCGTGCACCGTCACCCGCGAAGTAGTAGCCCTGCTTCTCGAACTTCTCCCAGTACGTCTCGCGGAAGCGTTCCGGGTCGCCCCAGATGCCGCGCAGCATGCTCGGCCACGGCTCGGTGATCACGAGCAGTCCGCCGTTGCCGTTGCCGACCTCGACGCCCTGCTCGTCCACCACGTCGAGGGTGATCCCGGGGAGGGGGACCTGCGCCGAGCCGGGCTTCGTGGCGGTGACGCCGGGGAGCGCCGACACCATGATGGCGCCCGTCTCGGTCTGCCACCACGTGTCGACGATCGGGGTCTTGCCCGCGCCGATGACCTCGCGGTACCACATCCACGCCTCGGGGTTGATGGGTTCGCCGACCGATCCGAGCACTCGCAGCGACGACAGGTCGAACTTCTGCGGGACGCTGCGGCCGACCTTCATGAACGACCGGATCGCCGTCGGGGCCGTGTAGAAGATGGAGACCTTGTACTTCTCGATGATCTCCCACCAGCGTCCGGGGTGCGGCGTGTCGGGCGTGCCTTCGTACAGCACCTGGGTGGCACCGTTGGCCAGCGGGCCGTACGTCACATAGCTGTGGCCCGTGATCCACCCGATGTCGGCGGTGCACCAGTACACGTCGGTCTCGGGCTTGAGGTCGAACACGTACTTGTGGGAGTACGCGGCCTGCGTGAGGTAGCCACCGGAGGTGTGCAGGATGCCCTTCGGCTTCCCCGTGGTGCCGGAGGTGTAGAGGATGAAGAGCGGGTTCTCGGCGGGGAAGGCCTGAGCCGTGTGCTCGGCGGAGGCCGCCGGGACGACGTCGTGCCACCAGATGTCGCGCCCGTCCGTCCAGTCCACCTCGTTCTCGCCACGACGAACGACGAGGACGTGCTCGACCGTCTGCTGCTCGCCGTCGCCGCGGTCGGCCAGAGCCTGGTCCACGGCGGGTTTTAGCGCCGAGACGCGGCCCTTGCGGTAGCCGCCGTCGGCCGTGATGACGAGCTTGGCTCCGGCGTCGTCGATGCGGGAGCGGAGGCTGTCGGCACTGAATCCGCCGAACACGACGGAGTGGATGGCGCCGACACGTGCGACCGCGAGCATCGCGGCGATCGCCTCGGGGATCATCGGCAGGTAGATGGCGACGCGATCGCCATGACCGACGCCGAGTCCCTCCAGCACGTTCGCGACGCGCTTGACCTCCTCGGTCAGCTCGGCGTACGTGATGCGACGACTGTCGCCGGGCTCGCCCTCCCAGTGCAGGGCGACGCGGTCGCCGTTGCCGGCCTCGACATGACGGTCCAGGCAGTTGTAGGCGACGTTGAGCTCGCCGTCGTCGAACCACTTGGCGAAGGGCGGGTTGTTCCAGTCGAGGACCTGGGTGAACGGCGTGTGCCAGTGGATGAGATCGCGCGACTGCTCGGCCCAGAAGCCTTCGCGATCCGCCGCGGCGCGCTCGTACAGTTCCTGTGACGCGACGGACTGCGCCGCGAACTCCTCCGATGGCGGGAATCTCCGGGTCTCGTCGAGAAGGTGGTCGATCTGGCTGCTCATCGGCAGGCGCTCCTTTGCGGCATACGGGTCATGCAGGCGTGGTCGCACGGGGGAGGCGCGACCAGGTCAGGGCGAATCTATCGGCGTGCCACGCCCTCGAGTACTGCCGAAAGTCGGTAGTGGCGCTGGTTTTGTCAGGACGGTCGCCTTGCGTACACTCGACGACAGCCGAAATCTCATTCCGGCCTTGGCGCGCCCGATTCCCCCGATCGCGCGGCGCCGTGGGCGGCATCTCATTCCCCCCGTGAGATGCCGCCCATCTCTTTGGGAGCGCTCCCTCTGCCCGGGTCCTCTCCGTTGTCGACCCGCGGCCCCGAGTTCTCCACGGGCAGCCGGGCCGAGGCCTTGTGCACAGACGCCGATGCCGGAGTCGCCCTGCGGCGGCACGCCTCGCCCGCCGTGCCTACTCTCGCCGCATGCCTGAACGATTCGTCATCCGGTCGAAAGACGCGGCAGCGGGGAATGCGGTCACCGCCCCTCCCCATGCCGTGCTCCTCGCGGAACCCGCATTCGCGCCGCTGGCCCCCCATGTGGACGACACCGTCACCGACGTCTTCGTCAACGGGGCAGACGGACTCTTCCTCGACCGCGGCAGCGGCGCGCAGCCCGTTCCGTCGTGGCGAGCGACCGAGCGGGAGGTACGCGACCTCGCGGTCGCGCTCGTCGCGCTCGGCGGCCGGCACCTCGACGACCAGGCGCCGTGCGTGGACGTGCGCCTCGGCTCGGGCGTGCGGGTGCACGCCGTGCTCGCCCCCGTCTCCACGACCGGCACGGCGCTGTCCATCCGGATCCCGCGGGTCCATGCGGCCGACCTCGACGCCCTCGCCACACTGGGCACGATCGATGCGCAGCAGCACGTCTGGCTCGACAAGCTCGTCGCGGAACGGGCGAACCTCTTGATCACGGGCGGGACGGGTACGGGGAAGACGACGCTGCTGTCGGCGCTGCTGTCGTCGGTACCGCCGGGTGAGCGCATCGTGACGATCGAAGACGTGGCGGAGCTGCGGCCACGGCACCCGCACCACGTCGCCCTCGAGGTGCGCCAGGCGAACCTCGAGGGCGCGGGCGGCATCGGACTCGCCCGGCTCGTCCGCGAGTCGTTGCGCATGCGCCCCGATCGGCTGGTGGTCGGCGAGTGCCGCGGCGAGGAGGTACGGGAACTCCTCACCGCCCTCAACACCGGCCACGATGGTGGCGCCGGCACGATGCACGCGAGCGGTGTCGCGGACGTGCCCGCGCGGCTCGAGGCGCTCGGCGCGCTTGCCGGAATGGACCCCGTGGCGCTCGCTCGTCAGGCCGTGAGCGCGTTCACCGTCGTCCTCCACCTGCACCGGGGGTCCGACGGAACGCGGCGCATCGCCCACGTCGGGCGACTCGTGCTGGAGAGCGATCGGCTGGGCATCGAGGAGGTCCGACCATGGTGAACAGGAGGCGTCGCGCGACGCAGTCCGCGCCCGAGGTCGACCTGGCGCACTCCGTGCAGACGCTGGCCGTGCTGCTGCAGGCAGGTGCAGCGCCGCTCGTGGCGTGGCGCCATCTCGCCGGGACGGGCGACCCGAATGCGATCGCGGTCCTCGCGCGCGTCGACGACGGAACACCGCTCGTCACTGCGATCGATGCGGCCGGCGGTCGCTGGCGGGAGCTGGCCGCGGCCTGGGAGATCGCCACCGTCGTGGGCGCGCCCCTCGCGGAGGTCCTCCGCACGATCGCCGGGTCGTTGCGCGACGCGGCCGCCGCCGCCGACGATGTCCGCGTCGCGCTGGCTGAGCCCGCCGGAACGGCGCGACTGCTGCTGTGGATGCCCCTCGCGGGACTGCTCCTCGGCGTCGGCCTCGGCTTCGACACGATCGGGGTGCTCCTCGGCACACCCGCCGGGGCGACCTGCGCCGTCGCCGGGCTGCTGCTGGTCGGAGCGGCTCGCATGTGGACGCGACGGCTGCTCCGCCGTGCGCAGCCCGCGTCGGGGACGCCGGGGATCGCCGCCGAGCTCGTCGCGGTCGCCCTTCGCGGGGGCGCCCCGATCGACCGTGCACTCCGGCTCGTGGCAGATGCGGCGGTCGTGGACCGAGGAGGGGAGGAGAGCGTGCGCCGGGTCCTGGAGCTGTCCCGGACGGCGGGCGTTCCCGCCGTCGAGCTGCTGCGTGCCTCCGCGGCGCAGGACCGACATGCAGCGCGCGTGCAGGGGCGCCTCCGCGCGGCAGTGCTCTCGACGCGACTCCTCGTGCCGCTCGGCGTCTGCACTCTGCCGGCGTTCCTCCTGCTGGGGGTGGCTCCGCTGATGCTCAGCGTGCTCGCCTCCACGTCCATTCCTGCGTGAGTCGCTCGAACCACCCAATAAAGAGGAAGAAGGAAGAATATGAACACCATTCCCCGACTCGACCGCCGTCGTGCAGCCGCCCTGTTCGGCGACGACACGGGAGCGGCGACGGCCGAGTACGCCATCACCACCATGGCCGCGGTCGCGTTCGCAGGATTGCTCGTCGTCATCATGAGGTCGGACGAGGTGCGCGGCATCCTCACCGATCTCGTGCGGCGCGCGCTCACGGTGTCATGAGCAGGCCGCTGGGCGAGCGCGGCGCGGTGGCGGCGGAACTGGCGCTCGCCCTGCCGGCCGTCGTGCTCGTGCTTCTTCTCGGCGTCGGGGCGCTCGCCGCATCGTCACGACAGGTCGCGCTCCAAGATGCGACGGCGGACGCCGCCCGTCTGCTGGGGCGGGGCGAGGGCGACGCCGCGGCCGCGGCTGTGGTGCGGCGGGCGCTTCCCGACGCCAGGGTGACGTTCGCCGCCGTCAACGATCTCGTCTGTGCGACGGCGACGCTCGACCTCACCGTGGGACCGCTGATGCGCCTCCCGCTACGCGCCGCGAGCTGCGCTCTCGACGGGGGTCGGTGATGGCGGGGACGGTGCTGGCCGCCGGCGTGCTCGTCGTCGGCGCGACGCTCTCCGTCGGGCTCGCCGCCGTCGGCGGGGCGGCCGTGACCGCACAGCGTGCAGCGGACGCAGCGGACGCCGCGGCGCTCGCCGCCGCCGATGCGCGCAGCGGTGCGATTCCCACGGCTCGCACGCCGTGCGACCTGGCCGCGCACGTCGCCCAGGCCGGAGGGGCACGCCTGATCGCGTGTTCGCTGGCCGGGGACGTGGCGACCGTGACGGTGTCGGCGGCGTACGCTGGACTCGCAGCCGTCTCCCGCGCCCGTGCCGGGCAACCCGAGGAACCGTGACGGCGGCGCGACCCTCGCTCGCTGTGAAGTACCCCGCACAGCGGTGTGTATGGTGTGCTTCGAAGAAAGGACGCACCCTTGGCTGAAGGCAAGAAGCTCGTCATCGTCGAGTCCCCGACGAAGATGCGGTCTATTCAGGGATACCTCGGCGACGGCTACGAGGTGCTCAGCTCCGTCGGCCACATCCGCGACCTCGCCGACAAGAAGGACATCCCCGCCGACGACAAGAAGGCGTACGGGAAGTACTCGATCGACATCGACAACGGGTTCGACCCGTACTACGTCGTCTCCGACCGCAAGACCAAGACGGTCGCCGAGCTGAAGCGTGCGCTGAAGAGCGCCGACGAACTCCTGCTCGCCACCGATGAGGACCGCGAGGGTGAGGCCATCGCCTGGCACCTGCTCGAGACCCTCAAGCCCAAGGTGCCCGTCAAGCGCATGGTGTTCCACGAGATCACCAAGGATGCGATCCAGGCCGCCGTGGGGAACACGCGCGAGCTGGATCATGCCCTGGTCGATGCGCAGGAGACCCGCCGTATCCTCGATCGTCTGTACGGGTGGGACGTCTCGCCGGTGCTCTGGTACAAGGTCAAGACCGGGATCTCCGCCGGGCGGGTGCAGTCCGCGGCGACGCGTCTGATCGTCGACCGCGAGCGCGAGCGCATGGCCTTCGTGTCGGCTGAGTACTGGGACGTCGACGCCGACGCGGCCGCGACCGGTACCTCGTTCCGCATCCGCCTCGTGCGGGTTGACGGGGGCCAGCTTGCCCGCGGCACCGACTTCGACGACACCGGAAAGCTCAAGAAGGCCGTCGTCGTGCTCGACGAGGCACGGGCTGCTGCCCTGGCCAGAGCCGTCGACGCCACCGGAGCCGGAACGGTCACCAAGGTCGAGGCGAAGCCCGGCACCCGGAGCCCGTACGCCCCCTTCACGACGTCCACCATGCAGCAGGAGGCCGGTCGCAAGCTCTCGATGAGCGCCAAGCAGGCGATGAGCGTCGCCCAGCGCCTGTACGAGAAGGGGTACATCACCTATATGCGTACCGACTCCACGGCGCTGAGCACCCAGGCGGTGCAGGCGGCGCGGAGCCAGGCTGTCGCTCTCTACGGTGACAGCGCGGTGCCGCTCAAGCCGCGCGTCTACAAATCGAAGAGCAAGAACGCCCAGGAGGCCCACGAGGCCATCCGTCCCTCCGGCGAGAACTTCCGCACGCCGTCGTCGCTGTCCTCCGAGCTCGACCGCGAGGAGCAGCGTCTCTACGACCTGATCTGGAAGCGCACGGTCGCGAGCCAGATGGCGGACGCCAAGTACGAGACGACGACCGTCACGATCGCCGTGGATGCCGATGGCCAGACGGCCGAGTTCACCGCATCCGGCACCGTCTACACCTTCAAGGGCTTCCTGGAGGCCTACGAGGAGGGTCGCGACGAGAAGCGCGGCGACGCGGACGCCGCCGAGAACCAGTCGCTCCCGGCCGTCGCCGTCGGGGATGAGCTCGCCGTCTCCCACGCCGAGGCCAAGGGCCACCGCACGACCCCGAAGCCGCGCTACACCGAGGCGTCGCTGGTCAAGGTGCTGGAGGAGAAGGGCATCGGTCGTCCGTCGACCTTCGCCACGATCCCGGAGACCATCCTCGACCGTGGCTACGCGGTCAAGCGCGGACAGGCGCTCGTGCCCACGTGGCTGGCGTTCAGCGTGGTGCGGTTGCTCGAGGAGCACTTCGCCGAGCTGGTCGACTACGACTTCACCGCGGCGCTGGAGGACGACCTCGACACGATCGCCCGGGGCGAGCAGAACCGCGTGGAATGGCTCAAGTCGTTCTACTTCGGCTCCGAGTCGCACGTGGGGCTGCGGCAGGTCGTCGACAACCTTGGTGAGATCGACGCGCGGGCCCTGAACTCCACGCGCATCACCGACACCGCGACGTTGCGCTTCGGCAAGTACGGCCCCTACCTGGAGGTCACGGATCCGGAGAACCCGGACGCGAAGCCGCGCATCGTGAACGTGCCGGAGGACCTGGCGCCCGACGAGCTGACGGCGGAGAAGGCGCAGGAGCTGATCGACGCCCCGGTGGCGGGGGACCGCGTGCTCGGCACGAATCCGGAGAACGGCAAGATCGTCGTCGTCAAGGACGGCCGGTTCGGGCCGTACGTGCAGGAGAACGACCCGGTCTCGGACGACGCCGCGGTCGACGAGGCGACCGGTGAGGTCGTCGAGGCTCCCAAGCCCAAGCGAGGTGCGAAGAAGGAGACGGCGCCCAAACCGCGGACCGCCTCGCTGTTCCGCTCGATGTCGGTGGACACGCTCGACCTCGACACGGCCCTCCAGTTGCTGAGCCTCCCGCGGGTGGTCGGTGTCGACCCGGAGTCCGGCGACGAGATCACCGCGCAGAATGGCCGATTCGGCCCGTACCTGAAGAAGGGCACCGATTCGCGGTCGCTCGAGAGCGAGTCGCAGATCTTCGACGTGACGCTCGACCAGGCCCTCGAGATCTACGCCCAGCCGAAGTACGGTGCAGGTCGTCGCGCCTCGAGCGCGCTGGCCGAGTTCGACGCCGACCCCGTGAGCGGGAAGCCCATCCGCGTGCGCGACGGTCGCTTCGGTCCCTACGTGACCGACGGTGAGACGAACGTCACGATCCCGCGCGGCCAGAAGCCCGAGGACATCACGTTCGAGATCGCCGTGCAGATGCTGGCCGACAAGCGCGCGAAGGGCCCTGCGCCCAAGCGCGGCTCGCGTACCGCCGCGAAGAAGGCTCCGGCGAAGAAGGCTCCGGCGAAGAAGGCGAGCGCCGACGGAAAGGCCACGACGGCGAAGGCGACGGCGGCGAAGAAGACCGGGAAATCCGCGGGCTCCACGTCGGCGGCGCGCTCGGCCGCGGCGAAGAAGGCGGCGGCGACGCGCGCGGCGAACGCGGCGGCGAAGGCAGCGGAGAAGGCCGGCTCGTGACCGCGAGCCGCGGCGCCTGGATCACTCTCGAAGGCGGGGACGGCTCGGGCAAGACCACTCAGGCGAACGTTCTCGCCGACTGGCTGGAGCAGAGCGGGCGCACCGTGGTGCGCACCAGGGAGCCGGGGGGATCCGAGGTCGGCACGCTGATCCGCGAGATCGTGTTGCACCACCGCGGGGACATCGCGCCGCGCGCCGAGGCCCTCCTGTACGCCGCCGATCGGGCGCATCACGTCGCGACGGTCGTGCGCCCGGCGCTCGCGCGCGGTGAGGTCGTGCTGCAGGACCGCTACCTCGACTCGTCCGTCGCCTACCAGGGTGCCGGTCGGGTGCTCGACCCGGCCGAGGTGCGGGACCTGTCGCTGTGGGCGGCCGAGGGCGCACTTCCCGATCTCACGGTGCTGCTCGACCTCGACCCCGCCGCGGCGCGCACCCGACTCGACTCGGCCGACAAGCCCTTCGACCGCCTTGAGGCCGAGCAGGCCGAGTTCCACGAGCGCGTGCGCGAGGCCTACCTCGACCTGGCCGCCGCGGAGCCGGAGCGCTTCCTCGTGCTCGATGCCGCACAGCAGCCCGAGGCGATCGCGGAAGGGATCCGAGCTCGCGTCGCTGAGCTCCTGGACTGATCCTCCACAGGCCGAACAAAGACGGCTGCGACCACGGATGACGGGAGACGTCCCCGCGGCGTCGGCGGTCCCGATTAGGCTGAGGACATGCCCCCGACTCTCGCCCCCGCATTCCCCTGGGCGGACGTCTGGGGCCAGGACGCGGCGGTCGACACGCTGCGCGCGGCGGCAGCCGATCCGTCGGCCCTGTCCCACGCCTGGCTGATCACCGGCCCGCCGGGGTCGGGGCGGTCGACGCTCGCGTACGCGTTCGCCGCGGCGCTGATCGCCGAGGGTCCCGATGACGATGCCACCATGCGCCAGGTCCTCGCCGGCACCCATCCCGACGTCACGGCGCTGCGCACCGACAAGGTCATCATCACGATCGCGGAGGCGCGATCCCTGGTCGAACGCTCGTACTTCGCCCCGTCCGCCGGGCGCTACCGCGTCATCGTCGTCGAAGACGCCGATCGCATGGTGGAGCGCACGTCCAACGTTCTGCTCAAGGCTCTGGAGGAGCCCCCGGAGCAGACGGTCTGGATCCTCTGCGCGCCGAGTGAGGCGGATCTGCTTCCCACCATCCGTTCGCGCGTGCGGTCGCTGCGGCTGCGGGAACCCGACGTCGCCGATGTGGCACGACTCATCAGCCTCCGCACGGGGGTCGATGAGGCGGTCGCCGAGCAGGCGGCGCGTCACGCGCAGCGGCACATCGGGATGGCCCAGCGGCTCGCCACCGATGACGCCGCACGACGTCGTCGTGAAGAGACGCTGCGCGCCGTCATCGGTGTCCGCGGTGTGAACGACGCGGTCGATGTCGCCGGGCGCATCATCCAGGCGGCGACCGAAGACGCCAAGGCGCTCACGGCCGAGCGCGACGCGAACGAACGGGCGGCGCTGTTGCGCACCGTGGGCGTGGCCGAAGGGCAGGCCGTGCCACCCGCGCTCCGCCCGCAGGTGTCCGCCCTGGAGGACGAGCAGAAGAAGCGGGCCACGCGGAGTCTGCGCGACGGCATCGACCGCGTGCTCACGGACATGCAGTCGCTGTTCCGTGATGTCGTGATGCTCCAGTTCGGGCGCAGCGACGACCTCATCAACAGCGAACTGCGCCCCGAACTCGTCGATCTCGCGGCGGCCTGGCCCGTCGCCCGGACCCTGGTCGTCCTCGACCACCTTGCCGAGACCCGGCAGTCGCTGGAGCGCAACGTCGCTCCGCTGCTCGCCCTGGAGAGCTTGCTCGTGACGGTCACGAGCGGGAGGAAACCGTGAACACTCGCCCTCTGTCGCGCCTGCGTCGCGCGGCCGCGCTCATCGCCGGACTGGCCGTCGCCTCGGTCGCCCTCTCGGGCTGCCTCTACGCGATGATCCCCGAGCAGTCGGCACGCCCGGCGGGCGAGAAGGAGCCGGACACCGAGGGTGTCGCGGGCGACCTGCTGCCCTACTACTCCCAGAAGCTGGACTGGACGGAGTGCGGCACCGGCTTCGAGTGCACCGACGTCACGGCGCCTCTCGACTGGGAGAACCCCGGCTCCGGCGAGATCCAGCTCGCGGTGGTGCGGCATCGCGCGGAGGGCACCGCGGTCGGCTCGCTCCTCACGAACCCCGGCGGGCCCGGCGCGAGCGGGGTCGACCTGGTACTCAGCAGCCTCGGCTATGCGGTCGGCCCCGCACTGGTCGAGAACTACGACGTGATCGGCTTCGACCCTCGCGGGGTAGGCGGGTCGACGGCCGTCACCTGCTACGACGACGCCGAGATGGACGACTACCTCTACGGCATCCCCGAGGCCCAGCGGGGGAGCGTCGAGTGGGAGCAGGAGCTGCTCGACGGGCATCGCGCCTTCGCTGAGGCGTGCGACGCCAACAGCGACGGCATCCTGCCGTACATCACCACGGTCAACGCGGCCCGCGACATGGACCTGATCCGCGCGGTGCTGGGAGACAAGCAGCTCAACTACCTCGGCTACTCGTACGGCACGTTCCTCGGTGCCACCTACGCCCAGCTCTACCCCGAGAAGGCCGGACGCCTCGTGCTCGACGGGGCGATCGACCCCTCCGTCCCGGGACTCGAGGTCGGGGCCACGCAGGCGCTGGGATTCGAGTCGGCGCTGCGGGCGTACATGCAGAACTGCCTCGATTCGGGCAACTGCCCGTTCAGCGGCTCGGTCGACGAGGCGATGGCCGACCTCGGAGCGCTCCTGGCCAGCGCCGACCGCACGCCCCTCGAGAACGGGGACGGACGACTGATGGGCGCCGATGCGCTGATGACCGCGATCATCGCCGCGCTGTACTCGCAGGACAGCTGGGACTACCTCACCCAGGCCCTGGAGGAGGCGCTGCAGGGCGACCCCACGACCGCGTTCGTGCTCGCCGACTTCTACAACGGTCGGGAGAACGGCACCTACATCGACAACTCCAGCGAGGCCTTCCGCGCGTACAACTGCATGGACTATCCGGTGGAGGACGACCCGGCGGCCGAGGCGGCGATCACCGCGAAGATCGCGGAGGGGGCACCCACGATCGCGCCCTACTGGACCGGCCCGGACCCCTGCGAAGTGTGGCCCTATCCGCCGACGGGGACGCGCGGGGAGATCGCGGCGGAGGGCGCCGGTCCCATCGTCGTCGTCGGTACCACCAATGACCCGGCGACGCCGTACGAGTGGTCCGAGTCGCTCGCGGACCAGCTGGAGGAGGGCGTGCTGATCACCCGTGTGGGCGAAGGGCACACCGGCTACAACAAGGGCAACACCTGCGTCGACGACGCGGTCGAGGGATTCCTGCTCGACGACGTGGTGCCCGAGGACGGCCTGCGCTGCGAGTGAGGGCGGGCTCGATTCGCGAGCGAGGCCGAGACAGGGTAATATCGGTGATCGCGCCGCTCACGCGTCGCACGCCGCTTTAGCTCAGTCGGCAGAGCATTTCACTCGTAATGAAAAGGTCGTCAGTTCGATTCTGACAAGCGGCTCAGTGAAACCCCCGGGATCCTCAAGATCCCGGGGGTTTCTGCGTGTGCGGAGCTGCGCCATCGGGCGTGGCACGGGCGCCGACGCCTAGGTGCGCCGTGCCAGGAGTGCGGACGCCGTGAGCGCCACCCCGCGATCCTCATCCCGTGCGAATCCGCCCAGGGCCTCGTCCGCGCTCAGGCCACGAACCCCCGCCAGTGCGGCGGCGAGCCGGCGACGCGCGACGACCGAGGCGCCGTCGGCGGCACGCTGCACGTGCTCGGCCACGGTCCGCGCGGCTGCGGGGTCCTCCGCGAGTCGTTCGAGCACCTCCGCGGCGGCGACGTCGTCGACCCCGGCTGCCACGTCCGCCACCAGCCGGGGAATCACAGCCGTGTCCCCGTCGCGGCCCCGCGCTCGGGCGGCCGCGGCCGCGATCTCCCGGTCGGGGTGCTCGATCGGCGCGCCGAGGGCGGCCCGCGCCCGTGGTGTGTCGAGCTTCTCCAGCGCGCGCATCGCGCGGTGACGACGCGCGGCCTCGGCGTCGTGCAGTCCTCGCTCCAGCGTCGGCACGGCGTCGTCCCCGGCCCGCGCGACCGCCCACAGCAGGGCCCCGGCGGTGTTGAGGTCATCCTCCCGTAGCAGCGCCGCGACGAGGACGGCCGTGGACGCGTGGTCGGCGTCCGCGGTGAGGGCGAGCGTCTGCCGCGCGGACGCGTCCGGCGCCTCCAGGCCCCGCAGGAGCTCCACCATGCGCAGGGCGTCGGACCAGTCCCGCGGCTCGCCCGACCGCACCTGTTCGAGGCGCTCCGCCAGCTCGGTGAGCACCGCGAGCCGCGCGCGCGTGCGATGCAGGAGCCGCTCGATCGTGTCGGACGGCGCGCGGGCGTCGTCCGCGAGAGCCGCGGGGATGTCCGCGAGCGGGAGGCCGAGCGAGCGCAGGTTCTCGATGTGGAACAGCCGGCGAAGATCCGCGTCCGAGTAGTCCCGGTACCCGCCCGCGGTGCGTTCGCTGGGCGACAGCAGGCCGATGCGGTCGTAGTGCCGCAGCATGCGCGCGCTGATGCCCGAGCGCGCCGCGACCTCGCCGATCAGCACGCCTCAGCCCTCCGCGGGAGCGGGAGACGCCTGCAGCGCCACGATCCGCTGCGCCTCTCGGATCGCCGCGCCGAAGTCGTCGTCGGGGTCGTCGATCAGCCGCGCGGTCGCCAGGGCATGCGCGCGCACGGCGGGGTCGGCATCGTGTGCGGCGGCGGCGGCCACGGCGGCCCCCGCGTCGTCGAGCATCGCGATGGCGCGACTGAGGCTGCGCTGCAGCTCCCGGTCGCCGCGCCCGAGCTGGGTCGCCAGCTCCCGCGCGAGCGCCGGCCGCTCCTCGTCCGGCACGAGCCCCGCCGCGGCGCGCCACGCCGCGCGTGCGACCTCGGGGTCGTCGTCGCGCAGCAGCTCGGGCGGCACCGCGGGCCAGGCACGACGGTCGCCGATCTTCGACAGCGTGTGCAGGGCCTGGCTCCTGGCCTGCGCCACGGGTGACCGCAGCTCCGGCAGGAGGCGGTCCACGGTCGGCTCGGCGTCGTGTCGGGTGAGTGCCCACGTGAGCATGTCGCGCACGAAGAAGTCGGGCTCCACCGCGCTCTGCTCGACGAGCACGTCGATGTAGCAGGGGTTCGGCATGGTGCCGGCCGTGAGAGCGGCCTGCAGGCGCGCCGAGGACGCGGTCGACTGCAGGGCAGCGCGCAGTCGCGACGCCGGGTCGAGGGGATGCTGTTCGGTCATGGTTGCCTCCGCCGTCCATTCCACACCTTGTCATGATGACAGGGTCAAGCGCTGCCCGGTCGACGGCGCCCGCACGGCGTACCCTCGAGGCATGAGCAGAGCACTCCTCATCGTCGACGTCCAGAACGACTTCACGGAGGGCGGGGCGCTCGCGGTGGAGGGGGGAGACGCGGTCGCCGAGGCCGTCTCCGCCTTTCTCGCCGTGCACGCGGCCGACTACGACGTGATCCTCGCCTCCCGCGACTGGCACGATGCGGACGGCGACAACGGCGGGCACTTCTCCGGCTCGCCCGACTTCGTCGACACGTGGCCGGCCCATTGCGTCGCGGGCACGGCGGGCGCGGACTACGACCCGCTGCTCGACACGACCGCGGTCACCCACCACGTCCGCAAGGGGCAGGGTGTGCCCGCGTATTCGCTGTTCGAGGGCGTCACCGACGACGGCGACACGGCCGGCGTCGTGCTCGCTGCCGCCGGAGTCGTGTCGGCCGATGTCGTCGGCATCGCGACGGACCACTGCGTGCGCGCCTCCGCGCTGGATGCGATCGCGCACGGCGTGCGGGTCCGCGTCCTCACCGACCTGATCGCGGGGGTGGCCGCCCCCTCGAGCGAGGCCGCGCTGGCCGAGCTCGTGCACGCGGGTGCGGTGCTGGCCGAGAGCGGCGACGCGTGAGTCGCAGCGTCCTGCTGCTGCGCGCGGTCAATGTCAGCGGGCGCAACAGCGTGCCGATGGCGCGACTGCGCGAGGTGCTGGCGGAGCGGACGGAGCTCGCCGCCGTCTCGACCTACATCGCCAGCGGCAACATCCTCTGCGCGACGCCCGACGACCCCGAGGCGGCCCGCGCCACGGTGCGCCGCCTGATCGCGGAAGAGTTCGGCGTCGACACGCCCGTCATCCACCGGACACACGCGGAGCTCGTGGCGACGGCGGCCGCGCAGCCGTTCCCCGACGGCGAGGCCAAGTTCGTGCACGCGATGTTCCTGGAGGGGCCGCCCGCGCCGGGTGCCGTCGCGGCGGTCGAGCAGCGACTCGTGCCAGGGGAGCGGATCGCGCTGGTGGGCCAGGACCTGTGGATCGACTACGCCGCGGGCGGAGTGCACTCCACGAAGCTCACCACGAGCGTGCTCAACCGTGCCCTGGGGGTGGCCGGGACCGCCCGCAACCTGCGCACAACGCAGAAGCTCATCGATCTCACGGCCTGAGCCGGGCGGGGCGCGGGGACCTCAGGCCTCGGCGGGAGCGGCGGGAGCGTCGGCGGCGTCGGAGCCGTCGGGAGCTGCGGCGAGGGGGCGGCTCAGCGCGCGCGGCGGGAGGTGCGGATGCGCGGCGACGTCGACCCTGCGCGTGCCGCAGTCGAGGCAGCGCACGTAGAGCACGACGCCCTCGCTGGTGGGGTGCCGCGACTCCACGAGCCAGGCGTGCTCGTGGCGGTCGACGGGCGGGACGAGAGGGACGGGAAGGGTGTCGGCGGCGGTCATGGGACCAGCGTGATGTAATGGTCTTATGCATCTCAACCCTTACGGCGAGTATGCCGTGCTGCTGGCCGCGTCGCTGGCCAACGACTGGCCGGCCGACCGGCGGGGCATCGAGGAGCGCACGCTCGCCCTCGGGATGACGCAGACCTTCCCGCCCGCCGACGGCGACCACGCCGCGGTGCGGGCGGTGATCGACGACTGGCTCTCCATCGTCGATGCGCCCGACCCCGACGAGCGCGCCGCCCTGCTGAATGCGCAGCTCGCCGCCGCTGGCGCCTATCCGCGACTCGTCGACCACGACGACGAGGGGTGGCACCTGCACTACCGCGACGACGTGCGGTCGTTGCCGTTCGTGCTGCGCGCGACCATCAACCTCGGCACCGCGCTGCACCTGGTCACGCGCGGCATGAACCGGCTCGGACGCTGCGAGGCCGCACCCTGCCGCAACGTGGTCGCCGATGTGACGCGCAACGGCCGCCAGCGGTTCTGCTCCGTGAGGTGCGCGAACCGGGCGGCCGTGCGGCGCCATCGGGCGCGCGTCGGGTGAGGGTCAGGCGGTCTGTCCCGCGTGCTTGCCCTCGCCGATCTCCTCGACCAGCTTCGCGTTGAAGGCGGGGAGGTCGTCGGGGGTGCGGCTGGAGACCAGGCCCTCGTCGACCACGACCTCCTCGTCCACCCAGCTCGCGCCCGCGTTGCGCAGGTCGGTCTTCAGGCTGGGGTAGCTCGTGAGGGTGCGGCCGTCGACCACGCCCGCCTCGATCAGGATCCAGGCGCCGTGGCAGATCACCCCGACCGGCTTGTGCTGCTCGAAGAAGGAGCGGGCGAGTGCGATGGACGCCTCGTCCATGCGCAGGTGGTCGGCGTTCACCACGCCGCCCGGGAGGACGAGCGCGTCGAACTGGTCGGCGGAGGCATCGGCCGCGGTCAGGTCGACCGCCTGCTCGTGACCGTTCTTGCCGGTGATGGCGGCGCCGTCGGGGGCGATCATGGTCGCACTCGCGCCCTCCGCGGTCACGGCCTCCCACGGGCTGCTCAGCTCGCTGTCCTCGAAGCCGTCGGTCGCCAGGAACGCCACGCGGTTTCCGCTGAGAGTCATCGTCTGTCCTTTCGCTGGGGGAGTCGCCCGGATCCGGGCGCACCATCACCCTCTCGGGGGCCAGGAGCGCGGACAGGGGGTGGCCAGGAGGCCGCGCGGATGATACGAGGGCGGGCTCACGCGAGGTCGCGCTGAAGCGGGACGAGCACGGCCGCGAGACTCCCGAGCAGCGTGTAGGCGCCGAGCAGCGCGGCTCCGACCACGGGCGCCACGAGCACGGAGGCGGCGAGGGGCACCTGCTCCGCGAGGGTATCGGTGAGGAGCGTGAAGTCCATCAGCGCGGCCGTCGCACCCCCCGGGAGGTACGGGTACACGAGGTTCGCCCCCGGCACGAGCATGAGCACCGGTTCCAGGAGGTAGAAGTAGCCGACCACGATCCCGATGGCGAGCAGCTGGTGGCGCGCGAGCGCACCGATTGCGACTCCCAGGACCGTGTACACCGCTGCCGCGAGGGCGAGCTGGGTGAGCATGATCCCGAGGGTCCCCGCGGTCACGCCCAGCGTCGCTCCGCGCAGGGCCGCCGCGCCGAGCAGGGCGAGTCCGGCCGACAGCGCCATCGCGACCCCGTAGCCGAGCCCGAGCAGGACGAAGATCCCGAGCTTCGCGGCCAGCAAACGTCCTCGACGCGGTGCGGCGAGGAAGGTCGCTCCGATGGTCCGGTGGCGGAACTCGCTCGTGATCGCGATCGTGCCGATGAGTGCCGGCAGGAAGAGGGTCAGACCGCTCAGGCCGACCACGAAGCCCACGCCCTGGGCGGTGTCGATTCCCGGGAGCGGAGGCGTGGCGTTCTCGGGGCCGATCAGGGCGAGCAGCCCGGTCAGCCCCGCCCCGCTCGCGACCGCGGCGACCAGGGCCCACAGGGGGAGCCGGGTGGAGAGGAGGCGGACGGCCTCGCCACGGAGCAGGTTCATCGGACGATCCCTTCGTGGGTGTGGGCGAGGAACGCCTCTTCGAGCGTGCGACCGTCGGCGGTGAACTTCGCCGCGGCCCCGGTCCAGGCGACCCGGCCGCGGTCGATGACCACGAGGTCGTCGATGCTGTGCTGCACCTCGCTGAGCACGTGACTGGACAGCACGACGGTTCCGCCGCGAGCCGCGAAGTCGCGGAGGAACGCGCGCAGCCAGGCGATGCCGGCCGGGTCGAGGCCGTTCGACGGCTCGTCGAGCAGCAGGGCGTGCGGCTCGCCGAGCAGCGCCGTGGCCAGGGCGAGCCGCTGGCGCATGCCGGTGGAGAAGCCGCTGACGCGGCGGTCGGCCGCCTCGTGCAGGCCGGTGAGGGCGAGCACCTCCGTGACGCGCTGCGCGCGGTGCCCGCCAAGGGCGGCATAGGTGCGCAGGTGGTCGCGGGCGGACGTCGCAGGGTGCGCCGCGGCGAGGTCGAGCACGGCCCCGACGGTGCCGCTCGGTCGGGCGAGGGCGCGATAGGTGACGCCGTCGAACCGTGCCGTGCCCGCGTCGGGACGGACGAGGCCGAGCATCATGCGCAGTGTCGTGGACTTGCCGGCGCCGTTGGGCCCGAGGAACCCGGTCACACGGCCGGGCTCGGCGCGGAAGGAGACGCCGTCGACCGCGGTGAGCTCGCCGTAGCGCTTCGTGAGAGCGGTGACCTCGATGGCGGGACCGCGCAGGGGTGGGTGCGTCATGGACGCTCCTCTCGACGTACGATGGGGTTGTCGTTGAGAACATTATCATCATGAGAACAATGGAGCGCACGTGACCCGATCCGCCCCGATCGCCGACGTCGTCCTGCACCCCGTCCGGCTGCGCATCGTGCAGCAGTTCGGCGGACGGGAACTCACCACGGCCGAGCTCCGCCAGGCCCTGCCCGACGTGACGCAGGCCACGCTGTACCGCCACGTGTCGGCGCTCGTCGACGCCGGCATCCTCGCGGTCGTGCAGGAGCGACGCATCCGCGGAGCGATCGAACGTACGCTCGCGCTCGGCGACCGCATGGCCCACGTCGACCAGGACGAGCTCGGCGCGATGGACGACGCCCGGCTCCGCAGCGCGTTCCTCACGTTCCTGGGGGAGGTCGGGGCGGGGTTCGACCGCTTCCTCGCCGACCCCGACCCGGCGGCCCGGGGCTTCGTCGGCTTCGGTCAGACGCCCCTGCACGTCACCGAGGCCGACCTCGCGACGATCCAGAGCGGTCTGACCGAACTGCTCGCCCCCTACCGGGATGCCGACCGCCCCGGTGCGCGCCGCATCGACCTGGCCACGGTCGTGACGCCGCACGCACCCGCAGCGGCGCCGACGGAGGAATGACGGTGGGCCCCGTGGGGCTCGAACCCACGACCCGCGGATTAAAAGTCCGATGCTCTGCCAACTGAGCTAGAGGCCCGTGCTCCCAGTCTAGGGCGCACGACGAAGGGCCGTCGGCGCACAGCTCGCCGACGGCCCTATCACCTTCCCTGACTCCTCCCGATCAGAGAAGGCCGTGTGCCGGTCGGGTCGCCCGGCACCTCCCCGCGCTTACTGCGCCGGGGGCATCAGGACCGAGTCGATCAGGTACACGGTCGCGTTCGCGGTCTGCACGCCGCCGCAGATGACGTTGGCGTCGTTGACCATCCACTGGTCACCGCTGCCGGTCACCTCGAGGTCCGCGCCCTGCACGGTCGTGTGCATGCCGGCGATGTCGGCCGGCTCGATCTGGCCGGGCACCACGTGGTAGGTGAGGATCGACGTCAGCGTCGCGCTGTCGGTCTTCAGGGCCTCGATCGTGGCGGGGTCGATCTTCGCGAACGCGTCGTCGACCGGCGCGAACACGGTGAACTCGTCACCGTTGAGCGTGTCGACCAGGTTCACGTCGGGGTTGAGCTGGCCGCTCACCGCGGCCACCAGCGTGGTCAGCATCGGGTTGTTCGACGCGGCGACCGCGACCGGGTCCTGCGACATGCCCTGGATGGAACCGGCGCCGTCCGGGACCTCTTCGGCGTAGGCCGCGCAGCCCGGGCCCACGAGGTTCGCGGCGGGGTCCATCTCCATCGGCGTCGACTCCGACGTCTCGGGGGCCTTGGGCTCCGACGACTCCTCCGTCGTGCTGCCGCTGCCCATGGAACACGCGGAGAGCAGGAATGCGCTCGCCAGACCCAGGGTGACTGCTGCGGTGACCTTCTTCTTGGTGCTGAACATGTCGAGCTCCTTCGAAACTCCAGCCACGGCCTCTCCGTGGCGTTGACCGGTGTTCGGAACCGTCTCGGGATCGGATGGGACGAATTCGGAAAAAGTTCGCGAATCCTCCCTCGCGGGGTCCGATCCAATCCATTGGGCGGCTCGGAGCGAACAGAGCCTGACAGAAGCGAGGACCTCATGGACCTGATCATCATCGGCCTGCTCGGCGGGCTCATCACCGGCATCTCCCCGTGCATCCTGCCCGTGCTCCCGGTGATCTTCCTCACCGGCGGCGCGCAGTCGGCGGCCTACGACGGAGAGGCGGTGCCCGCCCGGCGCAGCCGCCCGTACTTCGTGATCGCGGGCCTCGTGCTCAGTTTCACGCTGGTGACGCTCGTGGGTTCGCTGATCCTGGGTCTGCTGAACCTGCCGCAGGACATCATCCGTTGGGTGGGCATCGCGGTGCTGGTCGTGATCGGCGTCGGCCTGATCGTGCCGCGGTTCCAGCACCTCCTGGAGCGGCCGTTTCAGCGCTTCGGGCAGCGTGAGGTGAAGAACCGGGGCAACGGCTTCGGTGTCGGACTGGCCCTCGGCGCGGTGTTCGTGCCGTGCGCCGGACCGGTCCTCGCGGCGATCATCGTGGCGGGCTCGACCGGCCAGATCGGCGTGGGCACGGTGCTCCTCACGGTGTCGTTCGCGATCGGCGTGGCCGTCCCGCTGCTGGTGTTCGCGCTCGCGGGTCGCAGCGTGGTGGAGCGCATCCGCGCCTTCCGGTCGAAGGAGCGCGCACTGCGCATCGCCGCCGGCATCGCCATGATCGCACTCGCCGTGGGGCTCGTGTTCAACGTGCCGCAGGCGCTGCAGCGGCTCCTTCCCGACTACACGGCTCCGCTGCAGGAGCAGATCGCCGACTCCGAGCAGGTGCAGGACGCGCTGGACCTCGGTGGCCTGGTCAACGACGAGAACAAGGACCTCGACCAGTGCACGAACGGTGCGACCGAGCTCGAGTCCTGCGGCACTGCCCCGTCGATCAAGGGCATCCAGCAGTGGCTGAACACGCCCGACGGCGAGGCGATCGACCTGAAGGACCTCCGGGGGCAGGTCGTGCTGATCGACTTCTGGGCGTACTCGTGCATCAACTGCCAGCGGTCGATCCCGCACGTGGTGGCCTGGGACGAGGCGTACCGCGACGCCGGACTGCAGGTCATCGGGATCCACTCGCCGGAGTATGCGTTCGAGAAGGATCCGGGCAACGTCGCCGCGGGCGTGCGCGACTTCGGCATCGCGTATCCCGTCGCGCTCGACAACACCCTGTCGACCTGGACGAACTACCGCAACCGTTACTGGCCGGCGCACTACCTGATCGACGCGGACGGCACCGTGCGCCACATCTCCTTCGGCGAGGGCAACTACGCGGCGACGGAGTCGATGATCCGGGAGCTGCTGCAAGACGCGGATCCGGACGTGCAGCTGCCGCCGGCGACGGACGTGAAGGACGAGACGCCGGAGCTCGGCTCGACGACACGGGAGACCTTCCTCGGCTCGTCGAAGGACGTGAACTACGGCGGCGGGGACGAGTACCGCCGCGGTGAGGGCAGCTTCTCGTTCCCGAAGGACCAGCCCGACGACAGCTTCGCGCTGGACGGCGACTGGACGGTCGAGACGCAGTACGTGACCCCGGCGAGCGACGACGGACGCATCCGCCTGGAGTATCGCGCGGGGGAGGTGCGGATGGTCGTGGCGGGCTCGGGTGAGGTCGTGGTGCGCGATCAGGACGGTGAGGAGCAGACCATCGCGATCGACGGGACGCCTCGCTCGTACGGCCTGGTCGAGCAGGGCGACATCGCGAAGGGAACGCTCACGCTCGAGGTCCCGGCCGGTGTCGAGGTCTATTCCTTCACATTCGGGTGACGTCTGCACGGGAACGGGGAGGAGATACGGCATGCTTATGGAGATGGTCATCGACGGGATGGACGTCCCGGAGGACGGGGCAGCGCCGCAGGATGCCGTCGCCGACCTCCTCGTCCGCGTCGCGTCCGGTGATCAGGCTGCCTTCGCCGAGCTGTACGACTCCCTGTCCCCGCGGGTCTTCGGCCTCATCCTCCGCGTGCTGGTCAACCGCGCGCAGAGCGAGGAGGTGCTCCAGGAGGTGTTCCTGGAGATCTGGCAATCCGCTTCGCGGTTCGCTCCGAACAGAGGACAGGGACGAACCTGGGTGATGACCATCGCCCATCGACGGGCCGTCGACCGGGTGCGGGCATCGCAGTCGAGCGCCGACCGCGATGTGCGAGCCGGCTTCAAAGACCTCGGTGTCGCGCACGACAGTGTCGCGGAGCGGGTGGAGCTGGGCATCGAGGGAGAGCGGGTCGTCGCGGCGCTGTCAGGGCTTCCCGACGCGCAGCGGGAGGCGCTCGTCCTGGCCTACTACGGCGGTTACAGTCAGAACGAGATTTCGGCGCTCGTGGGGGCGCCGCTGGGGACGATCAAGACACGGATGAGAGACGGACTGACCCGTCTCCGCACGGCGATGGGGGTGACGGCATGAACGAGAAGGACTTCGCGGAACTCGCGGCGGGTGCCGCGCTCCACGCGCTGTCCGCCGACGACGAGAACCGGTACCGCCGGGCGCTCGTGGAGCATCCGGAGTGGGCGGCCGTGGCAGACGTCGACGCGGACAGCGTCGCGCTGCTGGGTGAGGGCGTGACGCCGGTCGCCCCGCCGCCCGGCGTTCGTGCGGCTCTGCTCGCCCAGATCGCCCGGACGCCGCAGGGCGACACCGACCCACACGACACTGACGCGCACGACACCGCGGGGAGCACCCCCGGGGTCGCGTCCGCCGGTGGCCCCGAGGAGCCCGCCGTCCGCAGGCCGCGCCGCTGGACCCGCCTGGCCTTCGCGCTCGCCGCGTGCCTGGCGCTGCTGGTCGGCGTCGGCATCGGAGCGGTGGCGCTCAACGCACAGCTCACCCGTCCCGCCAGCGTCGTGGCGCTGCAGGAGATCGAGGCCGCGGGCGATGCGCAGCAGGCCACGGTCGAGCTCGACGGCGGGGCCACGGCCACCGCCCACTGGTCGGGCTCGGTCGGCAAGGCCGTGCTCGTGACGGACGGTCTGCCCGAGACCGACGCCGGCAAGACGTACGAGCTGTGGTTCGTGCGCGGCGAGGAGCCGATCGCGGCCGGTGTGTTCGACCCGGAGGACGGCGCGGCGACCGCGCTGCTCGAGGGCGAGATGCGGGCGGGTGACGCGATCGCGGTGACCGTGGAGCAGGAGGGCGGCTCGCCGTCCGGGCAGCCCACCACGGATCCGGTCATCGTCATCCCCACGGCCTGAGCCGCGGCGGCGGGCGTACCCTGGAGGGATGCCCGAGCAGCACCACCGGCCCGTGCGCCGCCCCTCCCACGCGTTCGACAACATCGTGGGGTCGAGCGACCCCGCGCAGGAGAGCAGGGTCGCGCACGCCACGGCCTCCGCGCTGCTGACGCGCGTGCGCGAGGACGAGACCGGCGCGAGCGTGGAGCGGCTGATCGCGTTCACGCGCGAGCACGGCATCGACGAGATCGCGGAGCTGTGGTCCACCGCGCCGTCGCGCACGCTGCCGGGCTCGCTGTGGCGCCTGTACGTGCTGCAGCTCGCGATCCACGGCGACCCGCGCACCGCCGCGCTCCTGTACGACCGGGGGCGCGTCGAGCTGCCCTCCGCCGACGCCGTGGTGGCGGGTGCCCCGGTGCCGGCGAGCCCGGACGAGCTGGTCGCGCTGATCGACACGATCCTGCGCGGCGCCTTCCGGGGCGACTTCGCGGTGGCGCTCGACCGGGCGGCGGCGTTCTGCCGCGTGCAGGCCTCGGGCGCGACGCACACCGCGGACGACTACGAGGTGACGGAGCCGGAGCGCGCGAGCGAGCTGACCACGCGGGCGCTGCGGTTGAGCACGTACGCGCAGGACCTCTCGGCCTCGGCAGCGCTGTGGCGCATGGGCGCGCTGGCCTGACAGCGCCGCGGCCGGCGCCCGGACAGAGAAAGACCGGGCCGCAAGAACGCCTCTCGGCGGAAGGCCGCTCGCAGCGGCGAAAATTGGAGCCCGGGGTTATGCGGCCCGGCCACTCCAGTGTAACGCGAGCGCGCGACAGGTATTCCCGGCGTTCTAGGCTCGTGGCATGACCCGACGCTTCGCCCTCATGCTCGACCCCGTCGCCGCCGACGAGCAGCGCGACGACTACACCGGCACGTTCACGCAGGTCGACGCCACGGCTCCGGCCCTGAGCGTCGGCGAGCTGAGCACCCAGCGGGGGGACGGCGTGTTCGAGTCGATCGGCGTGGTCGACGGTCATGCGCAGGAGGTCGTGCCGCACCTGGAGCGACTGGCACACTCCGCGCGACTGTGCGACCTCCCCGAGCCGAACCTCGAGCAGTGGCGGCAGGCGGTGCAGCGGGCCGCGGCGCAGCTCGGCGCGGGGGAGTCGGTCATCAAGCTGATCCTCAGTCGCGGCGTGGAGCACGGACCCACACCCACCGCCTGGGTCACGGCCGCTCCCGCCGCGGACTTCTCCGCCGTGCGCCGCGACGGCGTGAAGGTGGTCACGCTCGACCGCGGGTACGACCTCGGTGCCGCCGAGCGGGCGCCGTGGCTGCTGCTGGGCGCCAAGACCCTGTCGTACGCGGTGAACATGGCGGCGCTGCGCGAGGCCAAGCGGCGCGGGGCCGACGACGCGGTGTTCCTCTCGAGCGACGGCTTCGTGCTGGAGGCGCCGACGGCCTCGCTCCTCCTGCGCTTCGGCGACCGGTTCACGACCCCGGCGCCGAACGGCGGGATCCTGCACGGCACCACACAGCTCAGCGTGTACGACCACCTCAGCGCGCGCGGGTTCGAGGTCGGCTACGACCGCATCCCCGCGGGCGACCTCACCCGGGCCGATGCGGCGTGGCTGGTGTCGAGCGTGCGTCTCGCGGCGGCCATCACCGCGGTCGACGGTGTGCCGCTGCCGGTGGATGCCGCGCTCACGGACGAGCTCAACGCGTACCTGCTCTCGCCGCGCGACTGAGGCCGCAGACACGGAAGGGCCCGGGTGCCGTCGCACCCGGGCCCTTGTCGTACCGGCGGTTCAGCCGAAGCGGCCGGAGACGTAGTCCTCCGTCGCCTGCACCGACGGCGTGGTGAAGATCGACGTCGTGTCGTCGTACTCGATGAGCTTGCCGGGCTTGCCGGTGCCGGCGATGTTGAAGAACGCCGTCTTGTCCGAGACACGGCTCGCCTGCTGCATGTTGTGGGTCACGATCACGATCGTGAACTCGTTCTTGAGCTCGCCGATCAGCTCCTCGATCGCGTACGTCGAGATGGGGTCGAGCGCCGAGCACGGCTCGTCCATCAGCAGCACCTCGGGCGACACCGCGATCGCGCGGGCGATGCACAGACGCTGCTGCTGACCGCCGGAGAGGCCGGAGCCGGGGCGGTCGAGCCGGTCCTTGACCTCGTTCCAGAGGTTCGCGCCGGTGAGCGACTTCTCGACCAGGTCGTCCTGGTCGCTCTTGGACATGCGGCTGTTGTTGAGCTTGACGCCCGCGAGCACGTTCTCCTTGATCGACATCGTGGGGAACGGGTTGGGGCGCTGGAACACCATGCCCACCTGGCGGCGCACGAGCACCGGGTCGACGCCGGCGCCGTACAGGTCCTTGCCGTCGAGCAGCACCTCCCCTTCGACGCGGGCGCCGGGGATGACCTCGTGCATGCGGTTGAGGGTGCGCAGGAACGTGGACTTGCCACAGCCGGAGGGGCCGATGAACGCCGTCACGCTGCGCGGCTGGATGTCGAGGGAGACGCCTTCGACGGCGAGGAAGTTGCCGTAGTAGACGTTGAGGTCGTTGACTTCGATGCTCTTGGACACGGGGTTTCCTGTTCTGAGGTTCGGGCTCAGCGGCCGGAGAGTTTCGGGGCGAACCACTTCGCGATCAGACGCGCGAGGAGGTTCAGCACCATGACGATGAGGATGAGGGTGAGGGCGGCGGCCCAGGCGCGCGCGACAGCGGCGTCGGGGTTGGTGCCCTGGTTCATGTACTGGTTGTAGGCGAACACCGGCAGGGTCATCATCTGACCGTCGAAGATGTTCGTGTTGAGGCTCTGCGTGAAGCCGGCGGTCAGCAGCAGCGGGGCGGTCTCACCGATCACGCGGGAGATCGCGAGCATGACCGAGGTCATGATGCCGGCGATGGAGGTGGGCAGCACGACCTTGAGGATCGTCAGCCACTTCGGCACGCCCAGCGCGTAGGAGGCCTCACGCAGTTCGTTCGGGACGATGCGCAGCAGTTCCTCGCTGCCGCGGACGACGACCGGGGTCATCAGCACGGCGAGGGCGAGCGCGCCCATGAAGCCCATCGAGATGCCCGGTCGCAGCAGCAGCGCGAACACGGCGTAGATGAACAGACCGGCGACGATCGACGGGATGCCCGTCATCACGTCGACGAAGAACGTGATGGCCTTCGCGATCTTCCCGCGCCCGTACTCGACCAGGTAGATCGAGGTCATGAGCCCGATCGGGACCGAGATGATCGTGGCCGTCAGGGTGATCAGCACGGTGCCCCAGATGGCGTGCACGATGCCGCCGCCGTCGCCGACCACGTTGCGCATGGAGTAGCTGAAGAACTCGGCGTCGAAGCGTTCGATGCCGTTCGCCACCACGGTCCACAGCAGCGACACCAGCGGCAGCAGCGCGATCAGGAAGGCGGTGGCGACGAGGGCCGTCATGAGCCGGTCCACGGCCTTGCGGCGGCTCTCGGCGATCGACGAGATCACCGTGATGATCACCATGTAGAGCAGGATGCCGACGATCACGGTGCCCGCGATGTTGAAGTCGGCGAGCGGCGTGTCCGACCCCGCGGCGGCGACGCCGAACACGGCCGCGGAGACCGCGAACGAGACGCCGAGCAGAGCCCACGGCGCCCACTTCGGGAGGCGGCCGGAGGTGAGGGAGGCGCTCGGCGTCGTGGGAGCGCTGGTGAGGACGGTCATGTCAGTTCGCTCCAGAGAACTCGGCGCGGCGGGCGACGATCCAGCGCGCCACGGCGTTGACCGCGAAGGTCACGACGAAGAGGATGAGGCCGGTCGCGATGAGCGTGTTGACGCCCGTGCCGTGCGCCTCGGGGAAGGCGAGGGCGATGTTCGCGGGGATCGGCGTGGGGTTCGTGGCGGTGAGCACCAGGAAGCTCACGACCGCCGAGGGGGAGAGCACCATGGTCACGGCCATGGTCTCGCCCAGGGCCCGCCCGAGCGCGAGCATCGCGGCGGAGACCATGCCGCCGCGGGCGAAGGGCAGCACGGCCATGCGCACCATCTCCCAGCGGGTGGCGCCGAGGGCCAGGGCGGCCTCCTCGTGCAGCTTCGGCGTCTGCAGGAAGACCTCGCGGCAGATGGCGGTCATGATCGGGATGCACATCACGGCGAGGACGAGGGCCGCGGTGAGGATGGTCTTGCCCGTGGCGGAGACCTGACCGCCGAAGAAGGGCACCCAGGAGGCGTTGTCGTTCAGCCAGACGTAGATCGGCTGGAGCAGCGGGGCGAGCACGAGTCCGCCCCACAGGCCGAACACCACGGACGGCACGGCCGCGAGCAGGTCGATGATGTAGCCGAGCACGGCCGCGAGTCGGCGGTGCGCGTAGTGCGAGATGAACAGCGCGATACCGATGGCGATGGGGGCCGCGATGATCAGGGCGATGAACGAAGCCCACAGCGTGCCGAAGACGAGCGGCCAGACATAGGCCCAGAAGGATTCGCCGCGCAGGATGTGGTTGTCGGTGGTGTCGAGCTGGAAGGCCGGAAGGCTCTGGATGATGAGGAACGCGGCGACGAGGGCGAGCACGACGAGGATGATGATCCCCGCTCCGAGTGCGGTGCCGGAGAACACCCGGTCACCGAGTCGCTGCTTGGCCTTGATCGGTGCGGGCGGCGCCGGGGTCGGTGCCGGTGCCGTGGTGGGCTCCTGCGCGGTCGTGCTCATGATCTCCCTGTTTCGGGCCGGGTGGAGATGGATCGGGTGCTGACCCGGCGGAGCCCCCGCGTCCGTGTCGGGACGCGGGGGCACCGTGTCAGCGGATCGGCGGGATCAGCCGACCTGGATCAGGTCGATCGCGGCCTGGACCTGCTCGCGCAGGCCGTCCGAGATCGGGGCGCTGCCGGCGTTCTCCGCGGCGGCGTCCTGGCCCTCGGCGCTCGCGATGTACGTGAAGTAGGCCTTCACGAGCTCCGCGACGTTGCTGTCCTCGTACTGCTCGCAGCCGATGAGGTAGCTGACCAGGGCGATCGGGTAGGCGCCGTCCGCGGCGGAGGCCGGGTCGACGTCGAAGACGAGGTCGCCCTCGCCGCGGCCCTCGGCGAGCGGCGAGGCCTCGACGAGCTTCGCTGCGGCCTCGGCAGAGTAGGGCACGAACTCCTCGCCGACGCCCACGGCGACCTGGCCGAGGCCGTCCGCCTGCGAGGCGTCGAGGAAGCCGATGGCACCGTTGCCGGCGGTGATGGCCTGCTTCACGCCCGAGGTGCCCTGAGCGGCCTCGCCGCCCTGGATCGGCCACTCGTCCGAGACCTCGTAGGTCCACACGTCGGGAGCGGTCGCGCTGAGGTACTTCGCGAAGGTCTCCTGCGTGCCGGAGGGGTCGGAGCGGTGCACGGGCGAGATCGCCAGGTCGGGCAACTCGACGCCCTCGTTGAGAGCGGCGATCGCGGCGTCGTTCCAGTTGGTGATGGTGCCGGCGAAGATGCCCGCGATGGTCGCGGCGTCGAGGTTCAGGGTGTCGATGCCCTCGAGGTTGAACGCGACCGCGACGGGCGAGATGTAGAGCGGGACCTCGACGATGTCGTCGGTCGTGCAGGCGCCGAAGCCGCCGGCGGCGATCTCCTCGTCGTTGAACGCGCGGTCGGAGCCGATGAAGTTGCTGCCGCCCTCGAGGAAGTTCTCGCGGCCCGTGCCGGAGCCGGTGGGCTCGTAGTTGACGGTCACGTCGGGGTTGGCGGTCTGGAACGCGGCGACCCAGGCCTCCTGGGCTGCGGTCTGGGAGGACGCGCCGGTCGCGTCGATCGTGCCGGAGAGCGTGGACTCGCTGGGCTCGTCGGTGGAGCCGCCGGTGCCGCCTTCGTTCGCGGCACAGCCGGCGAGTGCGAGAGCGGCGACGGCGCCGATGGCGCCGATTCGTGCGATTCGGGAGATCTTCACTGTGGATCCTTCGATCGTGGAGGGTTGGGGCCCGGTGCAGGGCACACAGTGACGCTAGGGGCGACGGTTAACGAGACTCTCCCTCGCAGGTGAACGGCAGGTGAACGACCGGAGACGCTCTGGGGGCGATCCCAGGCGCCGCGCGGGCTCGAGCGCCCTCGTTCGCGGGTCGCCGACGTGTCAGACCTTCGGCGCGTGCGTCTCGATCGAGATGATCCCGGAGCCGGGATTCGTGGCGGACACGTGCACGACGGAGAACGCGCCGGTCTCCAGATCGGCGGCGCTGGTCACGTACGAGCCGCGCACGGTGCCGGTGGCGAGGGCGATCTCGGCGAGCAGGGCGGGCAGCACGGGGCCGTGGCTGCACAGCACGGCGGGCTTGCCGGAGCGGATGCGGCGTCCGACGACCGCGCGGAGGTCTGCGGTGCCGTCCTCCCACGCGTCCTGGCTGATCTTCTCCGTCTTCACCGGCTTGCGGTCCAGGGCCTTCGCCAGCGGGGTGACCGTCTGCACGCAGCGCACCGCATCGCTCGTGATGAGCTTGCGCACGCCGAACGCGCGGAGCGGACCCACGATCGCCTTGGCCTGGCGTCGGCCGCGTTCGGTGAGCGGCCGCGCGGAGTCCGCGCCGTCCCACTCCGAGCGGGGGAGGGCCTTCGCGTGGCGGAGCGCGATCACCGGGAAGGTGCGCAGGACGCCGTCGTCGACGAGGGCCGCGAACGCGTCGAGGATCTCGTGGTCGACCGGGTAGCTGAGCGCGGCGCGGGCCTTCTTGACGCTGACCCACTCGAGCGCGGCGATCTCCCGGTTGGGCACGAACGTGGACGCCCGGATGGCCTCGTCGGTCGCCTCGGCCGCCCAGTAGTGCACGACCTTCTGCTTGCGTGAGGCGAGCAGGTAGCGGCTCACCCCCACGGGGACGCCGAGGGCGACGCGGATGCCCGTCTCCTCGTGCACCTCGCGCACGGCCGTCTCCGCGAGCATCTCACCGGGGTCGACCTTGCCCTTGGGGAGCGTGACGTCCCGGTACTTCGTGCGGTGGATCAGCAGGATGCGCAGCTTGCCGTCGACCAGGCGCCACACCACGGCACCCGCGGCGTACACGGCCTTGTCCGCCCACTTGGAGCGGGCGATGTCCTCGGGGAGCTGGAGCTGCCGCGCCGTCATCGGACCGCCCGCGCCCGCCGGCGCCGCTGGATCATGCCCATGGTCTTGTCCTGCAGGTCGACCAGCGGCCTGCCGTCCGCGTTCACGGCGTGGCGCTCCCAGACGCCGTCGGCGCCGAGGTGCCACGACGACGTGCCGTCGTCCATCGCGAGGTCGAAGAACGCCGTGAGCTCCTTGAGGTGCGCGGGGTCGGTCACGCGCACGAGCGCCTCGACGCGACGGTCGAGGTTGCGGTGCATCATGTCGGCGCTGCCGATGTAGACCTGCGGGTCGCCGCCGTTCTCGAACGCGAAGATGCGCGAGTGCTCCAGGTAGCGGCCGAGGATGCTGCGGACGGTGATGTTGTCGCTGATGCCCTCGAGGTCGGTGCGCAGGCTGCAGATGCCCCGCACCCACACGTCGACCTTCACGCCTGCGGCGCTGGCGCGGTACAGGGCGTCGATGATCTCCTCGTCCACCATCGAGTTCACCTTGATGCGGATGTGTGCGGGCACGCCCGCCTCGGCGTTGCGGCGCTCGGCGTCGATCAGGCGGATGAGGCCCTTGCGCAGGTGTAGCGGCGCGACCAGGAGGCGCTTGAACTTCTTCTCGATCGCGTAGCCGCTGAGCTCGTTGAACAGCCGGGTCAGGTCCTTGCCGACCTGGGCGTCGGCGGTGAACAGGCCGAAGTCCTCGTAGATGCGGCTGGTCTTGGGGTTGTAGTTGCCCGTGCCGACGTGGGAGTAGTGCCGCAGCAGGCCGTCCTCCTCGCGGATCACGAGCGCGAGCTTGCAGTGCGTCTTGAGGCCGACCAGCCCGTAGACCACGTGCACGCCGGCCTTCTCCAGCTTGCGTGCCCACACGATGTTGTTCGCCTCGTCGAACCGCGCCTTCACCTCGACCAGGGCGAGCACCTGCTTGCCGGCCTCGGCGGCGTCGATGAGTGCCTGCACGACGGGGCTGTCGCCCGAGGTGCGGTACAGCGTCTGCTTGATCGCCAGCACGTGCGGGTCTCGCGCCGCCTGCTCCAGGAACGCCTGCACGCTGGTCGTGAACGACTCGTAGGGGTGGTGCACGAGCACGTCGGACTTGCGGATGGCCTTGAAGATGTCGGCCCGGTTGCTCGATCCCGCCGGCTGGAACGCCACCGCGGTCGTGGGCAGGTGCGGCGGGTAGCGCAGGTCGGGACGATCGATGCGTGACAGGTCGAACAGGCCCCGCAGGTCGAGCGGTCCGGGAAGGCGGTAGACCTCCAGATCGGTGATGTCGAGCTCGCGCACGAGCAGGTCCATCGTGACGTCGTCCATGTCGTCGGTGATCTCGAGGCGGATGGGCGGGCCGAACCGGCGGCGCAGCAGCTCCGCCTCCAGCGCCTGGATGAGATTCTCGCTCTCGTCCTCCTCGATCTCCACGTCCTCGTTGCGGGTGAGGCGGAACGCGTGGTGGTCGAGCACCTCCATCCCGGGGAACAGGTCGCCGAGGTGGTTGGCGATCAGCTCTTCCAGGCGCAGGAAGCGCTTGATCTCCCCGGTGGACGGCACCTCGACGAAGCGCGGCAGCATCGGCGGCACCTTGAGACGGGCGAACTCCTGACGGCCCGTGCGGGCGTTGCGGATGCGGATCGCGAGGTTCAGCGACAGCCCGGAGATGTAGGGGAACGGGTGAGCGGGGTCGACCGCCAGCGGCATGAGCACGGGGAAGACCTGCGCGCCGAAGTAGTCGGACAGCGCGCTGCGCTCCTCGTCGGTGAGGTCGGACCACTCGGTGATCTCGATGCCGGAGTCGGCGAGAGCGGGACGCACCAGGTTGGTCCACGCGGCCGCGTGCCGCAGCTGCAGCGCGTGTGCTTCGCGCGAGATGTCGGCCAGGGCGTCGACGGGGGAGCGGCCGATGTTGGTCGGCACCGCGAGGCCGGTCATGATGCGGCGCTTGAGGCCGGCGACGCGCACCATGAAGAACTCGTCGAGGTTGCTCGCGAAGATCGCCAGGAAGTTCGCGCGCTCCAGCTCGGGCAACGTCGGATCCTCGGCGAGCTCGAGCACACGCTGGTTGAACGCGAGCCAGCTCAGCTCGCGGTCCAGGTACCGGTGGTCGGGCAGTTGCGAGTCCGGGGACTCCACGGCATCGAAGTCGTCGTCTTCGGCGTCACCGAGGCCGGCGTCGGCGAGTGCGGGATCGATCATGGGGTACATCTAAGCACCGGGAGGTGTCGGGCGTGTGAACGCCGGTCACCCCGTGCCGACGAGGCTCTCGTCGTCGTACACGTTGAAGCGGTACCCGACGTTGCGGACCGTGCCGATGATCTGCTCCTGGTCGCCGAGCTTCGCCCTGAGCCGTCGCACGTGCACGTCGACCGTGCGGGTGCCGCCGAAGTAGTCGTAGCCCCATACCTCGCTGAGCAGCTGCTCGCGCGTGAACACCCGCGACGGGTGCGTGGCCAGGAAGTGCAGGAGCTGGAACTCCTTGTAGGTGAGGTCGAGGGGCTTGCCGTGCAGCTTGGCCGAGTACGACTGCTCGTCGATCGTGACGCCGGAGGCCTGCACGCGCGCGGGCTCGGACACCTCGTCGCGGCGGGCGATGGCGAGCCGGACGCGGGCGTCGATCTCGGCGGGGCCGGCCGTCGCGAGCAGCACGTCGTCGATGCCCCAGTCGCCGGAGAGCGCGCTCATGCCGCCCTCCGTGACGACGAGGAGGAGCGGGGCCTGCTGGCCGGTGGCGCGCAGCAGCCGGCACAGCGACTTCGCTCCGACCAGGTCGTGGCGGCCGTCGACCACCGCCACGTCGTACTCCGGAGCGTTCACGAGCTGCGCCGGTTCGGCCGGGATCTGGCGGGTGCGATGGCTGAGCAGCTCCAGCGCGGGAAGCACCTGCTCCGAGAGGGGAGCGTTGGTCAGAACCAGCACCAGGGCCACGCGCACTCCTCACCGGCGGGGGGTTCGACGCCGTGCCGCCATGATAGCGGCCGTGGATGCGCAAGAATGGAGACATGTCAGAACCCGCCCTCGCTCCGCGCAACGCCTTCACCGGCGTGATCGTGGTGTGGGCGGTGGCCTTCGTCGGCACGATCCTGATCGGCATCTTCGCTGCGGAGGAGTGGCGCATCCCCTGGATGCTCGTCGGGTTCGGTGCCGTCGTCCTGATCTCCTTCGCGGTGCAGCTCTGGTACGGCCGCACGCAGGGGTTCATCTTCCGCGTGGCGAGCAGCGTCACCGGCGCCCTGCTGCTGATGGGGGTCATCTCGGTCGGGTTCGGGCTGGCGGCGCTCATCCCGTCCTGACGCCGATCCGGCGCGGTATGGTGGATCCATGGACATCATGGCGCTCGAAATCTTCTTCATCGGCCTCCTGGGCCTCGCGAGCCTGGCGATCGTCTTCGTGTCGGCCGTGGTGCTGCGCAACCTCTTCCGCGGTCAGCGCTGACGAGATCGTGATCGAGCTCCCGACCGACCTTCCCGCCGATCTCGTTCCGCTCTCGTGGCTGATCGGGGTCTGGGAGGGCACCGGCGTGATCGAGTACCCGGTCGGCGAGGAGCGTCTGCAGGGCGAGTTCACCCACCGCGTCAGCTTCAGCCATGACGGTGGCCCCTTCCTCAACTACGCCGCGACCGCCACCTTCACCGGCGAAGACCAGTCGGCGTCGATTCCCCTGACCGCCGAGTCCGGCTTCTGGCGCCTCGCGCGCCCGGCTGCCGCATCCGATGCGGGACCCGCGCTGCTGCCGCCGACCGTCGCGCCGGTCGTCCGCACGGTCGACGACGTGGAGGAGCTCCGCGGACCGAACGGCGCGTTCCCGCTCGAGGTCTCGATCGCCCGCTCCGACGGCATGCTCGAGTTCTACCTCGGCGAGATCAACGGCCCGCGCGTCGACCTGGCGTCCGACGCGATCGTGCGCGGAGCGGGGACCAAGGAGTACGGCTCGGCCTCGCGCATGTACGGCCTGGTCGACGGCCACCTGCTGTGGGCCTGGGACATCGCCGCGCTCGGCACACCGCTGCGCGCGCACGCCTCGGCCCGCCTCGCGCGGGTGTGAACGGAGAGGGGCGAGCAGGCATGGGCGGGTTCGACGAGCGGAACGGGGCCGTCCTCGGCGACGGGGGCGTGGCGCACTTCGGCGATCCCTTCCGCGAGCAGCGCTGGCTGGCGGCGGGCGAGGCGCTGGTCCCGCTGGACGACCGCGCCGTCATCGAAGTGGCGGGCCCCGAGCGTCTCGGCTGGCTCGACTCCATCACGTCGCAGGCCGTCGGGCGACTCGCACCGGGCGAGAGCACCGAGCTGCTGGTGCTCGATCCCCAGGGGCGGGTGGAGCACGCCGCCGGTGTCGTCGACGACGGCTCCGCGACCTGGCTCATCGTCGATGCCGCCGACGCGGAGGCACTGGCTGGCTGGCTCACCCGCATGAAGTTCCGCACCCAGGCCACGGTCGAGGTGCGCGACGATGTGGCGCTGCTGGGCTTCGTCGACGCCGGCGCGGCGTCCGAGCGGATCCGCACCATCGACGGCGCCCTCGTGTGGGCGGACCCCTGGCAGCGCGTCAGCGCAGGCGGGTATCAGTACGCCGCGACCGCCGAGCACCCCGGGGTCGACCTGGCCTGGCGCATCGCCATCGTCCCGAGCGGCAGCGTGCCCGCGCTCGCCGCGACCCTCGACGACGGCGAGGTCGCCGGACTGCTGGCCGCGGAGGCTCTGCGCATCGCCGCGTGGCGACCGCGGTGGGCGTCCGAGGTCGATGAGCGGTCGCTGCCGCACGAGTCCGACTGGCTGCGCAGCGCGGTGCACCTCGACAAGGGCTGCTACCGCGGGCAGGAGACCGTGTCGAAGGTGCACAACCTCGGTCATCCGCCTCGGCGGCTCGCCGCGCTGCACCTCGACGGCAGCGACGCAGTGCTCCCCGAGCCCGGCGCTCCGGTCTTCGCGGGCGACGACGAGGTGGGGCACATCACCTCGGTCGCGCGACACCACGAGGAGGGCCCCATCGCGCTCGCGATCCTGTCGCGCCGCGCCCCGGTCGGGGACCTGGTCGTGCGCTCCGAGGGCGTCGACATCGCGGCGTCGCAGCAGGTCATCGTCCCCGCAGACGCGGGCGCCACGGCGGAGGTGCCCCGCCTGACGCGGTTGTCGCGCCGCCCGACCGCGCCGGACCCGCGCCGCACCTCGCCGTCCGCCTGAGCGGGCGTCCCGGCGTCAGGTCGTGCGCGGGGCGACCGCGTCCCACGGCAGCGTGAGCTCGCCGAGACGCCAGCGCGTGCGGCCGCCCTGCACGGGCCACCCCTGGTCGCGCAGCGCGGACACGGCCGCGAGGAACCGCTGCGTGGCGCCGAAGGTCGACAGGGGAGCCGCGCGGTCCCACTCCCGATCGAGCTCGGTGAGCAGCGCGTGGATGCGCTCGCCGGGGACGTTGCGATGGATCAGCGCCTTGGGCAGCCGCTCCGCGACGATGCTCGGACGCTCGAGTCCCTCCAGTCGCAGCGAGATCGTGAGGCGCAGCGCCGATCCATCCCGGTCCACGTCGACCCAGCTGGCGATGCGGCCGATCTCGTCGCACGTCCCCTCCACGAGCAAGCCGCCGGGGGCGAGGCGCGCCGCCATCGTGCGCCACGCAGCGGGGACCTCGGCCTCGTCGTACTGCCGGAGCACGTTCATGGCGCGGATCACGGCGGCACGGCGGTCGCCCGGCAGCGGCACCTCGAAGCCCCCGCGCGCGAACGACACCCGCAGATCGGGCGGGAATCCCGCCCGACCCGCCCGGACCTCGGCGAGCTGTCGCGTGGCCGTGGCGACGCGCGCCGGATCGATCTCCAGGCCGAGCACCTCCGCGTCGGGACGGACCCGGCGCAGGCGCGCGGCGAGCTCGAGCGCCGTGACCCCGCTGGCGCCGTAGCCGAGGTCGACCACGAGCGGATCATCCGCGCGACGCAACGCGGTGCTCGCGGCGATCCAGCGGTCGTTGCGGCGCAGCCGGTTGGTCCCGGTCGTGCCACGGGTCGGCTGGCCGAGCGGAGATGACGCCATGCGTCCATCCTCTCCCGTGCCCGGCGCAGTCCGATCCACGGCCGCGGATAAACTGGCCGCATGACTGCGAAGCGCACCCTGATCCTGCTCCGCCACGGCCAGAGCGAGTGGAACGAACTGAACCTCTTCACCGGCTGGGTGGACGTCCGCCTGACCGAGCAGGGCAAGGGCGAGGCCCGTCGCGGCGGTGAGCTGCTCGCCGAGTCCGGCATCCTCCCCGACGTGCTGCACACCTCGCTGCTGAGCCGAGCGATCCAGACCGCCGACATCGCGCTGGACGCGGCCGACCGGCTGTGGATCCCGGTCACGCGCTCGTGGCGACTCAACGAGCGGCATTACGGCGCGCTGCAGGGCAAGGACAAGGCGCAGACGCTGGAGGAGTTCGGTCCAGAGCAGTTCCAGCTGTGGCGCCGTTCGTTCGACGTGCCGCCGCCCCCGCTCGACGACGCGAGCGAGTTCAGCCAGGTGAACGACCCCCGGTACGCGCACATCGATGGTGAGGTGCCCCGCACGGAGTCGCTCAAGCTCGTGATCGACCGCCTGCTGCCCTACTGGGAGACCGCGATCGTGCCCGACCTCGAGGCAGGCAAGACGGTGCTGGTCACCGCGCACGGGAACTCGCTGCGCGGGCTCGTGAAGCACCTCGAGGGCATCAGCGACGACGACATCGCCGGACTCAACATCCCCACCGGCATCCCGCTGGTCTACGAGCTCGACGAGAACAACGCGCCCACCGGCCCCGGCCGCTACCTCGACCCCGAGGCCGCCGCCGCCGGTGCCGCCGCCGTGGCCGCGCAGGGCAAGAAGTAACGCGCACGCCCCGACGCGAGAGACCCCCTGCCGCCGATCGGCGCAGGGGGTCTCTCGCGTACGACGGGCGACGCGTCAGGCGTGTCCGAGCTCCTGCTGCTCCACGGCGAGGGCGATGTCCTCCTCCTCGACGTGCCAGTCGCCCGTCGCCAGGTACACGACCTTCTTCGCGACGGCGACCGCGTGGTCGGCGAAGCGCTCGTGGTAGCGGCTGGCCAGCGTGGCGTCGACGGTGGCGACCGCCTCGCCCTTCCAGTTGTCGCTGAGCACCTTCTCGAACACGCTGGCGTGCAGCTCGTCCACGTCGTCGTCGGCGTTGCGGATCTGGTCGGCGAACTTCAGGTCCTGGGTGCGCAGCAGCTCGGCGAGCGTGCGCGAGATCTCGACGTCGAGCTCGCCCATCCGCACGAAGGTGCCCTTGAGGCCCTTCGGGATGGCGCGCTCGGGGAAGCGCAGCCGCGCCAGCTGCGCGATGTGCTCGGACATGTCGCCCATGCGCTCCAGGGAGGCGCTCACGCGCAGCGCGGTGACGACGATGCGCAGGTCGCGCGCGACCGGCTGCTGGCGGGCGAGGATCTCGATGGCCTGCTCGTCGAGCGCGACGGCCAGCTCGTCGATCTTCGCGTCATCGGCGATGACCTCCTCGGCCAGGGCGACGTCGCTGGTGGCGAACGCGCGCGTCGCCTTGTCGATCGAGACGGTGACGAGGTCGGCGATCTCGACGAGGCGGGACTGCAGGTCCTCGAGGGACTGGTGGAAGACTTCGCGCATGGGGGCGCAACCTTTCGTTCGGATCTCTGCTGAGTCGTCAGCGCGAGGCGGCGGGGCGTCCGCACGAGTTCGGGCCTGTGCGCAGGCCTGAATCGATTGTCTGCTCCGAAGGTTAACGAACGGTGCCCAGCGAGTGAATAGTACGTCTCGCCTCCCCGTCACGGCGCGGAAACCCGCCGGACGGGCGGTGAACGCGCTCTACGCTGGAGTCATGACCCTGCCGCAGCTCGCGCTGTCCTCCCTTGCCATCGGGCTGGTGATCGGCGTCGGGATGTCGCTCCTGGTCGTCTGGGCCTACCGGGCGAGGGCGCGTGCGGAGGAGGAGACGTCGACGTCGATCCCGCAGGGGATCACGGATGTGCTCGGCAGCATGGACGACGCGGCCTGCGTCGTCGACGCCTCGGGACTCGTGCTCGCGACCTCGCGGGCGGCGGCGCGGTTCGGCATCGAGGTCGGCTCCACACTGGAGAACCCGGAGCTGCGGCAGCTGGTGCGCGGCGTGCGCGCCTCGGGCGACACGGCGATGGAGTCGCTGCGCATCACTCGCGGAGGGCTCAGCCTCGATCCGCGCCTGGTGTCGGCACGGGCGAGTGCGATCGGGGCGCGCCTGGTGCTGCTGATCGTGCGGGATGTCACCGAGCAGGAGCGCCTGGACCAGATGCGTCGGGACTTCGTGGCGAACACGAGTCATGAGCTCAAGACCCCGGTGGGGGCGGTGAGCCTGCTCGCGGAGGCGATCGAGTCCGCCGCCGACGATCCCGCACAGGTGCGCGTCTTCGCGTCGCGCATCTCGGCGGAGGCCAACCGGCTCGGACAGCTCACCGGCCGCATAATGAGCCTGTCCCGCCTGCAGGCGGAGGACGGCCTGACGGAGGTCGGACCCGTCTCGATCGATGAGGTCATCGCCTCGTCCATCGAGGCGCACGTCGTGCAGGCCGATTCGGCGGGGGTGGAGCTTGCACGCGGGGGCGACCGCGGCGTGTGGGTGCGCGGCGACGCGCAGATCCTCATCGAGGCGGTGGGCAACCTGATCGCCAACGCGATCGTGTACTCCCCGCGCGGCTCGCGCGTGGGTGTGGGGGTGCGGGCCGACGACGACGTGGTCGAGATCGCCGTGTCCGATCAGGGCATCGGGATCGCGGAGGCCGACAGGGAGCGGATCTTCGAGCGCTTCTACCGTGCGGACGAGGCGCGCTCGCGCCGCACCGGCGGCACAGGGCTCGGACTGTCGATCGTGAAGCACGCCACGCAGCGCCACGGCGGCGAGGTGCGCCTGTGGTCCCGGCCGGGCCGTGGCTCCACCTTCACGATCCGTCTTCCGCAGATCGCCGCGCCGGCGAACGCCGATCGTGACAAGAAGAACAAGAAGAAGCGTGCGCGGAAAGCGGCCAGGTCGGCCGGCTCGCGCGTCCGAAACGGAGAGACCGCATGACCCGCATCCTTCTCGTCGAAGACGAGCCCGACCTCGCTGATCCCCTCGCGTATCTGCTGCGCCGCGAGGGGTACGAGGTGGAGATCGCCGAGGACGGTCCCGGTGCGATGGCGGCGTTCCGGGAGCGCGGTGCCGACATCGTGCTGCTGGACCTGATGCTGCCGGGGATGCCCGGCACCGAGGTGTGTCGTCAGATCCGGTCGACGTCGGCCATCCCGATCATCATGCTGACCGCGAAGGACTCCGAGGTCGACATCGTGGTGGGGCTCGAACTGGGCGCCGACGACTACATCACCAAGCCGTACTCGTCGCGGGAGCTGCTGGCCAGGATGCGGGCCGTTCTGCGTCGGGTCGTCCAGGCCGAGGGTGAGCTCGACGAGAGGGTGCTCGAGGGCGGACGCGTGTCGCTCGACATCGATCGCCACACGGTGTCGGTCGCGGGGGAGCAGATCAACATGCCGCTGAAGGAGTTCGAGCTCCTCGAGGTCCTGATGCGCAACTCCGGGCGCGTGCTCACGCGGGGGCAGCTGATCGACCGGGTGTGGGGGAGCGACTACTTCGGTGACACGAAGACGCTCGACGTGCACATCAAGCGGATCCGGTCCCGCATCGAGGAGAACCCGAGCGAGCCCGTGATGCTCGTGACCGTGCGCGGTCTCGGCTACCGCTTCGAGGGCTGACGACCGGGGACGCGAAGAGGCCGGCACCCGTGGGTGCCGGCCTCGTGCGTTCGTGCGGTGTCAGTCGCCCTCGGGCGCGAGGTCCGAGTAGTAGGGGAGGGTGCCGTCGAGCACGGGCACCGCGGTCGTGACGCCGGCCGAGTCGCCGGACTGGAAGTGGATGTCGACCGTGGCGCCGGGCTTCGTGTCGAGCCCGACGATGCGCAGCGGCTCCTCGTCGGAGCCGAGGCTGATGGTCTGGCCGGCGGAGACGGTGACCGTGAACGGGTCGACGCCCTCCAGGGTGATGGTGAGGGTGGCGCGGTCCTGCGTCGGGTTGACGATCGCGCCGACGAAGTTGCCGACGGAGCCGTCTTCGTTCGCGATGACCAGGGCGTTCCGCACGTCGATCGGGCCGTCCTTGTCGGAGACGTTCACGCCGTCGGAGGCCGCGTACTCGATCTTGGTCGACTGCGGCGTGATGAACGTGCACCCGGTCGCGCCGAGCAGAACGAGGGCGCTGATGGCGGCAGACGCGACAAGGCGCGATTTCACGGGTCCTCCTGAGGTCCGGCGGGGTATCCGTACCCATTCTATGGGTATGTGTCAGCGGGGCGTGGACGAGGAAGCGCGAACCTTAGCGCATATCCCCTGTGGTATCCTTGAGGTTGCCGAAAGGACATGTTTTTATGCTTTTTGAGGTTGGCGAGACCGTCGTCTATCCGCACCATGGCGCTGCGACCATCATCGAGGTCAAGGAACGCGTCATCAAGGGCGAGACGAAGAAGTACCTGAAGCTCAACGTCACGCAGGGCGATCTCATCATCGAGGTCCCGGCCGAGAATGTCGACCTGGTCGGCGTTCGCGACGTGATCGGCAAGGAGGGCCTCGATCACGTGTTCGAGGTGCTGCGCGCTCCCTTCACGGAGGAGCCCACCAACTGGTCCCGCCGCTACAAGGCGAACCTGGAGAAACTCGCCTCCGGCGATGTCATCAAGGTGAGCGAGGTCGTGCGCGACCTGTGGCGTCGCGACCAGGACCGCGGGCTTTCCGCCGGCGAGAAGCGGATGCTGGCGAAGGCTCGTCAGATCCTCATCTCGGAGCTGGCGCTGGCAGAGAAGATCGACGAGGACAAGGCGGGCACCCTGCTCGACGAGGTCCTCGCCTCCTGACTTCTTCACGACGAAAGGCGGGTGCTGCGGCACCCGCCTTTCGTCGTCTCCGCCGGTAACGTGAAGGCGTGAGCATCGTTCCCGTCCCGCACACCGCGATCATCATCGTCGCCGCCGGCTCCGGCACCCGACTGGAGGCGCGCGCCCCGAAGGCGTTCGTCGGCATCGACAACCGCACGATCCTGCGCCACGCCCTCGACGGGGTGTTCGCGGCGCAGCCCCTGCAGGTCATCGTGGTCGCGCCGGCCGGGCACGAGGGCGATGCGCAGACCGAGCTTCTCGCCGCCGCGGGCGACCGCGCCGATCTCGGCCGCGTGGTCACGGGAGGCGCCACCCGTCAGGAATCCGTCGCCGCGGGGTTGGCGGCCCTCTGGGGTGACGTGACGACGGTGCTCGTCCACGATGCGGCGCGGGCGCTCACCCCGCCGTCCGTCATCGATGCGGTCGCCGCGGCCGTCACGGCGCAGGCGGCCGCGCTTCCGGTGCTTCCCGTCGTCGACACCCTCAAGCGGGTGGACGGCGGCGTCGTGACCGGCACCGTCGACCGCTCCGAGCTCGCCGCGGCGCAGACGCCGCAGGGCTTCCCGCGCGACGCGCTCGAGGCGGCGTACGCGCGTGCCGCCGAGGAGGGCGCGGAGTACACGGACGACGCGGCGCTGTTCGCCGCGGCCGGTCACACGGTCCGCCTCGTCCCTGGTTCGGAGCGATCGTTCAAGATCACGACTCCCGACGACCTCGAGCGTGCCAGGGCTCTCCTCGCGACGGCGCCCCCGAGCACGGGTGCTCGGCGAGACCGCGTCGCAGGCGCTCTACCGCGCGTGGGCGTCGGAACCGACGTGCACGCGTTCGGCGGCGAGGGCGACCTGTGGCTCGCCGGGCTGGAGTGGCCGGGCGAACAGCCGCTGTCGGGTCATTCCGACGGCGACGCGGTCGCGCACGCCATCGTCGACGCCCTGCTCGGCGCGGCGGGGCTGGGTGACATCGGCACCCACTTCGGCACGGCGCATCCGGAGTATGCGGGCGCGCACGCCGACGTGTTCCTGTCGGCGACGCGGCGGCTGCTCGCCGAAGCCGGCTTCTCGATCGGGAACGTCTCCGTGCAGTTCCAGGGCAACCGTCCGCGGTTCAGCGCCCGCCGTGTCGAGGCGGAGCGCGCGCTGTCGGCGGCGCTCGGGGGCGCTCCCGTGTCGGTCACTGCGACGACGACCGACGCCCTGGGCTTCCCCGGCCGCGGAGAAGGCATCGCGGTCACGGCCGTCGCACTCGTGGTGCCGGTGGACGGCCCGCACCGCTGAGCCGAGCGTATCCGCGACACGATCAGGAGCGCCGCGCGCCCGCCGAGTAGGCTTGACCGGTGACCCTCCGCCTCTACGACACCCGCGCACAGCTGCTGCGCGACTTCGTGCCTCTCGACTCCGAGAACATCACGATGTACGTGTGCGGACCGACGGTGCAGTCCGGACCCCACATCGGTCACGTCAGGGCCGCGCTGAGCTTCGACCTGCTGCGCCGGTGGCTCGAGCACCGCTACGGTCGCGTCACGTTCGTGCGCAACGTCACCGACATCGACGACAAGGTGCTGCAGAACGCCACACCGGAGGAGCCGTGGTGGGCGCTGGCGTATCGGATGGAGCAGGAGTTCACCGCGGCGTATGCGGGCATCGGCATCCTGCCGCCCACCTACGAGCCCCGTGCCACCGCCTCGGTGCCGCAGATGCAGGAGCTGATCACGCGCCTCATCGACCGCGGCCACGCTTATCCCGCGCCCGACGGCTGCGGCGACGTCTACTTCGACGTGCGGTCGTGGGCGCAGTACGGCGCGCTCACGCATCAGTCGGTCGACGCGATGGAGGCGGCGGAGGATGCGGACCCCCGGGGGAAGCGCAATCCGCAGGACTTCGCGCTCTGGAAGGCGTCGAAGCCGGATGAGCCGGCCGATGCCACGTGGCGTTCGCCGTGGGGTCTCGGGCGACCGGGATGGCACATCGAGTGCTCGGCGATGTCGAAGCGCTACCTCGGCGACGAGTTCGACATCCACGGCGGCGGGCTCGACCTCCGCTTCCCCCACCATGAGAACGAGCTCGCGCAGTCGACGGCGGCGGGGGACGGCTTCGCGCGGTACTGGGTGCACAACGGCCTGGTGACGGTGGACGGGCAGAAGATGTCGAAGTCGCTCGGCAACTTCACGCTCGCCCGTGACGTGCTCGACGCGCACGACCCGCTGGTGGTGCGCTATGCGCTCGCCGCCGCGCACTACCGCTCGAGCCTCGACCTGTCGGAGTCCTCGTGGGCGGAGGCGGAGGCGGCCCTCGGTCGTATCCGTACCTTCCTGGAGCGGTCGGCGCGTGTCGCGGAGGTGGACGCCGCCGAGAGTCGCGAAGACCTGCCGCCGGCCTTCGCCGCTGCGATGGACGACGATCTCGGCGTTCCCCAGGCGCTCGCGGTCGTGCACGAGACCGTGCGGGCGGGAAACTCCGCGCTCGACGTGGGAGACCGCGACGCGGCCGCGCAGGCGGCGCGCGCGGTGTCGGCGATGACGTCGGTGCTCGGTCTCCGACCGAGCGACGCCACGCCCGCGGGCGACGCCCGGGCGGCCGCACTGGACGCGCTGGTGCAGGAGATGATCACGCAGCGTGCGCAGGCGCGGGCGGACAAGGATTGGGCGGCGGCGGATCGCATCCGTGATGCGATCGCTGCCGCAGGAATCACGCTGGAGGACACTCCGGCCGGAACTCATTGGAGCATCGATGACTAAGCCAGGGCGCCCCGGCGCGAGCAAGGGCAAGAAGAAGGGCCCCACGAAGGGCACCGGTGGTCTCGGGCGCAAGGCGCTCGAGGGCCGCGGTCCCACCCCGAAGGCGGAGGACCGCGCATGGCACCCGGCCGGGAAGCGCAAGGCCGCGGCCGAGCGCTACGCCGCGGCGGGCGGTAAGGGCAAGCCCGGCGGGCGCCCGTCGGGTGGCAGCCCCAACCGCACGGCCCGTGCCAAGGACAACACCACCGACACCGAGACGGTGACCGGCCGCAACTCGGTGCTGGAGGCGCTGCGGGCCAAGATCCCGGCGTCGGCGATGTACATCGCGCAGCGCGTCGAGATGGACGATCGCGTCAAGGAGATGCTGTCGATCGCGACTCACCGCGACATCCCGGTGCTGGAGGTCACACGCCAGGAGCTCGACCGCATGGCGGGTTTCGACGGCGTGCACCAGGGCGTCGCGCTGAAGGTGCCGCCGTACGAGTACGCGCACCCGCAGGATCTGCTCGAGCAGGTCATCGACCGCGGGGATACGCCGCTGTTCGTGGCGCTCGACGGCGTGACCGACCCGCGCAACCTCGGCGCGATTATCCGCTCGACGGCGGCGTTCGGCGGCCACGGCATCATCCTGCCGCAGCGCCGTTCCGCCGGTGTCAACTCGGCGGCGTGGAAGACCAGTGCCGGTGCCGCCGCGCGCATCCCCGTCGCCCTCGCGACGAACCTCACCACGCAGCTCAAGGAGTTCAAGAAGCAGGGCGTGTTCGTGCTAGGGCTCGACGGCGATGGAGATGTGTCGCTGCCCGAGCTGCAGCTCGCGGATCGACCGGTCGTGATCGTCGTCGGCTCCGAGGGCAAGGGCCTGTCGCGTCTGGTGACCGAGACCTGCGACCAAATCGTCTCCATCCCCATCTCGGCGGCGACGGAGTCGCTGAACGCCGGGATCGCCGCGTCGGTCGCCCTGTACCAGGTGGCGACCGTCCGCGCGGCGGACTGACCGCACGAGAAAGGCAGAGCATGGCGCGCATCATCGTCCTCGGAGGAACCGGTTATGCCGGACGGCACATCGTGTCGGAGGCGGTGAGCCGCGATCATGCGGTCGTCGCGATCTCCCGCACGACGCCGTCCGACCCGGTCGCCGGCGCCGCGTACGTGCAGGGATCCGCCCTCGACGCGGCGTCGCTGCGGGAGGCTTTCGCGGGTGCGGATGCCGTGGTGTCCGCGCTGTCGCCCCGCGGTGACATGGAGGATCGGGTGCTCGAGGCCCTCACCACGGTGATCGGCGTGCTCGCCGGGACCGAGACACGGCTCGGTGTGGTCGGCGGTGCCGGCGGCAGCCTGGTCGCTCCGGAGGGGCCGAGGCTCTTCGACCTCGACTTCCCGGAGGAGTACAAGCACGAGGCGCAGGTGGGCATCGACTCGCTCGCGCTGCTCGAGGAGACCGATCCCGCGCTGGACTGGTTCTTCGTGCACCCCGCCGAGGTCTTCGGCCCCTGGGCCGAGGGGGAGCGGACGGGTCGCTACCGCGACGGCGGCGACGTGCTGGTGCGCGACGAGGAGGGGAAGTCGTACATCTCCGGCGCGGACTTCGCCGTGGCCGTCGTGGACGAGATCGAGCAGGGCAACCACCACCGCGAGCGGTTCACGGTCGGCTACTGAGGGCGGCGTTCAGACGAGGTCGCGCCAGTCGACCTCGTCCTCGTCATCGGCGAGCGAGAGCGTGCCGGTGATCACCGGGAGGCTCATGGTCTCGGTCGGCGGTCCCATGATGGTCGCTTCGTCGCGGCGGTGGCGCAGCACGTCGTTGATGTAGCTGGTCAGGACTTCCGCGAGGGGGATCGAGCGGCCCTGCGCCTGCGACAGGTACCAGCGGTGCTCCAACACCTGGTGGAACACCTCGGCGGGCTCCAGCTTGGCGCGCAGGTCGTAGGGGATGGCGCGGACGACGGGCTCGAACACGCGCGTGAGCCACTCATGCGCGTACATCTCCTCGTCCGCCCACTGCTTGGTCGAGCGGGCACGGAACTCGTCGAGGTCGTTGAGCAGGCGTCTCGCCTGGTTCTCCTCCACGTCGAGTCCCGTCAGCCGGATGAGGCGGCGCTGGTGGTGGCCGGCATCCACCACCTTCGGCTGGATCTCGACCACCGTCCCGTCGGCGGTCGTGGACATGGACATCTCGTCGATGTCGAAGCCGAGCGCGTTGAGGCGTTCGACGCGCTCGGTGATGCGCCATGTCTCCGCCGCTGAGAACGACTCCTGCGCCGTGAGCTCCGCCCAGAGCGAGCGGTAGGAGGACACGATGCCGTCGGCGATCGCGACCGCATCCACGCCGTGCTCGAGCCGACCGCCCGCCGCGAGGTCCATGATCTCGCCCGCGATGTTCGTCCTGGCGAGGTCGAGGTCGTACGCGCGCTGACCGTCCGTCAGGCCCTCCTCGTGCAGCTCGCCGGTCTCCGCATCCACGAGGTAGGCCGCGAACGCGCCGGCGTCGCGGCGGAAGAGGGTGTTCGACAGCGACACGTCGCCCCAGTAGAAGCCGACGTTGTGGAGGCGCACCAGGAGCAGGGCGAGCGCGTCGACGAGTCGCGTGGCCGTGTCGGGTCGGAGCACGCGTGTGAACAGCGCGCGATACGGCATGGAGAAGCGGAGGTGCGAGGTGACGAGCGCCGCGGGGAGGGGCTCGCCGGCGGCGTCGGTGCGCCCGGCGATCACGGCGACCCTGGCGACGCAGGGGACGTCGAGGCGGGCGAGGTTGCCGAGCATGTCGTACTCGCGCTGCGCCATCGCGGCGGTGGTCTCCTTGACGGCGACGACCCGACCGGAGAGGTCCGCGAAGCGCACGAGATGCCGGGACAGCCCCTTCGGCAGCGACACGATGTGCTCGGACGGCCACTTGGCGAGGCTGGTCGACCAGGGCAGCGCGAGGAGCCCCGGGTCGACGGTGCTGGCGGTGATGCGCAGCGACTCCTGCATGGATGCTCCTGAGGGGAAACGAGCGCGGCGCGGGCGACCGAAGTCAGCCCGCGCCGCGGATGGTGTGTCCGATCAGGCGGAGACGACCGGCTTGTCGTTCAGGCGGTCGCCCGTCTCCTGGTCGAAGGCGTGCACGTGACCGGCGTTGGCCGCGAGGGTCACGGTCTCGCCGGCGTTCGGGTGGTTGCGGCCGTCCACGCGGGCCACGAGGTCGGCGCGCTTGCCGTTGATCTCGGTGTGGCCGTAGAGGTAGCCGTCGGCGCCGAGCTCCTCGACGAGGTCGACGACGACCGACAGGCCCTTGCCGTCGGCCGGACCCACGGTGATGTCCTCGGGGCGGACGCCGACCGTGACCTGCGAGCCGTTGGCGCGGCCGACCGTGTCGCGGTCGAGCGGGACGACCTCGGTGCCGAAGCGCACGCCGCCGTCGGCGAGGTCCGCCGCGAACAGGTTCATGGCGGGGGAGCCGATGAAGCCGGCGACGAAGACATTGTTCGGCTTCTCATACAGGTCGCGCGGCGAGCCGACCTGCTGCAGCAGACCGTCCTTCAGCACGGCGATCCGGTCGCCCATCGTGAGCGCCTCGGTCTGGTCGTGCGTGACGTAGACCGTGGTGACGCCGAGACGGCGCTGCAGCGACGCGATCTGCGTACGGGTCTGCACGCGGAGCTTGGCGTCGAGGTTCGACAGCGGCTCGTCCATGAGGAACACCTGCGGCTGACGGACGATGGCGCGGCCCATCGCGACGCGCTGACGCTGCCCACCCGACAGGGCCTTCGGCTTGCGGGTCAGGTACTGCTCGAGGTCGAGGAGCTTGGCGGCCTCCAGGACACGGGCGGCGCGCTCCTCCTTGCCGACGCCGGCGATCTTGAGCGCGAAGCCCATGTTCTCGGCGACCGTCATGTGCGGGTACAGGGCGTAGTTCTGGAAGACCATCGCGATGTCGCGGTCCTTCGGCGGCACGTCGGTGACGTCGCGGTCACCGATCAGGATGCGGCCGGAGTTGACCTCTTCGAGGCCGGCGAGCATGCGGAGCGAGGTGGACTTACCACAACCGGAAGGGCCGACGAGGACGAGGAATTCACCGTCGCCCACCTCGAGGTTGAGCTTGTCGACGGCCGGACGGGTTCCGCCGGGGTAGAGGCGGGTGGCCTCGTCGAAAGTCACAGATGCCATCGTGTTTCTCCTTCACCGGCAGGTACGTGCCGGACGATCCGTAGTGAATGAAGCGGCGGAGTGACCCGCCGTGACCCGCCATCGGGTCGGGTTCAGTATGGCACGATCGGCCGTACCTGGGTATTTCTCAGCCTCACTGACTAGCATCGAATCCGGCCGCGTTCTGCGGCGATCGTCGCCGGGCGACGGTCGGGGCCAACCCGGACCCCCCGAGACTCAAGAGGAACGATGTCGAGCGACGAAACGCCGAACGTCCCCGCACCTCGCAATTCCCGCGAGGTCGTGCGGGAGAAGGCCCAGAAGGTGCACGCCCAGCAGTCGAGGGCCCGCCTGATGAGACGGATCATCATCGGCGCGGTCGCGGTGATCGCCGTCGGGGCCGTCGGCACCGCGGTGACCATGGCCGTGACGTCGCAGGTATCCAAGCCTCAGCTCAGCCCGAGCGGCATGGAGTCGGACGGCGTCGTGGTGACCGACATCTCGTCGATGGCCACCTCCGCCGAAGCCCCCGCCACGCCGACGCCCACGCCGTCCGAGGCCGGTGCCTCCGCTTCTCCCACGCCGGATCCGACCGCGTCTCAGGCTGTGGACGTGCACGTCTACGTCGACTATCTGTCGCCCGATGCGGGGAAGTTCGAGCGCGCGAACGCGCGACTGCTCGCGCAGTGGATCGAGGACGGCGCGGCGACAGTGAGCTATCACCCCGTCGCGCTGCTGACGGCCAGCTCCAACGGCACGAAGTACTCGCTGCGCTCGGCCGCAGCTGCGGCGTGCGTCGCGACGCACTCGCCCGACCAGTTCTACGCGTTCAATCACGACCTGCTCGACGATCAGCCCGAGGTCGGCAGCGACGGTCTCTCCGATCAGGAGCTGGCGAACCTCGCTGGAGCGGTCGGCGTCGACAACGGGAAGGTCGTCCGCAAGTGCATCGAGGAGGGCGACTTCGTGAACTGGGCGAAGGAAGCGACCACGCGGGCGCTCAAGGGTCCGCTCGCCGGTTCCGACGACCTGGTCCTCACCGCCGCGCCGATGATCGTCGTGAACGGCGAGGCCTATGTGGGGGCGCTCGACGACCCGCAGGAGCTGTCCACGTTCGTGATGTCGGTGGCGAGCGAGGCGTACTACGAGTCCACCTCGACCCCCACTCCGACGCCGTCGGCCACGTCGACGCCCGCGCCGTAATCGAGCGGCGCCTCCGCCATCGCTAAGCTGATGGCACCCGCCGACTTGGCGCAATTGGTAGCGCACCGTACTTGTAATACGGGGGTTACGGGTTCGAGTCCCGTAGTCGGCTCCGGACGGCAACGCCCGCCATCCCTGTATTTCCGGGGGATGGCGGGCGTTGCGTCTCACAGCTCGGCGGGGCTCAGGTAGTGGAACACGGTGCGGATGGCGGTGCCGTCGATGGTGTGAATGGCCAGCCCCGGCATCGCCGTGTCGTCCGCGATCGGATTGAGCCTGCTTCCCAGTCGCATCGTGGAGACGATGCCCGGGGCACCGAGCACCGGTACCCCGGCGAACGACGCGGCGAGGGCGGAGTGCACGTGCCCGGTCAGGACGCCGATGATTCGTGCGTTCCCCACGATCAGCGCCTCCAGGTCGCTCGTGTTCTCGAGATTCCACCCGTCGGCGACATCATGCCCGACGGGCACCGGTGGATGGTGCAGTGCGAGAAGGGCGGTGCCGGGGGCCGAGCTCGCTGCGTGCCGCGCGAAGTCGATCGTGTCCGGCGTGAGGTGGCCTTCGACGCGAGCATCGAGGTGCGAGTCCAGCCCGATGACGCGCACCTCGCCCACGTCGATGAAGCCCGACAGGGCCGGGTTGAGACCGGCCTGGGCCTGGGAGTGGAGCATCGTCTCGCTGTGGTCGTGATTCCCGGGTACGAAGATCGTCGGTATGTCCACCGGGAGGGTCGCGAACAGTTGGGCGTACTCCTCGGCGGCGCCGTGGTCGGCAAGATCGCCGCTGAGGACGATCGCATCGACGTCGGGCAGGGAGGACACCGCTGCGAGCACTGCCTCGAGCCGGCGCAGTCGGTGCGGAGATGTGTCCAGATGCGGGTCGCTGAGGTGCGCGATCAGAGTCATGAGTCGCCCTCCTGTCGCTGGGGTGTGTCCACGAGGCCGAGGAACCCGCGGACGGCGGCGCGCATCATCTGCTCGTCCCCCGTGGCTCGCGACAGGACATACCCGCCCTGGATCACCGCGACCGCGGCCGTAGCCCGGTCGCGCGCGACGCCCCCATCGAGCCCCTGCTCTTCGAAGACGTCGGCGACGAGACCGATGAGGTCGAGGAAGTAGCGGGCGACGGAGGCGCTGAGCTCCTCGTCGGCCGCGACGAAGGGGTCAGCCGTGAGGCGACCGATACGGCACCCCGAGGTCGCCTCGCGGGGACGTTCGAGGTACGCGGCGATCCTCGCTCGCGACTCGGTGTGGGCGTTCAGGGCGTCGGAGGACGATGCCAACGCTTCATCCACCGAACGGCCGACGGCAGCGAGCGCCAGGTCGCGCTTCGAAGGGAAGTGGTGATAGAGGCTCCCGTGTCCCACACCGCTTCGCTCGATGACTTGCCGCGGGGTGGTCGCCGCCACCCCGTTGGCGGCATACAGCTGTTGCGCCGCGCGTAGCAGGGATTCCCTCGCATCTGTGCTCATAGAAGGATCATGCCATACCTAGAGGTAGGTATGGGGAGGTCGTGCACTGCCGCGGTCGCGCCATTTGCGTAACACTTTGGCGAGTGTTATGTTACTTATGTGCAGGTGGCCGGCACCCCGCCCCGGCCACCTGCGCGCATCTGTTCAGGCCTCCTACGGCCGCCCCGTTCGCAGGAGGCTGACGATGGACGTTCCCGAGTGGCAGCAGGGCTACCCGTATTCGGAAAAGCTCTCCCGCGCGGAATACGAGACCGAGAAGCGCCTCCTCCAGATCGAGCTGCTCAAGCTGCAGGCGCATGTGAAGCACAGCGCGGAGCGGGTGTTGGTCCTGTTCGAGGGGCGCGACGCAGCCGGCAAGGGCGGGGCCATCAAGCGCTTCATGGAGCATCTCAACCCTCGCGGGGCCCGGGTCGTCGCGCTCGACAAGCCGACCGACGCCGAGCGCACGCAGTGGTACTTCCAGCGGTACGTGGCCCATCTGCCGTCCGGCGGTGAGATGGTCCTCATGGACCGTTCCTGGTACAACCGCGCCGGGGTCGAGCGCGTCATGGGGTACTGCACCGATGAGGAGTACCAGGAGTTCCTCCGAACCGCTCCGGAATTCGAGCGGATGCTGGTGGGCTCGGGCATCCGGCTGATCAAGCTCTGGTTCTCGGTGGGTGAGGCGGAGCAGCGCCGCCGGTTCGACCGCCGTCGCGAGGATCCGGTGAAGCAGTGGAAGCTGAGCCCCACCGACATCGCGAGCATGGACAGGTGGGCCGACTACACCACGGCGAAGGAAGCGATGTTCTTCCACACGGACACCCCGGTCACGCCGTGGATCGTGGTGCGCTCGAACGACAAGAAGCGCGCACGGCTCGAGGCCATCCGCTACGTGCTGTCGCGCTTCGAATACGACGGAAAGGACGCGCGGGTCGCACACGCGCCGGACAGCCGTCTCGTCGGGCGTCCGTCGCAGATCTACGACCAGGGCGAGTCCGCCGCGTAACGACGGTGACGGAGCGGCGTCACGCGGGAATGCCGAGTATCGCGATCGCGGTTGTGATGAGCATGACCCGCATCGGCAGCAGTGACCTCGACGTCTTCCCCCTCGCCCTCGGTGGCAACGTGTTCGGCTGGACCGCCGATCGCGACGCATCCTTCGCCGTCCTCGACGCCTATGTCGACGGTGGCGGCGACTTCATCGACACAGCGGACTCGTACAGTGCGTGGGTCCCGGGGAATCGGGGCGGGGAGAGTGAGGAGATCATCGGGGAGTGGCTGGCTTCCCGCCGTCCGCGGGGTGTCGTCGTCGCGACGAAGGTGAGCCAGCATCCGGACTTCTCCGGGCTCTCCGCGACCACGGTGCGCGCCGCAGCGGAGGCGTCACTGACGCGGCTGGGCGTCGACGAGCTGGACCTGTACTACGCGCACTTCGACGACGAGACCGTTCCGCTGGAGGAGACGGTCGCCGCGTTCGGCCAGCTGGTCAGCGACGGCCTCGTGCGACACGTGGGGGTGTCGAACTACTCGGCCGAGCGCATTCGCGAGTGGGTCGACATCGCCGGGCGGCTCGGGGTCGCGCAGCCGATCGCGATCCAGCCGCACTACAACCTCGTGCACCGTAACGTCGTGGAAGACACCATCATCCCGGTCGCCGAGGAGTTCGGACTCGGGCTGGTGCCCTACTACGCCCTGGCGAGTGGGTTCCTCACCGGGAAGTATCGCTCGACCGACGCCAGCGGCGAGGCGTCGCCGAGGGCCGCGGGTGCCGCGCGCTACGCCACCGACCAGGGCCTGCGCGTCCTCGACGCGCTCGGTGAGGTCGCGCACGCCCGCGGAAGCTCGATCGCCGCGGTGTCGCTCGCCTGGCTCCGGGCCCAGCCGACCGTGGTCGCCCCGATTGCGAGCGCCCGCTCCGTGGATCAGGTGCCCGACCTGCTGGAGGGCGCACGGCTCGAGCTGTCGTCCGACGAGGTGCACCGTCTGAACGATGTCTCGGCGTGGACGCCGACCTCCGCCGCCTGAGTCGTCAGTCGCCGACGAGTCCGAGCCGATGCGCGAGGATGACCGCGTGGATGCGATCGCGGGCGTCGAGCTTGGCCAGCACCCGGCCCACGTGCGTCTTGACGGTGGACTCGCCCACATAGAGAGCGCGCGCGATCTCGGCATTGGTCAGGCCCTGACCGATCGCCAGGAACACCTCCTGCTCCCGGTCGGTCAGCGAGGCGTAGCGGGACGCATCCGCGCGGTCGGGCTCCGCCGGTGTTCCGGATCCGAGCCGCGGCCCCACGTGCTCGAGCAGCAGGCGGGTGATGCGGGGGGAGAGCGCGGCGTCCCCACGGTGCACGGCCCGCACCGCTGCGAGCATCTCGCGGCGCTGCGCGTCCTTGAGGAGGAACCCGCTCGCTCCCGCGCGGATCGCCCCGAACGCGTACTCGTCCAGGTCGAAGGTCGTGAGCACGAGCACGCGGGTCTCCGGGTGGTCGCGCACGATGGCCGACGTGGCGGCGATGCCGTCGAGTTCGGGCATCCGGATGTCCATGAGCACGAGGTCGGGCGCAAGGGCCGCGCTCTGGGCGATCGCCGCGCGGCCGTCCTTCGCCTCCCCGACGACCACGATGTCGGGTTCGGACTCGAGCACCATCCGGAAGCCGAGGCGGATCAGCTCCTGGTCGTCGACGAGGAGCACGCGGATCGGCGATGTCATGAGGGGTCCTCCGGGGTGGGTGTCGTCGCGGGGACGACCGGGCTGAGGGGCAGTCGGGCGTGCAGGCGCCATCGGCCGGGACCGTCCGGTCCGGAGTGCAGCCGGCCGTGGACATGCGCCGCGCGTTCGGTGAGTCCGCGGAGGCCGAAGCCGCCCGCGCCGACGTCGGTGCCGGAGACGCCGTCGTTGACCACCTCGACGCGGACCTCGTCGTCGGAATAGCCGATCGAGACACCGATCATCGAGACGGCAGGAGCGTGGCGCATGGCGTTCGTCACCCCCTCCTGCACGATCCGGCCCAGTGCGTGGGCGACGGACGGCGGGACGTCGGCGGTGCCCGTCACCGTGAGCGTCACCGGGTACCCCGCGCGCTGGGCGGCTTCGACCGTCTCCCGCGGCTGGGCGGGCTCGACCGGCGCGAGGGGGAGCGGCGAGTCGTCGTCGCGCAGCACGCCCAGCATCGATCGCATCTCCGCCAGCGCGCTCCTGGCCGTCTCGGCAGCGGTCGAGGCTGCCGCGCGGGCCTGCGTGTGATCGGGGGTCGCGGCCGCACCCTCCGACAGGGCGACGATCACCGTCAGCGAGTGCGACACGATGTCGTGCATCTCGCGGGCGATCCGCGCGCGCTCCGCGGCCGCCGCCAGCTGGGCCTGTTGATCGCGTTCGACCAGGAGTTGCCGCGATCGGTCGATCACCGCGTCGATGTATCGCTGGCGATTGCCGACGTTCACGCCGATCAGAGTGCCGATGAGACCGAGGACCACGGTGCTCAGGACCGTGTTGAGGCCCGACTGGAGGGTGACGCCACCGGTCAGCAGCAGCGCGCCGGCGACCGCCGACACCGCGGCGACACCCCAGCCGAAGGCCGCCCAGGCCGCGCGCGACGACCCGTGGACGGCGAGGGAGAAGCCCGCGATCAGGAGCAGCGGGCTGCTGCCCGGAGAACCCGCGAGCAGAAAGAACACGTCGAGTGCATACGCCGCGACCGCCGGGAGCAGCGGGAGCCGCCGCCGCCACAGCAGCGTGGCACAGGCGGCGAGGACGGCCAGGGGCCAGACGATCGCACGGACGACGGCCCACGGCTCCGGCAGAGCGTCCAGACGCGCGGCCGGTGTCAGCGTGAGCAGGACGCAGAGCGCCGCGAGGAGGACGTCGGCGACCACGGGGTGCCGCGCCCAGAAACGTCGGAACACCCCGGGCGGACGCGGAAGCCGCAGCTCCTCGTCCTCACGGATCGAGTCGCTGCGGCTGCGCGTTCTCCTCACGGGCCGACTCTACGCGTCGCGCGTGCGCAGGACCGCCCATGCGGCCAGCAGCGCTCCGACCACCCAGCAAGCGAGCGTCAGAAAGGCGACGGGGGCCTCGAGCGCCGCTCCCTCACCCGGGAGGATCGCGCTCTGCGCGGCCGCCACCGGAAGATAGGTCGCGGCGTCCACCACCCACGCCCACGCCTCACCGGCCATCGAGAAGAAGTTCCCGACGATCGGCAGCACGAACAGCAGGCCGACCGTCGCGGCGATCGCGCCGGCGCCCGAGCGCAGGATGAACCCGAACGCGACGCCGATCAGTGCGAACACCGACATCGACAGCGATGCGACCAGGATCGGCAGGAACGACGCCGACGGGTCGGACCAGTCGATGCTCTGATCGCGGGAACCGACGATCATCCCGACCGCCACGGCCGCGACACCGAAGATCACGAGCGAGGACACGAACAGGAACAGCGCCAGCACGAGCGACTTCGCGAGCAGGACGGCCCCGCGCACCGGAACGGCCGTGAGCGTCGAGCGGATCATGCCGGTCGAGTACTCGCCGGTCACCGCGATCGCGCCGATGATTCCCGCCAACAGCATCGTGAACTGGATCGGCATGACCACGGCCTGGATGGGTTCGAACCCCGGAACGTCCACCGCCTGGGCGATCAGCATGGCGATGCCGATCGTGAGGACGGCGGCGATCGCGATGGACCACCACGTGGAGCGCAGCGTGGTGAGCTTGATGGTCTCGCTGCGGACGGCCCGGAAGAAGGTGAGCCGGCGACCGGTGTCGACGCGCGGTGTCGTGGCGACGGGGGCCTGCGTGGTCATGAGAGCTCCTTCGTGCGGTACTCGACGGCGTCGCCGGTGAGAGCGAGGTAGGCGTCCTCGAGAGAGCCGGTGGTGGGCGTGAGTTCGTGCAGGGGGATACCGCGTTCGGCAGCCAGGTCGCCGATGCGTGCGGCCGGGAGACCGACGATGTCGAGCAGATCCGGCGCGGAGCTGACGATCTCGACGTCCGGCGCCCCCACGGCCGCGGCGAGCTCCGCGGGACGCGGCGTGCGCACCCGAACGGTGTTCCTGGTCCACGAACGCACGAGGTCCGCGAGGGGAGCATCGGCGAGGACACGCCCGCGTCCCATCACGATCACGTGGTCGGCGGTCTGCGCCATCTCGCTCATCAGGTGGCTCGACAGCAGCACGGTCCGCCCCTCCGAGGCGGCGTGGCGCACGAACTGCCGCACCCAGCGCACACCCTCGGGGTCGAGACCGTTGACCGGCTCGTCGAGGATCAACGTATGCGGGTCACCCAGTAGAGCCGAGGCGATGCCGAGGCGCTGGCCCATGCCCAGGGAGAACTTCCCGGCGCGCTTGCGGGCGACGGAGCCGATGCCGGCGAGGTCGATCACCTCGTCGACCCGCGAGTCGGGGATGCCGTGGGTCGCGGCCATCGCCCGCAGATGATTCCTGGCGCTGCGCCCGGTGTGCACGGCCTTCGCGTCGAGGAGCACCCCGACCTCGGTGAGCGGGGCGCGGAGCTTGCGGTATTCGCGCCCGCCGACGGCAGCGCGACCCGAGGTGGGCCGGTCGAGTCCGACGATCAGGCGCATGGTCGTCGACTTCCCGGCACCGTTCGGGCCGAGGAACCCGGTGACCGTGCCCGGCCGGACGGTGAACGACACGTCATCGACGGCTGTCTTGTCTCCGAACCTCTTGGTGAGGCCTTCTGCTGTGATCATGTCGTCCACGCTACGGACGGCGCCCGCCGCGCGCGTCCGCCCGCGGTACCTTTCCGCGCGCTCCGCATCCTCCCCCGGATGGATGAGAGACCGCTTGCACCGGGGTGCCGTCCGGGGCAACCATGCTGCGCCCGGGAGCGCCGTGAGCCGTCGGGTTCCGGGGCTCGGATAGGGTCGACGGGTGACAGACGCCCGTCGACTCCCCGCGCCCCTGGCCCTCGGCGGAGCCGTCGCCATCGGCGTCATGACCGCCATCCAGGCGCGGATCAACGGGGTGCTGGGCGTACGGGTCGACAACGGCATCGTCGCGGGCTTCCTCTCCTTCTCGGTCGGGCTCGTGGCGCTCGCGGTCGTGATCGCGCTCCTGCCGTTCGCCCGTCGCGGTGCCGTACGGCTATGGCGGGGGATCCGCGGGCGCTCCGTCCCGTTCTGGATGCTCCTCGGCGGCGCGTGCGGGGCCCTCACGGTCTCGACGCAGGGGCTCACAGCGGGCGTCCTCGGCGTCTCGCTGTTCACGGTCGGCGTGGTGGCGGGGCAGACGCTCCACGGCCTGGTGCTGGACCGGATCGGCTTCGGGCCCGCGGGCGTCGTCGCGGTGACCCCCGGTCGCCTGCTCGGTGGGGCGCTGGCGCTCGCCGCGGTCGCGATCTCCCTGTCGGGCGACGTCCTGGCGTCCGCTCCGCTGTGGATGCTGGTGCTGCCGTTCCTCGCGGGAGTGGGCATCGCCTGGCAGGCCGCGACCAACGGGCGTTTGGCGCAGCGCGTGCAGTCGCCCATCGCCGCCACGCTCATGAGCTTCATCGCCGGCACGGTCGTGCTCGCGGTCGCCGCGGCCCTGAGCGTCGCGCTGCGCGGAGCGCCGGACCCCCTCCCGGCCGAGCCGTGGCTCTACCTCGGCGGGTTCCTCGGTGCCGCGTACATCCTGCTCGGCGCGTTCATCGTGGCTCACACGGGTGTGCTGCTGATGGGGCTCGGCTCGGTGCTGGGCCAGCTGGTGACCTCGGTGGTGATCGACGTGCTGTGGCCTGCGGAGGCGGGACCGGCGCTGTGGCAGGTGATCGCGATGGTCGTCGTCGCGGTGGCGTCGGTCGTCGTGGCAGTGCCGCGGCGTCGTCGCCGGTGACTACGCGGGGTTCTCCTTCGCGGCCTTCTTCTTCGCCTTCTTGGCGGCCTTCTTCGCCTTCTTCTTCGCCTTCTTCTTCGCCTTCTTGGTGGCCTTCTTCTCCGCGTTCGCCTCGGCCTTCTTCTCGTTCTCGGCGGGCTCGGCGGCGGCGACGGCCGGTTGGGTCGAGGGGAGACGCGTCAGCAGTCTGCGCGCGTCGACGGCCTTGCGTCGGCCCGGCGACTTCCCCGGCGGTTTGTCGCCGACGTACAGCCAGCCCAGCAGCTCCTCGTCGTCGGCGAGGCCGTGCATCGCCGCGACCGGCTGCGACCGCGTGTAATGTCCGGTGCGCCAGATCACACCCCACCCTGCTTCGTCCAGCAGGAGGCTGAGCACGTGGGCGACGCCGGAGGCGACGGCCTCCTGCTCCCACCGCGGCACCTTCTCGCTCGGCTGGTAGCTGGCCACCACCGCGATCAGCAGGGGGGCGCGCAGCGGCTTCGTCGAGGGGGAGTCGTCGCCCTGCGCCTGGGCGATCGCTGCTCCGAGGGCCTCTCGATCGGCGCCGCGCAGCTCGATCAGCCGCCACGGTCGCAGCGAGGAGTGATCGGCGACGCGTCCGGCCGCGGCCACCAGGGTCAGCAGTTCTTCCCGCCCGGGCGCGGTGTCTCCGACCTTCGACCAGGACTGTCGTGCGCGGACGGCGTCGAGCGCGCTCACGACTCGTCTGGTGTGAAGTTCAGCGCGATCGAGTTCATGCAGTAGCGGTCGCCCGTGGGAGTGCCGAAGCCGTCGGGGAACACGTGCCCGAGGTGTGAGCCGCACGCGGCGCAGCGGACCTCGGTGCGCACCATGCCCAGGCTGTCGTCCTCCAGGAGCTCAACGGCGTCGGGCCGGATCGACTCGTAGAAGCTGGGCCACCCGCACCCGGAGTCGAACTTGGTGCCGCTCTTGAACAGCTCGGCGCCGCACGCTCCGCACGTGTACAGGCCGGCGCGCTCCTCGTCGAGCAGTTCTCCGGTCCAGGCGCGCTCGGTCGCGGCCTGGCGCAGCACCGCGTACTGCTCTTCGCCGAGCTCCTTGCGCCACTCGTCTTCGGTCTTGTCCACGCTGTACGACATTGCGTCCTCCTCGGGTCCTCTCCATTCTCCACGCTGCGGCGGTGTCTCGGCGCTGCGCGTCAGAATGGACGCATGACCGACCCGATCCGGGAGCGCTATGCCCGCTTCGCGCGCGACGAAGCCCCCGGGCGCAGCCCCCTGTACGGGGAGTGGGCGGCCGGCGTCAGCGATGACGAGCAGCTGCGCGATGTGCTGCGTCGCATCCCGGAGACGCACCGCCAGCCACCGCTGGTGTTCGCGGTGTCCCGGCTGCTCGGCGCCCCGCTCGAGGACTACGCGGCGTGGCGCGCCTTCGTCCTGGCGCACGCCGACGTGCTCGTGGCCGAGTGCGCGGCGCGGTCCCTGCAGACGAACGAGCCGCTGCGGCTGGCGGCGCTGCTCCCGGTCCTCTCCGAGATCGAGGGGCCGATCGCGCTTCTCGAGCTCGGCGCATCGGCCGGTCTCTGCCTGTACCCCGACCGGTACTCGTATCGCTACGTGACGGCCGAGGGCTCCGAACGGCTCGCCGTCGACCCGCACGACGGTCCCTCCCCGGTCGTGCTGCAGAGTCGGGTGACGGGGACGATGCCGAGTGTTCGCCTGCCCGAGGTCGTGTGGCGGGGCGGCATCGATCTCGCACCGCTCGATGCCGCGGACGACGGAGACCGGCGGTGGCTGCGCGGGCTCGTGTGGCCGGGGGAGTCCGGGCGCGAGCGCCGCATCGAGGCCGCGCTCGACATCGCTGCAGCCGATCCACCGCTGCTGCTCGCCGGCAACGCGGCCGAGAGGCTCGAGGAGCTCCTGGCGATGGTGCCTGTGGGTGCCACCCCCGTCGTCACGACGCCCGGGGTGCTCGTCCACATCCCCCGCCGTGCGCGCGAGGCTCTCGTCGCGCAGATCCAGGGGCTGCCGGCGCGATGGATCACGATCGACCCACCCGGACTGCTCGACGTGTGGCGGCCGTCCGTGGACGCGACGACATGGTCCGGCTTCGTGGTCGCGCTCGACGGCAGGGTGCGGGCGGCGGCCGACCCGCTCGGGCGATGGTGGGAGTGGCGCGCGGGCGATGGCGTCACCGCGTCCTAACCTGGAGCCATGCTCGGAGACCTCACGGAACGCGACCGCGCGATCCTCGCCCTCGAAGCCGCCTGGCCGCGGCATGGCGGCATGAAGGAAGAGGTCATCCGCAGCACCCTCGGCATGAGCGCGGCGCGCTACTACCAGCTGCTCGGACGACTCATCGACTCCGAGGCGGCCCTGGCGTTCGACCCGGTCCTGGTGCGGCGGCTGCGACGGCTCCGCGACACCCGGGGCACCCGACGGGCGGCGCGCATGCCCGGCTTCGTCGGCTGACGGACCCGCTTCGCTCCGCTCGCTGGCCTCCGTCGCGGATTGCCAGCATCGTGCCGCTAGCATCGAGGGGTGTCCAAGCCCTCCCGTGACCGATTCGATGACGTTCCCCGCGCCTCCGGACGCGTCGGGGCCCACCGCGCGGAGGCTCCGGGCATGAACGGCTGGGTGGTCCTGCTGTGGTCCTTCGTGGCTGCGCTCGTTCTGATCATCGCCGGGATCTTCGGTTCGCTGGTCGTCATGGGGCGCATCGAGCTGTTCCCCGAGGCAGGCCCCAGCGCGGTGCCGACACCGGAGGAGACGGGTGTGATCGACCCGAGCTACTCGGTCATGATCCTCAACGCGACCCCTGATTCCGGCCTCGACGACCAGATGCGTGACACTCTCATCAATGCCGGCTGGCCGGCGGGGATCGTGTTCGCCACGGACAGCGCGAGCGACGACTTCGCCACGACGACCATCTACTACGTCGACGACGCGGACGAGCAGGCGGCCGTGGGTCTCGCCGGGGTGATCGGGGGCGCTGCGGTGAAGCAGGACGACTTCTACGCCGATCTGAACGAGACGGGCGGCAAGCAGCTCACCGTCGTGATCGGCCTCGATCGCTCAGCGTCGGCGCCGGAGCAGTCCGAGGAGACTCCCGCTCCCTGACGCCCCTCCACAGGCGGGCGACGCGGCTTGCACTCGATGGTGTCGAGTGCCAGAATGGCGTTAGCACTCTCTCACTCTGAGTGCTAAACCCACCGTCTACGTCCAGGAGGGACGACAAAACTCATGGCAAAGATCATCGCCTTCGATGAGGAGGCCCGCCGCGGCCTCGAGCGTGGCCTCAACATCCTCGCCGACGCGGTCAAGGTGACCCTCGGCCCGCGTGGTCGCAACGTCGTGCTCGAGAAGAAGTGGGGCGCCCCCACGATCACGAACGACGGTGTCTCCATCGCCAAGGAGATCGAGCTGGACGACCCGTACGAGAAGATCGGCGCGGAGCTCGTCAAGGAGGTCGCCAAGAAGACCGACGACGTCGCCGGTGACGGCACGACGACCGCCACGGTGCTCGCCCAGGCCCTGGTCCGCGAGGGTCTGCGCAACGTCGCGGCCGGCGCCGACCCCATCTCCCTCAAGCGCGGCATCGAGAAGGCCGTCGCCGCCATCACCGAGGAGCTGCTGAGCAGCGCGAAGGAGATCGACTCCAAGGAGCAGATCGCCGCGACCGCGTCCATCTCGGCGGCAGACCCGGCCATCGGCGAGCTGATCGCCGAGGCGATCGACAAGGTCGGCAAGGAGGGTGTGGTCACCGTCGAGGAGTCGCAGACCTTCGGCACCGAGCTCGAGCTCACCGAGGGCATGCGCTTCGACAAGGGCTACCTGAACCCGTACTTCGTCACGGACCCGGAGCGCCAGGAGGCCGTGTTCGAGGACCCGTACATCCTCATCGCCAACCAGAAGGTCTCGAACATCAAGGACCTCCTGCCCATCGTCGACAAGGTGATCCAGGACGGCAAGGAGCTCGTCATCATCGCCGAGGACGTCGAGGGCGAGGCTCTGGCGACGCTCGTGCTGAACAAGCTCAAGGGCATCTTCAAGTCGGTCGCCGTCAAGGCTCCCGGCTTCGGCGACCGTCGCAAGGCGCAGCTGCAGGACATCGCGATCCTCACCGGCGGCCAGGTCATCACCGAAGAGGTGGGCCTGAAGCTCGAGAACGCGACGCTCGACCTGCTGGGTCGTGCCCGCAAGGTCATCGTCACCAAGGACGAGACCACGATCGTCGAGGGTGCCGGCGAGGCCGACCAGATCGAGGGTCGCGTCACGCAGATCCGTCGCGAGATCGAGAACACCGACAGCGACTACGACCGCGAGAAGCTGCAGGAGCGCCTGGCGAAGCTCGCCGGTGGCGTGGCCGTCATCAAGGCGGGCGCTGCGACCGAGGTCGAGCTCAAGGAGCGCAAGCACCGCATCGAGGACGCCGTGCGCAACGCGAAGGCGGCCGTCGAGGAGGGCATCGTCCCCGGTGGTGGCGTCGCGCTCATCCAGTCCGGCACCAAGGCGCTCGACGCCCTGTCCCTCGAGGGTGACGAGGCGACCGGTGCGAACATCGTCCGCGTGGCGATCGAGGCTCCGCTCAAGCAGATCGCCCTCAACGCCGGTCTCGAGCCGGGTGTCGTCGCCAACAAGGTCTCCGAGCTCCCCGCGGGCCAGGGCCTCAACGCCGCCAGCGGCGAGTACGGCGACATGTTCGCACAGGGCATCATCGACCCGGCGAAGGTCACGCGCTCCGCGCTGCAGAACGCCGCGTCGATCGCCGGCCTGTTCCTGACGACGGAGGCCGTCGTCGCCGACAAGCCGGAGAAGGCTGCCGCTCCCGTGGGTGACCCCTCGGGTGGCATGGACTTCTGATCCCGCTGCATCCACAGAAAGCCCCCGGCTCCGGCCGGGGGCTTTCTGGTGTTCACGGGAAGTGAAGCCGACGCTCAGCGGAACATGCTCGCCGAGTACTGGTCGGCGTCGGCGTACTGCGTCGCGACGGAGCCGAGCGATGTGCCGATGCCGTCGAGCACCTGCTCGACGTGGAGCTGCGCGCCCTGCCACTGCTCGGCACACCCCTGGAACGCATTGGACGCGGTTCCCACCCACGACGACTGCAACTGCCTGAGCTGCGCCATGAGCGTCGATGACTCGGCACGCAGACGCTCGATGGTCGCGCGGGTGGAGGCGTGCGCGGCGTGCATGGCATCGGTGTCGACGGTGAATACGGTCATGAGGAACTCCTTCATCTCGGAGCTTCCGACGGTAGGTGAGGCCACGTCGATGGAGCGGACGGGAGGCGGGTCACCCCTGCGTCCTGGGGACACCTCGTCCGCTCACGACTCCGTGCAGAGCCAGCGCCACGCGTCGCAGTCAGGGCAGGTCGAGCGGGTCGAGCGGTTGCGTGTCTTCGAGCAGGTGGGCCGGCGTAGCCTGGGCCGGTGCCAGGGGCAGCGTGACCGTGAAGGTCGCTCCGCCCCCCGGGCTCTCGGAGACCGCGATGTCGCCGTTGAGCGCCTTCAGGATGGAGGCCACGATCGCCAGGCCCAGCCCGGATCCGCCGGTCTCCCTCGCCCGCGAAGTGTCCGCTCTCCAGAACCGCTCGAAGATCTGCTCCCGGATCTGCGGCGGCACGCCTTCGCCGTGATCGACGATGGCGATACTCGCCGTTCCCGCCAGGCGATCCGAGTCCACGACGATCTCGATGGGGCTGTCGGCGGGGGAGAAGCGCCGCGCGTTGCCCAAGAGGTTGGTCACGACCTGGCGCACCTTGTTCTCCTCGCCGAGCACGATCGGCGGTGTCCGCACGGGAATGTCCTGCACCTCGCTGAAGTCGATGGCCGGCGGTTCCTCGTTCTGCTTGGCGCGGCGGCGCAGCCGGGACAGCGGTGCGAGCGGCCGCACGCGCGGGGTCGTGCGCTCGGGCTCGATCGGGACGATCGGCGTGCGCACCGGTGCCGTGGGGACGTTCTCCAGCGTCCGGTCGATCACCGAGACCACCCGGCCGGGTGCTGCCGCCCGTACGTCGAGCGCCGCGTCGCGCGCGATCGGCCGGAGGTCGAGCGGCTCGATCGTGGGCTCGCGCTCCTCATCGAGCCGAGCCAGCGCCAGCAGGTCTTCCACCAGCACCCCCATCCGGATCGCTTCCTTCTCGATGCGCTCCATGGCCCTGGCGGTGTCCTCTTCGCCCGTGATCGCGCCCATGCGATAGAGCTCGGCGTAGCCGCGGACACTCACGAGCGGGGTGCGCAGCTCGTGGCTCGCGTCTCCGATGAAGCGTCGCATGTGCTGCACGGTCCGGTCGCGCTGCGCGAGGGAGCGATCGACGCGGTCGAGCATCGTGTTGATCGCGGCATTGAGGCGGCCCACCTCGGTGGTCGGTTCCAGGTCGGTGAGGCGCTGTCGGAAGTCGCCCGCCGCGATCGACATGGCGGTCTGCTCGACCTGCCCCAGCCGCCGGAACGTCAGCGTCACCAGGCCGCGCGTGAGCAATGCGGCGACGAAGATCGTGATCAGCGCGATCGTGATGTAGATGCCGAAGTACTGGCTGATGATGCGATCGGCCTCGGCCAACGGCAGAGCGACCATCTGGATGCTGAGCGGCGTGCCCTCCTGCTGCACCAGGGCGACGGCCCCGTGGTAGACGCTGCCGTTGTCCCCCTCGAGCGCGAGCACCTTGTCCTCGTTCGCCTGCGCCTCCGAGAGCGAGTACTCCGCGGGGAAGAAGGGGGCACGACCCGACGCGCTGGGGGCCGTCGCGCGCAGCGCGCCCTCCGCGTCGTACACCGCGAAAGAGAAGTCGCGGGGCTTCTCGTCGCGGGGCGTGTAGGTCGTGACGCCGTCGATCGTCGTGGTGTCGAAGTAGCGCTCGATCAGATCGCTCGTGACGAGGGCAGGAAGTTGCGCGTTGATGTTCTCCACGAGCGCGTTGCGGAGCAGCGGAACCGTGCCGATCCCGGCCACCAGCAGACCGAGCGCGAGCACGGCGACCGTGACGCCGGTGACCTTGGCGCGGAGGCTGATCCGCCGCCACCACGTGGTCACCGCATCCGGCTCGTGCGCCATGCGGCCCTCCCTGCTGTGGCGATCCCGCCGTCGAGGGCGGATCCGTGCGACGTCGTCAGACCGTCTTGCCGACCTTGAGCATGTAGCCGAAGCCGCGCTTCGTCTGGATCAGCGACTCCTCCGTGTGCGGGTCGATCTTCCGACGCAGGTAGGAGATGTAGCTCTCGACGATGCCGGCATCGCCGTTGAAGTCGTACTCCCAGACGTGGTCGAGGATCTGAGCCTTCGACAGCACCCGGTTGGGGTTGAGCATCAGGTAGCGCAGGAGCTTGAACTCGGTGGGGCTCAGCTCGATCGGCTCCTTGCCGACGTAGACGTCGTGGGTGTCCTGATCCATCGACAGCTCGCCGGCGCGGATGATCGACTCCTCGTCGGCCTGCATGGTGCGACGGAGGATGGCCTGGGCGCGGGCGACGATCTCGTCGAGGCTGAACGGCTTGGTGACATAGTCGTCGCCGCCGGCGTTGAGGCCTTCGATCTTGTCGTCCGTGCCGTCCTTGGCGGTGAGGAACAGGATGGGAGCGGTGAAGCCGGCGCCGCGGAGGCGCTTGGTCACGCTGAAGCCGTTCATGTCCGGCAGCATGACGTCCAGGATGATGAGGTCCGGCTCCTCCTCGAGGACGGCCGAGATCGTGGCGGCGCCGTTGGCGACCGTCTTCACCTGGAACCCGGCGAAGCTGAGACCCGTGGAGAGCAGGTCGCGGATGTTGGGCTCGTCGTCGACGACCAGGATGCGCGCAGCAGTCATGTCCCCATTATGGTGACTTCGGCCATGCGGTTGCTGATTACCTTCGGAGCGCCGGAAGCCGCGCCGCCGAGGCTAGGCGGCCGCGGCGATCGCGTCCGCGTCCATGATCGTGTAGCTGTAGCCCTGCTCGGCGAGGAACCGCTGGCGGTTCTGCGCATAGTCCTGGTCGATCGTGTCCCGAGCGACGAGCGTGTAGAAGCTCGCCGTGTGTCCGGACTGCTTGGGACGCAGGAGCCGTCCGAGCCGCTGGGCCTCCTCCTGCCGTGAGCCGAACGAGCCGGACACCTGGATGGCGACCGAGGCCTCGGGCAGGTCGATGGAGAAGTTCGCCACCTTCGACACCACGAGAAGTGAGATGTCGCCCTCGCGGAAGGCGCGGTACAGCTCCTCGCGCTCCTCGACCGGCGTCGATCCGGTGATCTGCGGTGCGTTCAGCGCATCGGACAGCGAGTCGAGCTGATCGAGGTACTGGCCGATCACGAGGATCTGCTCTCCCTCGTGCTTCGCGATCAGCTCGCGGACGGCGTCGATCTTGGCGGGCGCCGACGCGGCGAGGCGGTAGCGTTCGTCATCGGTCGCCGCGGCGTACTCCAGCCGGTCGCTCGGCGGAAGGTCCACGCGCACCTCGTAGCAGACGGCCGGGGAGATGAACCCTTGCGCCTCGATCTGCTTCCAGGGAGCGTCGAAGCGCTTCGGCCCGATCAGGCTGAAGACGTCGCCCTCGCGGCCGTCCTCACGGACGAGCGTCGCGGTCAGGCCGATGCGGCGGCGGGCCTGGAGGTCGGCGGTCAGCTTGAACACCGGCGCGGGCAGGAGGTGGACCTCGTCGTACACGATGAGGCCCCAGTCCAAGGCGTCGAGCAGCGCCAGGTGCGCGTACTCGCCCTTCCGCTTGGCGGTGAGGATCTGGTAGGTCGCGATGGTGACCGGCTTGACCTCCTTCGACTGCCCCGAGTACTCGCCGATCTCCTCCGGTGTGAGGCTGGTGCGCTTGAGCAGCTCGTCGCGCCACTGTCGCGCCGAGACCGTGTTGGTCACGAGGATCAGCGTCGTCGTCTTCGTCGCGGCCATGGCTCCGGCCCCGACGATCGTCTTGCCCGCGCCGCAGGGGAGGACCACGACGCCGGAGCCGTCCTTCGCGAAGGCGTCGACCGCGTCCTGCTGGTACGGGCGGATGTGCCAGCCGTCCTCGGCGAGCTCGATCTCATGCGGAGTGCCGGGCGTGTAGCCCGCGAGGTCCTCCGCGGGCCAGCCGATCTTCAGCAGCTCCTGCTTGATCTGTCCGCGGGCCCACGCGTCGACCACGAAGGTCTCGGGAGTCGGGTGGCCGATCAGCAGCGGCTGGATGCGCTTGTTGTTCGCGACCTGCGCCAGCACGGCGGGATCGGTCGACCGCAGGATCAGCACGCCCTCGTCGTCGCGCTCGATGACGAGCCGCCCGTAGCGGTTGACGGTCTCGCGCAGGTCGACGGCGACCGACGGGGGCACCGGGAAACGCGACCAGCGGTCGAGTGTCTCCAGCATGTCTTCTGCCGTGTGCCCTGCGGCTCGCGCGTTCCACAGTCCCAGGCGGGTGATGCGGTACGTGTGGATGTGCTCCGGCGCGCGTTCCAGCTCGGCGAAGATCGCGAGCTCGTGTCGGGCGCTCTCGGCATCGGCGTGGGCGACCTCGAGCAGCACGGTGCGGTCGCTCTGGACGATCAGGGGGCCATCAGACATAGCTGCCCAGTCTACCGGCCGTCCGGAGGGCAGGGCCTCACGGGGCCACGACGGTCGCCGCGCGGATGCTCGACACCGGGAGCGTGCGCTCGACGTCGGCGGCCCTGTCGCGGCCGCGCAGCCGTCCGCCGCCGATACCCGTGGCCTCCAGGAGCAGGTCCCGCGTGGATCCGTCCGGCATGCCGACCGTCACACGCAGGACGGCCTTGGCTCGCACCGCGGCTTCGAGCTCCCGGTCGAGCCAGGCGGCATCGGCGTCCGGCCCCTGGCGATCGCGCAACCGGGCGATCAGCGTGTCGTAGTCGTCAGCGGGGTCGTGTCCGTCGGCCGGGGGAGCGGCGGGGTGGCGGTCGCGCACGACGATCGCTCCGTCCTCGTCGACGAGGCTCGCGGGGTAGCGGGCGTCCGTCAGCGCCCAGTACACGGTGTCCTGTGCCACTCGCGTGGTGAGCGAGCCCACGTGGGCTGTGAGCGCGAGCGGTCGGAGCGCCTGATCGACCGCGAGGGCTTCCAACACGTGCGGGTCGCTGCTCTCGATCCGGGTGCGCCCCGTCTCGCCGTCGACCGACACCCGGATGAGGCCGTGCCGTTGGGCGGTCTGCGCCACCAGGTAGCCCAGCGGCTGGGGTATTCCGGTGAGGGAGATCGCGCCGAGGAAGTCGAGGATGGAGTGTTCGCTCTCCCCGGTGGCGAAGGCGTGGGCCACCGACTCGGCGGTGAACCGGTAGGAGGAGGCCTGTGCAGCGGACTCCCGGACGGCGATCGTGCGCAGTCGCACGTCGAGGGCGGGCTGCAGCGGACCGGGAGCGATGGCCGTGAGGTCGTTCTGGAGGAAGATGCGGTCGACCTCCGCCGGGAGCTGTGCGACGAGGGTGCGGGCGTCGGCGGGCTCTCCGCGTCGGAGCGGCGCGGCCCAGGGGGGCTCGGTGCCGTCGTCGGCGATCAGACCGATCAGCCGGGCCGATTCCGTGAGCTCAGCGGCGTGTTCCGTCCAGGCGGCGTCCCAGGGGTGCGCGAGCGGCCACTGCGACACCGGGATCCACCCGGCAGTCGCCGGGCGAAGACCGCGCGGCAGGGAGTCGCGGAAGGCGGTCGCGAGGAGCGTCCAGCGGGCGGCGACGGAAGAGCGCAGCCACTCCTCGGCGAGCGCGGTCGTCCGCAGCCGACGGTCGACCGGGGCCGCCAGCCGGGCACGGACGGCGAGTCCGGAGAGCAGGTCGATGGCCTCGGTGGGCAGCCCGGCCTCGGCGAGCTGTCGCTTCTCGCCGGCGCTCACCGCTCCGCCGAGCAGGAGGGCGAAGGGCCGCTCCCTGGCGATGAGGAGGAGGTCGGCGAGGCGCGCGACCGTGGTGAAGGCGCGCTCGGCGGCGTGAGCGGACGTGGCCTCGGAGGACGGCGCGGGGGGAGTGGCGTCGATCGGCGTCGGCCGCGCGCGGCCTTCGACCAGCAGGTCCACGGGCGGCTGCGGTGTCCCGTCGGCGCGCAGGAGGGCGAGGGCGACCAGTCGCTCGCGGCCCTCGCCCGGCCGCTCACCGGCGACGGCATCCACGAGGGACGCGGCCTCCGCGGCGGTGAGTGCCGGGAGGACTCGGCTCAGGGAGGACGGTTCCAGCAGGGCCTCGGCCGCATCGAAGAAGTCCTGCCACGTCGCGTCGGGGCGTACGCCGCGGGCGGCGAACAGCTCCCGGAGCTCGGCATCGCTCGCTGCGGCCAGGCGGTCGGCCAGCGGTCGTGCGTGCGTGCTCATCGGCGGGGGCTCAGCGACGCGATTGCGCGCGACCCTTCCGGACGAAGCTCATGATCAGCAGGGTGATGATCAGCACGAACGCGAGCGGCAGCCCCCAGTAGGGGATCGCGGCGACGACCGGCCACGCGCCTTCACCGAACGCGGCGCGGTCCATGCCCGTGGCGGTGCCGATGATGATCGCGAAGAAGCACACCACGGAGGCGGCGGCGATCCCGAGTGCGGTGAACGCCAGGATGCGATCGATCCGGCGGATGGGGACCTCCGGTCCGGGGCTCTGCGTGCTCATCCGCTCCAGACTACTCGCCCCGGCGCGGTCGGTTCCGTTCGCCCCGCGACCGGTAGGCTGGACGCACGCGCACGAGCGCGCTCTGTTCTGCTTTTCGATACCAGCGAGGTTCACCCATGCCCACCGGCAAGGTCAGGTTCTACGACGAAGACAAGGGTTTCGGCTTCATCGCCAGCGATGACGGCCAGGACGTCTTCCTGCACGCCTCCGCGATGCCGGCCGGCACCGCGATCAAGGCGGGTGCGCGCGTGGAGTTCGGCGTCGCCGATGGCAAGCGCGGCCTGCAGGCGCTGTCCGTGCGGGTGCTCGAGGCCCCGCCCAGCCTGGCGAAGGCCAAGCGCAAGCCCGCCGACGACATGGCGATCATCATCGAAGACCTGGTGAAGCTGCTCGACGGCATCGGCGGCGATCTGCGTCGCGGGCGCTACCCGTCCTCCGGTCACGGCCGCAAGATCGCAGCCGTTCTGCGCAAGGTCGCTGATGACCTCGAAGCCTGAGGCTGACGCCCGCCTCGTCGAGGCCCACGATCTCGCGCTCGCAGCGCTGCGCGAGTTCACTCCCGCGTCCACCATCGGGCCGGCCGCCGGATACATCGCAGAGGAAGACGGATCGGTCTCGCTGCGCTTCGAGAACCGGCTGGCCGGATATCCGGGGTGGTACTGGACCGTGACGGTGGCCCGCGTCGACGACGAAGAGCCCACGGTGCTGGAGGCCGAGCTCCTGCCGGGCGACGGCGCACTCCTCGCGCCCGAATGGGTGCCCTGGGCCGAGCGCCTGGCGGAGTATCGCGCGCACCAGGCCGAGCTCGCCGACGCGGCTGCGGCGGCAACGGACGGCGATGACGGCGACCGGTCAGACGGAGCCGCGGACGTCGAACTCGACGATGTCCTGGACGACGAGCTCGACGAGGATGACGACGAGGCGTCCGACATCCTTCACGCCGGCGACCTCGACGGCGTCGACATCGACGAGCTCGACGACTCCGCATCCGACGACGAACTCGACGACTCCGCATCCGACGACGAACTCGACGACTCCGCATCCGACGACGCGGAGGACGACGACGCCGAAGACGACGACGCCGAAGACGACGACGCCGACGTCCGCGGTGCGGACGCCGGCGAGGTCGACGAGGAGGAGTGAGTCCCGGCGCTCAGCCGCCGAGGTTCTCCAGCACGTAGTCGATCGAGCGCGTGAGCTGACGGATGTCGTCGGGCTCGATGGAGACGAACGTCGCGACGCGCAGCTGATTGCGTCCGAGCTTGCGGTACGGCTCGGTGTCGACGATGCCGTTGGCGCGCAGCGTCTTCGCGATCGCTGCCGCGTCGATGCTGTCGTCGAAGTCGATCGTCGCGACGACCGGCGAGCGGTGTGCCGGGTCGGACACGAACGGCGTCGCCACGGTGGAGGCCTCGGCCCAGTCGTACAGCACGGAGGACGACTCCGCGGTGCGCGCCGCAGCCCAGGCGAGGCCGCCGTTGTCGAGGATCCACTGCAGCTGGCTGTCGAGCAGGTGCAGCGTGGTCAGCGCCGGGGTGTTGAGGGTCTGGTTGAGTCGGGAGTTGTCGACCGCCTGCTTGAGGCTGAGGAACTCGGGGATGTAGCGGCCCGAAGCGGCGATGCGCTCGATGCGGTCGACCGCGGCGGGCGAGACGGCCGCGAACCACAGTCCGCCGTCCGACCCGAGGTTCTTCTGCGGGGCGAAGTAGTACACGTCGGCCTGTGCGACGTCGAAGTCGATGCCGCCCGCCGCGCTCGTCGCATCGATCACGGTCAGGGCCCCGTCGGCGTCGACGCGCGACACCGGAGCGCTCACGCCGGTCGAGGTCTCGTTGTGCGGCCACGCGTACACGTCGATCCCGTCGACGAATGCGGCCTGCGTGCGGGACCCCGGCTCCGCTCTGCGCACGTCGGGGGCCTCGAGCCACGGGGCCCCGGCGGCGGCGGCGAACTTGCCGCCGAACTCGCCGAACACGAGGTTCTGGCTACGACGCTCGATGAGGCCGAACGCTGCGGCGTCCCAGAACGCGGTGGAGCCGCCGTTGCCGAGCAGGATCTCGTATCCGTCCGGGATGCGGAACAGCGCGGCGAGCCGCTCGCGCACGCTGCCGACGAGGTTCTTCACGGGCGCCTGACGATGCGAGGTGCCGAGGATCGACGAGCCGGAGGAGAGCAGCGCCTCCAGCTGTGCGGGCCGCACCTTCGAGGGGCCGCAGCCGAAACGCCCGTCAGCGGGCAGGAGGTCACCGGGAATCTCGATCGCCATGGGTCGATTCTAGGGGGAGCGCACGGGGCAGCCCCGCCCGCGGTCGATCCGATGTCCCCGCGGGAATGTAGGCTTGCCTAAGAACTTCGGAGGGCCCGCACATGACCGATCTGATCGACACCACGGAGATGTATCTCCGCACCATCCTCGAGCTCGAGGAGGAGAACATCGTGCCGCTGCGCGCGCGCATCTCCGAGCGGCTCGGCCACTCCGGACCGACCGTGTCGCAGACGGTCGGGCGGATGGAGCGCGACGGGCTCGTCGTGGTCTCCGAGGATCGTACGCTCGAGCTCACCGACGCCGGTCGCCGCAAGGCGGTCGACGTGATGCGCAAGCACCGTCTCGCCGAGCGCCTGCTGTCGGATGTGATCGGACTCGACTGGGCGTTCGTGCACGAAGAAGCCTGCCGCTGGGAGCACGTGATGAGCGAGCAGGTGGAGCGCCGCCTCGTCGAGCTGCTCGGGCATCCCACGGAGTCGCCCTACGGCAATCCGATCCCCGGTCTGGATCAGCTCGGCGACCTCCCGGCCCGGACGTTCGATGAGGGCGTCGTCGGTCTGGTGCAGCGTCTGAACGCGGCGGGCGAGCCCGTCGAGGGCACGGTGCGTCGTCTGGCCGAGCCCGCGCAGGTCGACCCCGAACTGCTGGAGCAGCTGCGCGATGCGGGCGTCGTACCGGGGGCGCGCGGTGACTTCCGGTTCAACGAGGGCTACGTCCTCATCCAGATGGACGGCAAGGACGAGGGGCTCGAGCTTCCCGTCGAGCTCGCGTCGCACATCTTCCTGGTGGGCGAACCGGCCTGATCGCGCCGCAGAATCGCGGTTCGTCGCGCACCGTCTCGGGGCGTGGGACGGCCTCACCGAGGATTGCCAGTTTCCCAGGGTGACATGATCGTTATCTTCCGGTAACCTCGGTCAGGTCCTCAGCGAAGAAGCCCGTTGGGGATGGACCGCGAAGATACGCCTTCAGGCTCATCGTCTTCTCGGCACGGATGACTCTCGTACCCGATTCCCCATCCGCGCCATCGAGGAGAGCGCTGATGAGCCAGCACACCCGAGGTGCGAAGGCCCAGGAGGACCACGTTTTGGCCGCAGACATCGAACCGACCGAGAAGACACCTGAAGATCGAGTTCCGGCTCGCCGCACCCCACCGAAGGTGACGGCGCGAAAGGTGGTCAAGCCTCTCCGGTCGGTGGCGATCTTCGGTGCCGTCGGTGCACTGGTCGCCGCCGTCGCGCTTCCCGCCTACGCCGCGTCCAAGCCGGCCGATGCCGCCACCACGACGGTGCAGCAGCTCGCCGCGGTCGACGCGCAGTCGCTGGTCGTCGCTTCCGAGGCGACCTCCGCTCCCGTCGTGCGCGGCACCTTCAGCGCGACGACTCCCGACGAGATCGCGAAGAAGAAGGCCGAGGAGGCCGCTGCCGCTCGCGCCGCGGCCGCCGCCACCGCTGCGGCTTCGTCGTCGGGCGGTCGCTTCAACACGGCCGGCTACGCGCTCACCGCGCCGGGCTCCGGCGAGGTGCGCTATCCGCTGCCGCTCGGCTCGTGGCACGTCAGCCGCACGATCGGCGGCGGTCACAACGGCATCGACATGCTCGCACCCGCGGGCACCCCGATCTACGCGGCTGCGGCCGGCGTCGTCCGGGCTTCGGCCGAGAACATCGGCGGCTACGGCGTCTGCGTCATGCTCGACAGCGTCATCGGCGGCCAGCGCGTGCAGACCACGTACGGCCACATGCTCTACGGCTCGCGTCAGGTGCAGGCCGGCCAGAGCGTCGCGGCCGGTCAGCTCATCGGCTACGTCGGCAGCACGGGACGTTCGACCGCGAACCACCTGCACTTCGAGGTGTGGATCAACGGCGGCCTGGTGGAGCCGGGCAACTGGCTCTCGATCAACGCCGGCTGACGGACACACCTCCGATCGTTCACCCGCTGTTGCGCCCTGCCCCCTGTGGGATGGGTTAGCCTGAACCCGTCGTCGAACAGGCGGGAGAGGCTGATGGAGCGAATACCGACCATCCGAACCATGGATGCCCTCGGTCGTCACGTCCTTCAGCATCGCCCGCAGGGATGCCGCGGTCCTGCCGCGCGCGAAAGGCGCTGTCTCTAGACAGCGCCTTTTTTCGTCCCTGCGTGCACTCCACCGCCTGTGCGATGCCGTGTGAGTCGAGAGTGCCGGGAAGCCGTCCCGGCGGATCGAGAGGATGACGAATGCGCACACTGGTCCTGAACGCCGGGTACGAGCCGCTGGCGATCGTGTCGTTCAAGCGAGCACTGGTCCTGGTCATGAATGAGAAAGCGACCGTGATCGAGCGCGTCGAAGACGACCCCGTCTGGGGGACGCACGGTGTCTACGACCGGCCAGCCGTGATCATCCTGTCCCGCTACGTGCGGGTGCCGACCGGGCGACGTGTTCCGGTCACCCGGCGCGGGGTGCTCCGCCGCGACGACCACCGCTGCGGCTACTGCGGCAAGTCGGCATCGACCATCGACCACGTCCTGCCCCGGTCGCGCGGGGGAGCGGACTCGTGGGAGAACCTCGTCGCGTGCTGCCTGCGGTGCAACAACCTCAAGAGCAATCGCACGCCGCAGGAGATGCGGTGGCAGCTGCGGTTCGCGCCGCGCCCACCCCACGGCACCGCCTGGACGGTGCGGGGGTCCGAGCGGAGCGACCCGCGGTGGGAGCCGTACCTCGCCCTCGCGGCGTGACCCTGAGCGGCCGAGGGCGCGCATCCCGGTCCCGTAGACTGGGTGCGCGCCCTCGTAGCTCAGCAGGATAGAGCAGCCCTCTCCTAAAGGGCAGGTCGCAGGTTCGAATCCTGTCGAGGGCACCCTTCCCGCGATCCCGTCGTCACGGCTTCCCGCGGCGCCATAGCGCGGACGGCCACCAGATGGCCTTCCCGATGTCGTACGTGAGAGCGGGCACGAGCAGCGAGCGCACGACGAACGTGTCGAGCAGGACGCCGAACGCGACGATGAACGCGAGCTGCACGAGGAACAGGATCGGGATCACCGAGAGGGCGGCGAACGTCGCGGCGAGCACGAGGCCGGCAGAGGTGATGACGCCCCCGGTGATCGAGAGCCCGCGCAGGATGCCCTCGCGTGTTCCGTGCTGCTTCGACTCCTCGCGCACGCGGGTCATCAGGAAGATGTTGTAGTCGATGCCCAGGGCCACGAGGAAGACGAAGCCGTAGAGCGGGACGGCCGGGTCGGCGCCGGGGAACGCGAAGATCCCGTTGAACACGAGCGCGGACACGCCGAGCGCGGTTCCGAACGACAGCACCGTGGTCAGGATCAGCAGCACCGGGGCGAGGATCGACCGGAGCAGCAGCATCAGGATCAGCATGATCACGAGCAGGATCACCGGGATGATGAGGTTACGGTCGTGGATCGAGGCATCGTTCGTGTCGACCGATGTGGCCGTGACGCCGCCCACGATCGCACCGAGGTCGTCGAGCTCGACGCGCAGCTCCCGCACCGTCGCGGCAGCCGCTGCCGAGTCCGCTGCGTCGGTCAGGGTCCCCTGCAGCAGCACCTGACCGTCCACGACCGTGGGATCCGGCGCGGGGGTTCCCGGAGGGCCGACCGCCGTGATCCCGTCCTCGTCGATCGGCGCGGAGCCGCTCGGGGAGTCGGCGGCGGTCACCGTGACCCCGTCGATCCCGTCGTTGGACAGGAGCACGTCCGCCGCGTCTTGCATGCGCTCCTCGTCGACCACGACCGACACCGGGCTGCCCGACCCGCCGGGGAAGTGCTCGCCCAGCGCGACCTGCCCGTCGCGCGCCTCAGAGGCTCCGAGCACGAGGTCGGACTGCGGCACTCCCACCGCGTCGAGCTGGGTGACTCCGGCGGCTCCGGCCAGGAGCACGAGCGTCGTCACGATCCAGATCACCCGGGGGCGCTTCTTCACCGCGCCGGCGAGGCGAGCCCACAGCCCGGTGGTGCGCATGCCGTGCTCCTCCGCGACGACCTCGGGCTCGAAACGGGGCCGGCGGGGCCAGAACACCGCGCGCCCGAAGAGCAGCAGCAACGACGGGAGCAGTGTGAGCGCCGACAGCATCGCGAACACGATGCCGATCGCGGCGACCGGCCCCAGCGTGCTGTTCGACTTCAGGTCGCTGAGCAGCAGGCACAGCAGTCCGGCGATCACGGTGCCGCCTGACGCGACGATCGGCTCGACCGAGCCCTTCCACGCGGCCCGCAGCGCGACGCCCTTGTCCTGCGCGACGCGCAGCTCTTCACGGAAGCGGGCGACGAGGAGCAGCGCATAGTCGGTCGCGGCGCCGATCACGAGGATGAACAGGATGCCCTGGGTCTGTCCGCTCAGCAGCAGGATCTCCCACTTCGCCAGCCACCACACCACCAGGAGCGCGACGCACAGCGCGAACAGACTCGTGGACAGCACGACGAGGGGCAGCAGGAACGACCGGTAGACCAGGACGAGGATCACGAGGACCGCCAGCAGCGCCACCCCGAGCAGGAGGCCGTCGATCCCCGAGAAGCCGGCGACCAGGTCGGCGCTGAAACCGGCCGGTCCGGTGATGTAGACCGTGACCCCGTCGGGGACCGCCGCGCGCAACTCCTCGCCGAGCGCCGTGGTGGTATCGGCGAGTTCCGCGTCGCCCTCGATCGGGATGAACGCCTGCACGGCCTTCCCGTCGTCGGAGGGGAGCGCGGGCGAGACGTCGTCCGCGACGCCCTCGACCGACGGAGCGTCGGCGACCGCATCGCTGATCGCGTCGAGCTCGGTCTGCGTCAGCTCCTGGTCCGAGGTGAACACCGCGATGGCCGGGATCGCGTCGCTGTCGTTGAACTCGCCCAGGAGCTGTTGCACCGTGGTCGCGTCGGCCGATTCGGGCAGGTACGTGGTCTGGTCGTTCGAGGAGACCTCGTCGACCTTGCCGAACAGGGGACCACCGAACGACGCCCCGGCCAGCCACACCAGGATCAGCAGGACCGGGAGAAAGACCCGCAGCCACGAGTGGCGACGGACGCGCTCTCGGGAGGGCGGGGTCGGCGTTTCGGCGGGGCGGGACATCGGGTTCCTTTCGGGAGGAGGTGGGTTCGTCGCGGGGGCGTCGGAGTCAGGAGACCCAGGCGAGGATGAGGATCATCGTGGCGAGGAAGCCGGCGATGTAGTTGAGGGCGATGAAGCGGCGCCAGGCGCGGTTGGTCCTGCCGGAGGTGTCATCGGTGACGTTCCACCACGGTGCGGCGTTCACGATGTAAGGCACGGCGAGTACCGCCGCGAGGGGGCCGGGCCAGGGCGTGAGGAGCATTGCGACCCCCGCCACCGCCCAGAGGCCGATCGCGAGGCGCACGGTGGCTCGGGCACCGATCACGGTGGCGATGGACGAGATGCCGCCCTCGCGGTCCGGCCCCACGTCCTGCACGGCGCCGAACGCGTGCGCTGCCATGCCCCACAGGAAGAACGCGCCGAGCGTGACCACGGTCGCCGCCGAGACCGGAGCTCCCGCGAGGGCGAGGCCGACGATGGCCGGGCTGACGAAGTGGGTGCTCGACGTGATCGAGTCAAGGAACGGTCGTTCCTTGAAGCGCAGCACCGGCGCGGAGTAGGCGATCACCGCGAACACGCTCACCGCGAGCCACCACCACGACGCGGGGTTGCCGACCGCGAACAGGTAGACGAGGAACGGCACGTTGGTCGCGGCAGCGGCCCACAGGGTGGTGCGGTGGATGCGCGGCGACAGCAGTGCTCCCTCGATCCCGCCCTTGCGCGGGTTCGCCAGGTCGGACGCGTAGTCGAACACGTCGTTGATGCCGTACATCGCCAGGTTGTAGGGGATGAGGAAGTACAGCGTGCCGATGACGAACGTGGGGTCGATCTCGCGCGTGCTGAGCAGGTAGGCGGCGGCGAACGGGAAGGCGGTGTTGATCCAGCTGATAGGCCGCGACGACAGGAGGATCTGCGCGATGTCGTGTCCGACTCCCGTGCGCGGCACGGACGCCCGGCTCATGCGCGCTCCTCCCGTTCGGTGGCGGCTGCGGTCGCTGCGGCCGAGGTTCCCCTACGGGAACGTCGCGCCCGCAGGGCGGTCCACACGGCGGGCAGCAGCAGCACCGCGGCGACCGGATAGGCGAAGTCCTCCAGCGGAGCGAGACCGATGTGCACGCCGACGAGATGTGCGGGGGAGTAGTGGAAGAGCCCGGTCGCGATCATGACGGTGTCGAACACGGCCGTGAGCGCCAGGAGGGTCAGGGCGGTGGCGGCCAGAGCGCCGGCGTGGGGACCGCGCCGGGCCACGAGCGCGGCGACGAGGCCGCCCGTCGCGGCGACGGCCAGGAACACGGCGGACAGCTGCAGATACGTCATCGGGCGACCTCCGCGCGGGGCGACCGTGCGCGGCGGCGCTCGACGATCCGCACGGCACCGCCGTACAGGACCATGGTGCACACGACCAGGAACACCAGGAAGACCGGCTCCTCGATCGGCAGCTCCGGGGCGAGGACGATGCCCGTCGCGATCACCGCATCACCGCGGAAGAAGATCCCGGCGGCGATGCCCGCCACGTCCCAGACGAGGAAGAACGCGACCCCGAGCACCGTCACGACGGCCGCGGCGAACACGTCGCGCCAGAAGAACAGGCGGAAGCGCCAGTCCAGCAGCAGCATGCACCCGAGCGACACCAGCAGGGCGCCGAGGTAGATCGCGCCGGTCACGGCCGGGCCGTCCGTTCCGAGGGCGCCGGCTCCGGGAGGGGACCGGGCGAGTGGTCGCCGCGGATGCGCTTGAGCACCAGCTCCGCGCTGATCAGGCACATCGGCACGCCGACCCCGGGCGCCGTCGTGGCGCCCGCGTAGTACAGCCCGCGGACTCGGCGCGACGCGTTCTGCGCGCGGAACATCGCGCTCTGCGACAGGGTGTGCGCCGGGCCCAGCATTCCGCCGCGCCAGGAGTGGTAGTCGTCGTGGAAGTCGGCAGGTCCCACGGTCTCGCGCACCACGATGCGTTCGCGCAGGTCCGGGATCCCCGCCCACGAGGAGATCATGTCGATCGCGGCGTCGGCGGCCGCTTCGATCTGCGGCGAGCCGGATCCGTCCGATCCGCCATGGCCGAGGTCGACATCGGCGGGCACCGGGACGAGGACGAAGAGGTTCTCGTGGTCGGGGGGCGCGACGTCGGCGTCGGTCGCGCTCGGGCGGCACACGTACGTCGATGCCGGTGCGGGGATCTGCGGGGTGCGCCCGAAGATCGCGTCGAAGTTCGCGTCCCAGTCGTCGGTGAAGAACAGGGAGTGGTGCGGCAGCTGCGGCAGCGATCCCCGTACCCCGAGCATGACCAGCACCCCGCCGGGCCCGCTTGTCCGCCGCGCCCACCACGACTCGGGGTACGACTGCAGCGACGGCGGCAGCAGCGCGGTCTCCGTGTGGTGCAGGTCGGCGCCGGACACCACGATGTCTGCCTCTTCCACGTGCTGGTCTCCGCTGGGGTCCGTCCACCCCACGCCCCACACGTGCGTCCCGGCGCTGTCGTCCCGCGTGAGGATGCCGGTGACCTCGGCTCCCGTCACGATGCGGACGCCCGAGCCCTCGGCCAGGGCCGCGATCCGCTCGACCACGCGCCAGAATCCGCCCTGCGGGTACAGCACGCCCTGATCGAGGTCGAGCGCGCTCATGAGGTGGTACATCGCGGGGGCGCTGCGCGGATCGGTGCCGAGGAAGACCGCCGGGTAGCCCAGGATCTGCCGGAGCACGGGGTGGCGGAAGCGCCGGGCGGCGAACGACTGGAGTCGGGTTCCCAGGAGGGAGAACAGGCGGGGGAGGGCACGCAGCACTTCCGGGGCCGCGAGGGAGCGCGTGCGGGTGAACGGGTTGTAGAGGAAGTAGCGCTGCGCCATGGTGCCCGCGTGGTACGCCGAGTCGAGGTAGCGGTCGAGCGTGGCAGCGGCGCCCGGCTCGAGGTCGTCGAACAGTCGTCGGACGGCATCGCGGCCCGCGGGAACGGTGACAGCGCCCTCCGCCGACTCCGGTGCGCGGAAGACGCGGTACCCGGGGTCGAGCAGCGTCAGGTCGAGCTGCTCCTCGGTGCTGGTGCCCATCATCCGGAAGAAGTGGTCGAACACCTCCGGCATCAGGTACCACGAGGGGCCGGAGTCGAAGCGGAAGCCCTCGCGTTCGAGCGTTCCGGCGCGTCCGCCCACCCGGTCGTTGCGCTCCAGCACCACGACCTCGTGCCCGTCGCGGGCGAGGAGCCCCGCGGTCGCGAGCCCCGCGACACCGGCACCGATCACGACGACGCGGCTCATCGGTCACGCTCCCACGCGGTGGTCACGACGGCCCGTGCCGCGAGCAGCGCCTTCACCGGGTCCGGCACGCGCACACGGCGGCGGTAGAGCTCGGCGGCGGGGGTCTTCGCGACGCGGCGGGTGAGTGCGGCGAACAGCGCCAGCGCGCTGCGGACGGCCGCCCTCGCGTCCTTCGGCAGGAGGGGGATCGCGGCGCGGGCGTCGGCCAGCTGGCGTTCGACCGTGGCGACCCAGGCGTCGCGGTCGGCGTCCGTGAGCCGTTCGGTGCCACCGAGGTAGCCGCGCTGGAGGCGGTCGGTGTCGTCGGCGAGGTCGCGCAGGAAGTTGACGTTCTGGAACGCGGCTCCGAGCCGCCGGGCTCCCCGGTGCAGGATCTCCCGCTCCTCCGGGGTGCGGTCGGCATCGCGGAGGAACACCTGCAGGCACATGAGCCCGACGACCTCGGCCGAGCCGTAGACGTAGGCGGCGTGGGCGTCCGCGTCGTAGGCGGTGAACCCGGCGTCGCGGGAGATGTCGGCACGCATGGAGTCGAAGAACGGCCCCGTCAGGTCCTCGCCGATGGCGCACTCCCTCGCGGTGCGGGCGAACGCGTGCAGGATCAAGTCGCTGCTGTACCCGGTGCGCATCGAGCGGTGGGTCTCGGCGATGTACGAGTCCAGTGCCGCGGCCTGCGCCGAGGCGTCCAGCCCCGCCTCGGCCGCGACCCCGTCCACGATCTCGTCGGCGATACGCACCATGGCGTAGATGTTGCGCACGTGCTGGCGATGCCGCGTGCCGAGAAGCCGGGTGGCGAGACCGAACGAGGTGGAGTAGGTGCGGATGACGTCGGTGGTGGCGATCTCGGCGGTGCGACTGAAGCGGCGCAGGGCGGCGGGATCCGGGCGTTCGACGGGGCGGGGGCTCATCGGCGGCGGCCCTCGATGCGGTCGGCGATCGCCAGGATCGTGCGCCCGGCCGCGGGGCTGAGCGTGCCGGACTCCTCCGCCTCGGCGAGCACGGTCGACACGGCGGTGAGCTGCTCCTGCACGAGTCCGCGGACGAAGCGCTCGGCGCCGCACTCGCGCAGACGGTCGCGGATGTCGCCGGCGTCGGACGCGCTGAGGTCGGCCGTGCCGAAGCGCAGCTCGATGCTCGGCCAGTGGCTCGTCATGCGCGCGTACGCGATGATCGCGGTCTCCTTGCCCTCTCGGAGGTCGGAGAAGGCGTCCTTGCCGTGTGCGTGCGGGTCGCCGAACACCGAGAGGAGGTCGTCCTGCAGCTGGTACGCCAGTCCGAGGTGGGTGCCGATCTGGGTGAGCTGCTCCTCGGCTTCCGCGCTGGCTCCGGCGAGGACGGCAGCGGCGCGCAGCGGCAGCACGAAAGAATAGGTCGCGGTCTTGGACGCGCTCGTGGCGAGGATGGTCCGCAGGTCGGGCGTGACGATGCCATCGCTGAGGGCGACGTCCGCGTGCTCACCCGCGACGGTCTCGAACACGGTGGTGTCGAGCAGGGCCAGCAGCCGCTCGCGGCCGTCGGCGCTCACCTCGGCGCGGGCGAAGCCGAGCACCGCGGTCGACAGGAGCAGATCGCCGAGGAGGATCGCGCTCGCGCGTCCCCAGTGCAGGGCGGCGGCCGCGGTCTCGTCGGGGCGCCGCGCCACGAGGGAGCCGATGAGGTTGGGCCGCCCGCGCCGCGTGAGGTCGCCGTCGATCACGTCGTCGTGCAGCAGGAACGCGAAGTGCAACAGCTCGACGTGCGCGGCCACGTCGATCGCGCCCTCGGTCTCGCGTCGGGTGGGCACGGTCGTCGCCAGCGCGGGGAAGAGCTCCATCAGCATGAGCGGACGCAGGAGCTTGCCGCCGAGGGCGTGCTGGGCGGCCTCGTTCCAGAGCGCGGCGAACTCGGCCCCGTGATGCTCGGCGGCCACGGCGCGCTCGGCGAAGCGCCGCCGCAGGACCTCCTCGATCCGAGTACCGAGGTCTTCGTGCGTGATGGTCGTGCTCATGGCTCAGACCTCACCGAGGCTGCGGAGGCGTGGCAGTTGCTCGACGATCCACGGGCTGAACGCGAACGGAGCGAGGGCCACGGCCTCGGCCAGCGCCCCCGGGTCGACCCAGGCCCATTCCGACACCTCCTGCGGGTTGGCGACGGGATCGTGATCGAGCACGGCGACGTGCACGGGGCAGATCTCGTTCTCGACGATGCCGCTCGCATCCACGGCGCGATAGCGGTAGTCGGGGAGGACGAGGCGGACCTGGTCGACCCGGAGGCCGAGCTCGTGCAGGCCGTGCCGCCGCACCGCATCCGCCATGTCCTCGCCGGGCTGAGGGTGTCCGCAGAAGCTGTTGGTCCAGACGCCGGGCCAGGTGCGCTTGGTCAGGGCGCGCCGCGTGACGAGGACGCGCCCGGACGGGTCGAGGACGTAACACGAGAAGGCCAGATGGAGGGGGGTGTCGAACGTGTGGACCTCGTGCTTGGGAAGGACGCCGACGGCTGTCCCGTCTTCCGCGAGGAGCGTGACCTGTTGCATGACTTCCCCGTCCTTTAGCTAACTTGGTGAAATATCAACTTAGCATGAATCTGTTCGTGTGTAACATGATCGCATGGACACCGAGCCCCGCACCACCCTGCGCTCCGGGGCGGCTGTGGCCGCGGACTCCTCCGCTGAATCGGCCTCGACGGAGAGCGCCGACGGGCTGAGTCACGGATCGATCTACCACGTCGACGCGAGCGACCCGCGCAGCACACTGATCGATCGCACCGGGGTGCCCCCGGAGGATCTGCGCCAGATCGCTCTCGTCATGGAGGCGCTGAGCGATCTTCGAGACGCCGAGCAGCGGCTGTCGCAGGCCTCGCGGCGATACATGCAGCTCAACGAGACCGACATGCGCGCGCTGCACTATCTGATCGTGTGTGCCAACCGTGCGATGGTCGCGACCCCCAGCGGCATCGCGCATCACCTGGGCGTGTCCACGGCGGCGACCACCAAGCTCCTCGACCGGCTGGAGAAGGGCGGGCACATCCGGCGGTCGCCCCATCCGACCGATCGTCGTGCGCTCGCCATCACCATCACGCCGGAGACGCGGCACGCCGCGATGGAGACCGTCGGCCGACAGCAGGCGAAGCGCTTCTATGCGGCCGCTCGGCTGTCTTCGGCCGAGCGTGATGTCGTGATCCGCTTCCTGAAGGACATGACGGAGGAGATCACCCTCCGCGATGAGCCGTGGGCGACGGCGGGCGCAAAAGAAGATCCCGCCCGACCGTGAGGTGGGGCGGGACCGTGTCACTGGGCCGCTTTGTAGGCTTCGAGGATGGGGGCGGGAATCCTCCCGCGTTCTGAGAGGGTGTAGCCGTTCTCATTCGCCCACGCGCGGATTGCCGCGACTTCGGGGTTGCGTGCCGGTCGTTTCCGGGTGGAACTCGAGCGCGACGGCGCGGATGATCCGCTCCCGGCGCGGCGGCCCGCGGAGATATACGGCTCGAGTGCGGCGCGCAATTCTTCCGCGTGCGCCGCGTTCAGATCGATCTCGTAGGACGTTCCGTTCAACGAGAAATGCACGGTCTCGCCTTCACCGACCTCCAGGACGCTGCCGTCGATATCGTCGACCAGTTGATGCACAATTCTTCTCGCCATGAATGCGACTGTACCTGCGGCACGCAAACGCAGCAATAATTCACGGTCGCTCGGCCGGAGAGAGAAGCAGTTCAGGGGAGAAGACCGGCGCGGCGTGCCTTCGTCACGGCGGCGTGCCTCGTCGAAGCATCGAGCTTCGACATCGCGGTCCCCAGATATGCCTTGACCGTTCCCTCTCTCAGGCCGAGCTGCGCGGCGATCTCGGCATTCGTCGCGCCGAGCGCCGCGCACGCGAGCACATCCGTCTCCCGAGGGGAGAGGTGCACCACCGGCACCGGGGCGGTGGTGGGCGGCACGGTCTCACCGGCAAGGGTGAGCAGACGCCGCTCCACCTGAGCCAGACGCGCGCGCACGTCGACGTCCTCGACCGCGGCGGCGATGCTGCGCAGCTCGGCGAAGCTCTCACGCAGCTCCTCGCGCTGCGGCGCCGCGACGGTCGGCGGCGTTTCCGTCGCCGCACGGAGCCTCCGCTGCACCTCGTCCCTGATGCGGAGCTCGTCCGCCACCGACTGCGCCACCTGCATGGCGGGCGCCGTGGTCACCCCGCCGACCTGCGCGTGGTCCCAGGCGCCGGCGTACAGAACGCCGCGCGAGCGTCCCTGCACCACGATGGGCAGGGCCAGAAGCGTGCGCAGCCCCTCGCCGAGGACGAAGACGTCGTAGTCGTGCGTGATCTGCCGTGACGAGCCGTAGTCGCTGGTCATGCGCGGCCGCAACTCCATCATGGCGCGCCCGCCGAGACCCCGTTCCGGTCGGACGCGCAGCCCGTCGAGCGACCGGGTGCGGGCCCCGACGATACTGGTGACGCTCACCACGCCCTCTTCCACGAGACCGCCGAAGGCCACGGGGAACCGTGTGCGTCGTGCGAGCTCGCGCACCGCATTGGCGACGAGATCCGCCTCGGTCTCAGCGGCGATCGGAGAGGTCACGGAATACCTACTTTCGGGGGTGACGGCGCCGTTCCCCGTTTCGTAGCGTCGACCCTACCATTCGGGCGGATCGAGCCGCGCGAGCACGGGACATGTGGCAAGGAGGCCCCATGAACGACCGTCAACCGACCCCTCAGAGCGGAGCGATCGACTACGTCGCCGTCGAACAGTCTCCGCGATTCGTCCGGCTGAAGCGAACGCAGAGATCGTTCATCTTCCCGTTGGCTGCTTTCTTCCTGGTCTGGTACTTCGTCTATGTGCTGCTGGCCGCATTCGCGCGCGACTTCATGGCGCAGCGGGTGTGGGGCGATATCACGGTCGGTCTGCTCTTCGGACTGGGACAATTCGTCACGACATTCGCGATCACCATGGCATATGTCGCATTTGCAAATCGCAGGCTCGATCCGCTGGCGACCGAGATCAGGGATGAACTGGAGAAGGCGCAGGCCGACGCATGATCGGTATTCGGACGGCAACCGACACCGTCGCCCTCGAGATCAATCCGGTCTTCAACATCTCGATCTTCCTGGCCTTCGTGGCGGTGACCCTGTTCATCGTCATCCGCGCGAGCAGGAACAACAAGACGGCGGCGGACTACTATGCGGCGGGGCGTTCGTTCACGGGGCCGCAGAACGGGTTCGCGATCGCCGGCGACTATCTGTCCGCCGCGTCTTTCCTCGGCATCTGCGGTGCGATCGCCATCAACGGGTACGACGGCTTCCTCTATTCGATCGGGTTCCTCGTGGCCTGGCTTGTCGCGCTCCTGCTGGTGGCCGAGCTCATGCGCAACACCGGGAAGTTCACGATGGCGGATGTGCTGTCGTTCCGCTTGAAGCAGCGCCCGGTGCGCATGGCGGCGGCCATCACCACCCTGGCGGTGTGCTTCTTCTACCTGCTCGCGCAGATGGCCGGCGCCGGCGGGCTCGTCTCGCTGCTGCTCGGCATCGACGGGCGCGTCGGACAGTCGATCGTGATCGCGGTGGTCGGCATCCTCATGATCGTGTACGTCCTGATCGGGGGGATGAAGGGAACCACGTGGGTGCAGATCGTGAAGGCGGTCCTGCTCATCGGCGGCGCTCTCGGGATGACGATCTGGGTGCTCGCGCTCAACGGGTTCAGCCTCAACACGCTGCTTGAGGCTGCGGTCGCCAACTCCGACAAGGGTGACGCGGTGCTCGCGCCCGGGTTGCAGTACGGGGCGAATCCGTGGGACTTCCTCTCCCTCGGCATGGCCCTGGTGCTCGGTACCGCCGGTCTGCCGCATGTGCTCATGCGGTTCTATACGGTGCCGACGGCCAAGGAGGCGCGGCGGTCTGTGGTGTGGGCCATCTGGCTCATCGGCGGCTTCTACCTGCTGACGTTGGTACTGGGCTACGGCGCCGGCGCGCTCGTCGGAGCGGATGTGATCGCGGCAGCACCCGGTGGGGTGAACTCGGCGGCACCGCTCCTGGCGCTGCAGCTCGGCGGCCCCGTGCTGCTCGGTTTCATCTCGGCCGTCGCGTTCGCCACGATCCTCGCGGTGGTCGCCGGGCTGACCATCACGGCTGCGGCGTCGTTCGCCCATGACATCTATGCCAACGTGATCCAGAAGGGACGCAAGGATGCCGCGGGGAACCCGGTCGAGGCCGATCCGAACGGCGAGGTGCGCGTCGCCCGTCGTACGGTCATCGTGATCGGCATCCTCGCGATCGTGGGCGGTATCGGCGCTCAGGGGCAGAACATCGCGTTCCTGGTGGCGCTCGCCTTCGCCGTCGCGGCGTCGGCGAACCTGCCGACGATCCTCTACTCGTTGTTCTGGCGGAGGTTCACCACGCGTGGCGCGGTGTGGAGCATGTACGGCGGCCTGGGCTCGGCGATCCTGCTGATCGTCCTGTCTCCGGTCTTCTCTGGGACGCCGACGTCGATGATCCCCGGCATCGACATCGCGGTGTGGCCACTCAACAATCCGGGAATCGTCTCCATCCCGTTGGGCTTCCTCCTCGGCTGGCTCGGCACGGTCACGAGCACCCGACGCGAGTCGCCCGAGCTCGCTGCGGAGATGGAGGTCCGTTCCCTCACCGGCTTCGGTGCCGAGAAGGCGGTGGACCACTAGAGACCCCGTCGCCTCGGCGGAACAGGGAGGTGGGACCAGCGGGCCACCCGCCGGGGCCACTTTTCTGTGGGGTGGGGTGTGTGGGGTTGGGGGGGTCCGTGGGAACCGAGGTTGAGGAGGGACCGTTTGCGGTTTGGGTGTTTACC